>URGQ01000004.1 GCA_900547385.1 uncultured Oscillospiraceae bacterium | reverse complement strand
CCCGCCCCGGATTTTTTGCAAGCCCTAAAAAACCTGATAAAAAATCCGCTTACCCTATTGCAAATTATACCGAGATGGTATATTATATTGCCGTGATAAAAAGCCGGGAACATTTTCCGGCTGTACTATATACGATAAAGGAAGTGTATCACTGTGGAAAAGCGCTTTGTTTACGCCGATAACGCCGCCACCACCCCGGTCACCCCGGCCGTGCTGGAGGCGATGACCCCCTGGCTGATGGAGAATTACGGCAATCCCAGCAGCATTTATTCCATCGGGCGCGCCGCCCGCACCGCCGTGGAAAAGGCCCGCCGTCAGGTGGCCGCCGCCCTGAATGCCGAGCCGGGCGAGATCTATTTTACCTCCTGCGGCACCGAGGCCGATAACTGGGCCTTGAAGGGCAGCATGCGCCGCTGGGCCGCCAAGGGCAAAAAGCACCTCATCACCGCCGCATTTGAGCACCATGCCATCCTGCACAGCGCCAAGGCGCTGGAAAAGGAGGGCTTTGAGGTCACCTACCTGCCCGTCACCCCGGAGGGCCTGGTAGACCCCGCCGAGCTGGAAAAGGCCATCCGGGAGGATACCGCGCTGGTTTCCATCATGCTGGCGAATAACGAGATCGGCACCGTACAGCCCATTGCGGAGCTGGCCGCCATTGCCCACGCCCATGGCGCCTGGTTCCACACCGATGCCGTTCAGGCCGTCGGCCATATCCCGGTGGATGTCAAGGCTCTGGGGGTGGATATGCTCTCCCTCTCCGGCCATAAGTTCCACGCGCCCAAGGGCGTGGGCGCCTTGTATGTCAAAAAGGGCATCCTGCCCGATATCTTTATGGATGGCGGCGCGCAGGAAAAGGGCCGCCGCGCCGGCACCGAAAACCTTGCCTCCATCGTGGGGCTGGGCGAAGCCATCACTGTGGCGACCGCCAGCCTGGAAGAAAACATGGCCCGCATCACCGCCATGCGGGATCGCCTGATCGATTCCCTGCTGCGGCTGCCAAAGACCCGCTTAAACGGCAGCCGGGAGCACCGCCTGCCCGGCAACCTTAATATCTCGTTCGAGGGCATCGAGGGCGAATCGCTGCTGCTGCGGCTGGATATGGCCGGCATCTGCGCTTCCTCCGGCTCCGCCTGCACCAGCGGCTCGCTGGATCCCAGTCATGTCCTTATGGCCATCGGCCTCCCGCACGAGGTCGCCCACGGCAGCCTGCGCCTTTCCCTCTCGGAGCTCACCACCGATGAGGATATCGATTATATCATTGCCCAGGTACCGCCCATTGTGGAGGGGCTGCGCGCCATGTCCCCCGTCTGGGAAAAAATCAAGGATAAGTAAAGGAGATTGCCTATGTATAGCGAAAAAGTTCTGGATCACTTCACCAATCCCCGCAATGTAGGGGAAATTCCCGATGCCGATGGCGTGGGCGAGGTAGGCAATGCCCGCTGCGGCGATATCATGAAGATGTACCTCAAGATCGATGGCGATACCATCACCGATGTCAAGTTCAAAACCTTTGGCTGCGGCGCTGCCATCGCCACCAGCTCCATCGCCACCGAGATGATCAAGGGCCGTTCCATCAATGAGGCCCTTGCCCTCAGTAACCGTGCCGTAGTGGAGGCGCTGGATGGCCTCCCTCCCGCCAAGCTGCACTGCAGCGTACTGGCGGAGCAGGCGGTCAAGGCCGCCCTTTCCGATTACTACACCCGCCAGGGCATCGATCCCGAACCCATCGTCGGCCATGTCAAAAAGGATGTCCACGAGGGCGAAGAGGCAGAAGGTGCCTGCCCCTCCTGCGCCACCTGCGACCACTGAGAATAAAGAAAATCCCCTCACCTCTATCGGGTGGGGGGATTTTTTCCTTTTAAGTCAAATCCAAAGGGAGCTGACCGCAAAAGTTTTCGGTCAAGCCTTTTTCAAAAGGCTTGCGGTCTTTGGTCGCGCTGTGCAGAGCGCGAAATTTCCTGTACCGGAGGGCACTCCGCAGGGGGATGAATTTGCAAAATAATCCGGTGGATCGTTTTGCAAAGAGGGGGCGCCCCCTTACTTGTTCCTTTTGCAATATGTCCTTTCACCGAGCTGGTGAAAATTAAAAACCTCTCCATCAAAAAAGCCCCCTTTGGGGGCTCAATTGTAAACTTTTCGTTAAAAAAAGTGAAATATTAACCTTTTGGCTGCAAAAAGGGGCAATTTTGCCGTATTAGTGGGGGAACTTTCAAAAAGCCTTAGAACCACAGCACCGCTATGGCAAAGCCCGCCGCGCTGCACAAAGCGCCCCACAGCAGGTCGGTGGGGGTATGGCGTTTAAGTTCCACCGAAGCCCACGCCACCAGCCACCCGATCACAATACTGGGCAGCAGCATCCACCAGCCAAAGTAGTAGATGAGGAACAAAAGCGGCCCGGCCGCGCTGCACGCGTGCCCGCTGGCGCGCCTGTGAAGCACGCGGTTGCACAGGGTAAGGAACAGCGCCGAGAAAAAATACCCGGCACAGATGGTGCGGATCTCCGGCGAGACCCCCGCCAGCAGCGCCCACAAAAAGGCAATGGTATACCCCACCCCGGTAAAGACAAACGCCAGCTCCCGCTGGCCCTCCCGGCCGCGGCTGCGGTAGCGGGGGAACAGCGGCTGCGCCGGATAAGCCAGCACCGGCACAAAGCCCAGCAGCAGAATGGTGGTGACCAGCTCCCCGACCGGGCAGAAGGGCTGCGGCCCCCAGAAATACAGGATGAGCAGCAGGGCGGTCACCATCACCGGCGGGATGGATATGACCCGGACCAGACCGGCCAGTTTTTCCTTGGCTGTTTTTGTGGTTTTCATGCGGTTCCTCCTCCCGAGGGGTAGTGGGTTGCTTATGGGTTTATTATAGCAGAATCGCTGCGAAAAAGTGAGGGGCAAAGTGACGGTTTCGGGGTAAATTTTTAGGCAAGATTTTTCCCTTTACCGCAGCGCCACCAGCGGCATATCCACATAGATATCCTGACCGGTGAGGTTATCGTGCACGGTGGCGGTCAGCTCCTTGCGGGCATTGATGGAAAAGGCCACATTCAGCCGCTTATCCAGCGGGGTGCCGGGCGGCTCCAGCTTGGCAATGACGGCGGCATTGGCGGAATTTTTGCTGTAATTGAGCAGCCGCACGGTATCGCTGCTGTCATCCACCGCAGAAAACCGTCCATCGGCATCAAAGGAGACCCGTCCCATCCGCTTGTGCTCAATCTCCGCCATCATCAGCTCGATCGCCTTTTGATTGCGGAAGGATGAGGAAAGCGTCAGGGTGACCGGCTTTTCGCTGGGGTATTCGCTGCCGGCCTTGAAGATGATCTTGTACCGCGGCTCCTTGGTGAGGGAATCCAGGTAGCGGATGGCGTAGGAATGCTGGATGAAATCGACGATATTGAGCCCCAGCGAGAAGGCCAGCGCCCCGTGGGCCACCGCCTCAAACGGCTTGTGGCACTGCACCTTTTCCCGGCCAAAGATGCCCCGGATGCCCCGCTGCACCGCCGGGATGAGGGTAGTGCCCCCCACCAGCAGCACCCGCTCGATCTGGCTGCGGGAAATGCCGCCGGCTTCCGCCATGTTGACGGCGTTATTGAGGACATCATTGAGGGTGACAAAAAAATCGTGCTCCTCCAGAAGATCCAGCAGGTCATTCTGGGTGTAGCGGAACTCGTAGGTCTTGAAATGCTCGGCATCAAAAAAGCTGCGGCTGCTCTCGCTTTGAGCGGAAAGCTCCTCCTTGATCTGCCGGGCCAGGGTGGTAAGCTGCGGCAGGATCTCCTCGCACTCTTCGGCGGTGCGGCCGGCCCGCATCAGCAGATCCTCCAGCAGCCACCGGTCGATATCATCGCCGCCGAGGAAGGCGCCGGCTTTGCCCAGCACCCGGCCCTTGGCCGCTTCTCCGGCCGCCGCCCCGGCAAAGGATTCCGGCATGCGGACCACCGAAACATCCAGGGTGCCGCCGCCAAAATCCACCACGCACACCACCGAACCGGCCCGGGTAGAACCGTAGGAAATAGCGGCCGCCACCGATTCATCCACCAGGCGGTAAGGGACATCGGGGTAATTTTCCGCAAAAAAGGCGGAGATCCACTCCCGGTAGGTATCAAAGGCATTGACCGGGGCGGTAAAGGTGACCACGGTATCGGCGTTCAGCTCCAAATTGCCCAGCAGCCGGGTGAGATAAAGCCGCGCGATATGGTCGGCGGAAAACTCCCGGCCGCGGTCCTCGTAGAGGGAGGTGAGGTGCAGAAGACCCCGCTTGAAGCCCCAAAAATAGCGGCTGCTGCGGATATCATCCAGCCCGCGGGAGGTGACCTCGTAGCCCATTAGGAAGCTTTCCTCCCCCCGGTAGTAGAGGACGGAGGGGGTGACCGGCGGCATGGCGCCGCTCCCCGGCGCGGTGATGGCCGGGAAGCTCATGGTCTGCGGCTCCTCCCTGGCAAAGTTCCAGCGGGCCACCACGGTATTGCTGGTGCCGAAATCGACGGCGTAGCGTTCCATCAGATCACTTCCTTTACTCTTGCTTTTACCCAGATCTGCTCCCCTTTGGCATAGCCCACCGTCGCCACAATGACCGGAGTGCCCGGCGCCAGCAGGGCGGGGCAATCGTGCCGGGCGCTGTCGTAGGGGGTCTCCTCCCCCACCGTACCGATGACGGTAAGGCCCAGCGCCCCCACAAAATCATCCACCGGGGCAAACATCCCGATCATATCCCTGGCCAGCAGCGCGGGGTTCTGGGCAATGGCCCGCCGGGCGGTGGGCAGGGCCAGCAGCAGGGGGCGCATCGCCTCAAAGAGGGCTCTTTGGGCGGCTTCCACCGCTTCGGTCTGCTCCCGCTGGCGGCCGGCGGCTTCCCGGTCGGCTTCCCGACTTACGGCGGCGGCATGGGCCTCCAGCTGTTCCTTTTGGCGGGCGGCTTCGGCCTTTTCCAGCCGCAGGGCGGCGGTTTCGGTCTTCAGCTCCCGGATGGTTTTCTGGCTTTGCAGCAGGTCTTTGAGGGCCATAGGGGGTTCTCCTTTGTTTGAGATTTTGCGGAGGGCGGGCGCGGGGCGCAGCCCCGGCCGCGGAGCGGCGGCCCCGCCGAAGGCGGGTGACGCCACGAAGGGGCGTCGGGCTGCGCCCCGACCGGCCCCTTGCAGGATTTATACTTACTGTATAATCGTTGGTTCCTGTCCGGAGAGTGTATTCTGCTCCAGGGTAGGCTCCATGTAGCTGTAGTGGGTATCGTGCCGCCAAATGCGAATCTCCTCGCCGGTGACGGTCATGCGGGTGGCATCGGTAAAGAGCTTTTGCCAGGGGCCCCAGGGGCGGGTGTAGTACTCACTGCTGCCCCGCCAGCGGATCTTATCAGCAAAGGCCTGGGCTTCACAGCACCACAGGCTGCCATCCCGGCACAGCAGGGCAAAGTGGCTGCCGGTCTTGGCCATCATGGTCACACCCGATGTGACCGGCAGCGGCTCGTAGGGGGTCTCGCTCAGCTTTTCGCAGAGGGAGATCAGAGTGCCATCGGCCTGGCGCAGAACGGTGGCATGGGGCAGGGCAAAGGCCTGGACGATCCCCATATAGGCATCCACGCTGCAGCTGCCGTATTCCCCATCACCGTAGACCACGGCCGTGTGGAAGGTGGTGACCCCGACGGTATGGGTGGGACAGCTGGAAAGCTGCATAATGCCCACCCACTTGGCAAAGAGATCGCCCCGGCGGCTGCGGCAGGTGCCGTCGGCTAAAAGCAGGTCGCCCAGCGGTTCCACCGCGGCGGCATAGCGGATGCCGGCAAAATACATGAGCTGCTGCACCGAGTAAAAGTTCTCGCTGACTTTGGAATTATGGGCCGAGAGGACAAAGGGCGTACCAGCCCCCTGCAGCCCGATGACCCCCTCAAAGTGGCGGAACGGGTCGGTATCGTTTTCGAGGTAATCGCTGCGGTCGCCGTAGAAGCGGACGGCTTTCGCCGCGGGGTCCACCGTGCTGTCATATAGGGTCTGGCCAAAGGAGCGCACCCGGCCATCGGTGAAGGTGACCACCACGGTTTTGCTCTCCTCGGCGGTCAGCAGTTGCTCCACCTGGGGCAGGTCGTGCCGCTCGAAGCCGTTTTTGCCAAACAGCACGAAGGAGAGGATCTCCCCGTGCAGCACCAGCAAAAAGGGCTGGAACACCGCCATGCGGCGCACCCCGGTAAACTGCCGGAAAAACTCGCCCTCCAGGCCGCTTTGGTCAGAAAAGAGCCTTCCCGCGGCATCCACGGCCATAGCGTTGCTGCGGCCCCCGGCAATGCTCCACAAAAGGCACCGGCGGATATCCCGCCAGCTTTCGGTGATGCGGCGCTTCTCCGGTCGGCGGCGGGTGCCCTCCCAGCCGATGGAGCCATCCCGGAAGATGGCCATGAGGTATTCCCCCTCGATGACCCAATCGGTCACCTCGGTCCAGTCGGTGATATGGTCATCAGCCGGGGGCAGCCCCGCCCGTTCGGTGGGGGTGCTTTCCCAGATGACCGAGCCATCCCGCTTTTCGCCCAGCAGGTAGTAGCCCTCCTGCCAGATGCGCCGAAGCCCCGACCATTTTTCGAGGGCAATGCTATCGGTGCGGCAGAGAGCCCCATGGCTCCATTTGCCGCTGAAATGCACCTGTCCCTCGTCATCCAGCCCGACAAAAACCGAGCCGCCGTTCTGGAAAGCGATGAGCTGGCGGATGTGACGCCATTCCTCCATTCCCTGGTACTGCAGGAAACGGGGGTGCCCGCAGGAGAGGACGGTTCCCGCCCCGGTGAGGGCAGCGGCCGCCTCGGAAACGGCGGCGATCTGGGTAATGTTTGCCCAGTTCTTTACCCCGGCGGTGACCTCCTCATTGGTGCCGGCAGCCAGCACCCGGCCCGCGGTCGTCAGCCCCAGGATGAAATCATCCCCCAGGGCCAGCTGGGTGATATGCCGCCACTGTTCGGTGCCCTGCACCGGCTCGTTGGTATCGGCCCACTGGGCATAGACCATGCCCGACGCGGTAACGGCGGCCGCCAGGCCGGAGGACTGATAAAGCTGTGTGACATTTTTCCAGGCGGAAACGGCATAGGGCTGGCCATAGCCCCGGCCCGCGGCCAGTACAGAGCCATCCTCGCAGAGGGCCAAGGTCTGGTGGCGGCCGGGGATGACCTCCCGGACATTTTTCCAGTGGGAAACGGCGTTTTCACCGTGCGGGCTGTGGCCGGTGTGGGTAAGCAGGGCGGCTTCCACGGTGCCATCCCGGTACAGGAAGTAGATGTATCTTTCGCTGCGGCGGATGGCCCGCACCGGCTTTTTGGCGGCGGGGGGCGCCAGCTCCTCAGCCCGGCGCCAACCCTCCACCCGCTGCCGCAGCAGGGAGAGAATGGCCGGAAGATCCACCGGCTGGCCCAGTGTGACGATGCTTTCCGCCGGGGAAAGGGTATCGCCCTCCTCCGGCTCCTCCAGATCGATGGCGGGGGCGTAGGAAAGATCGGCGGGGAGATAGGCGATGAGCTCCTCCCCCTCCAGCTCAATACCCCGGACATCCTCGCAGAGGATATCCCCGCTGTGGTAGCCGGAGCCGAACACCCGCAGATAGCCGTTCTGATAGAGGACGGCGAGATACCGGCGGGGCACGGCGGCAAAATCCGCGATTTTTTGGCGGAAGCGGTTGGGGGCGATGATATCGGTGTAATCCCCGCCGAAGAAATCGGCCGAGATGGAATCGCGGGGCTCGCTGCACAAAAAGCGGCCGGTGATCTTGGAAAGGGCGACCCAGGTGGAAACACCGTAGGGATTGTACCTGACAAGGGCTATTTTTTGCACACGCTCCCGCGGGCGCTGGATGGACTTATTTTTGCGGTCGAAGAGGGTGACGGTGCCGTTTTTTTGCAGCAGATAGGCCACCGGACTGCAATGCCCCGGCAGCGCCGATCCGACCGCCTGCTCGATCTCCCCGATGCCATCCAATGCCGAAAGGGCCCCCACCGCGCGGAACATTTCATCCTCGCAGAGGGCGCCGAAGCCATCGGTATCCCAGAAAACACGGGCAACACCCTGCCACCCGGCAGCCGGGGCATATTCCCCGGCATTGCCGTAGAGCAGCAGGCGGCCATAGGTGGTAAGGGCGGCCGCCATGGGCGGCTCATCCCCATCGTAATCATAGATGCGCAGATCGGTGAGGGTGCGGCAGGCGGCCAGCTGGGAAAGCAGCCGCCGCCATTCCTCCGCAAAGCGGGCGGGCCGGCCAGATTCAGTCAGCTCCACGGTGCCATCGGCCAAAAGGCGCATGTGGCAGAAGTCATTGCGGTAGGTGAAGGGATCGGCGCCTTCGGTTTGGGTGTAGACCGGGTGCAGCGGATCGAAGCCGCCGGCTGCGCCGCCCATTTCCTCCCGGCTGATGAGCAGGACCCGGTCGAGGGAGGGGTCATTGGCGAAAGGTTTCATTGGATGCCATCCCCTGTGCCGTTTTGGTAGCTGTAATACAACTGGTCGCCCGCGGCGGATTCATTGGCCTCCTGCTGGCTGCTGGCCATACGGGCCCGGCCGCTGCCCGCCCAGGCAATGAGCTTATTGATGGTCTCCCGGAAGCTGACCGAGAGCGGAATGGTGCTGTGGATGGCGGCGAGGATATCCTCGGTGGTGAAATCCCGCTGCTGCGAAAAGGCGGTGAACATGGCGTCATTGATGACCTGTTCAATTTCGGCGCCGGAGAAGCCCTTGGTCTCTTTGGCCAGGGCGGCCAGGTCGTAATTCTTGACGGCGATATCCCGGCGGCGGCTGATGTGCAGCCGGAAGATCTCCACCCGTTCCTTTTCGGTAGGAAGATTGACGAAGAATATTTCATCGAAACGGCCCTTGCGCATGAATTCCGGCGGCAGCTGCTCGATATTATTGGCTGTGGCGACGATGAAAACGGGGGATTTCTTTTCCTGCATCCATGTGATCAAACTGCCGAAAACACGGGCCTGTGCGCCGCTATCCCCCTGCACGCCGCCGATGCCGGCAAAGCCCTTATCGACCTCGTCGATCCACAGGACGCAGGGGGCCATGGCCTCGGCGATCTGGATCATTTCCCTGGTGCGGGCTTCCGACTCGCCGACATAGCTGCCCATCAGCCGGCCGACATCCAGCCGCAGGAGCGGCATGTGCCACTGCTGGCTGATGGCCTTGGCGCAGAGGGACTTGCCAGTGCCCTGGATGCCGACGATGAGGACGCCCTTGGGGTAGGGCAGGCCAAACTGCTGCGCCTGCTCCGAAAAGGCCATGCCGCGGGTGATGATCCAGCTTTTGAGGACATCCATGCCGCCGATGGAGCCCATCGTTTCCTCGGCATTGAAAAATTCCAGCACCTGGGTTTTGCGGATGACCTGTTTTTTCTCCTCCAGCACCAGCTGAAGGTCATCAAGGCTGATCTTACCGCTGCGGGCAAGCGCCTTGGAGAGGATGGTTTTTACGGTGGAGATGGTGAGCCCCTGGAAGGCACGCACAAACTGCTCGAAGCCCTCCTTATCCATATCCACCACGACATTCTGGGTGATATTGGTGATGTACTCCCGCAGCTCCGGCAGGGTGGGCAGCTGGAATTCCAGAACGCTGACCGAGGAGGTCAGCTCCTCCGGGACCTTATACACCGGGCTGACGATGAGGATGCTCTTCTGCTGGGGCTTGAGCTGGGCGGCAAGGTTTTTTACCATGCGGCAGACCATATTGTCCTCCAGGAAACGGTGGAAATCCTTGAGGACATAGAGAATGGGGGTATCGGCGGGTTCTTTGGCGATGAAATCCAGAACGG
This sequence comes from uncultured Oscillospiraceae bacterium, assembly GCA_900547385.1. Classification (GTDB taxonomy): domain Bacteria; phylum Bacillota; class Clostridia; order Oscillospirales; family Ruminococcaceae; genus Angelakisella. Next base: position 41,395 of record URGQ01000004.1, on the reverse strand, counting down.
CGATGGGATTGCCCTTGCCCACAGCCACGCCGACATCAAAGCCGGAGGCGAAATCCCAGCTGACGACCCGCATATTTTCCAGCTCGGCGGCGCAGTCCTTCACTACCGAAAGGAGGCGTTCCTCCTCCCGGGTGGTGACATACAGCACGGCGCAGCGGGCGCGGATGGACAGATTGAATTCTTCACGGAAGTTCATATTTTTTCTCCTTTCGGGAAAGGGAGTGTAAGTGCGATGGGATGTAAGCGGCGAGGACGAGGGAAAATCGGCAAAGGGCAAGGCGCCGCCGACGCGATACTCTTGTCCGGCGAAAGGCGGACTGATGTATCGTGAGGGGGCAACGCAGCCATTTGCGATTTTCACCGGCCGAAGCCGCGAAAATTACAGGAGGAAAAGCCCCAGCGAATGGGCAAGATCCGTAAAGCCGCGCAGGCATTCCGGGGGGACGGTATAGGGCGGCGGCAGTACAGCGGCGGTATTGCCCTCCGGGACAAAATCCGGGAGGAGGGACAAGGGGTAGCCGCAGGGATTATTTTGGGCCAGCAGGCGGAGGGTGTCCTTAGTATTCTGCCATTGCCCCGGTAGAATAAGATGCCGCAGCAGCACACCACTTTGCAAAAGGCCGACCGCATCATAGCGGTTGGAGCCATAGCGGGCGGAAAGCAGGGCCAGATTGGCCCGGGCATGGGCGGGATAAGCCGGAACGGCGGAAAGGCGCTGACCCAAGGCATCATCGGCGTATTTGAAATCCATGATGTAGGCCTGAAAATAAGGCAGCAGGCGCTCGGTCATGGCGGCCGGAGCATAGCCATTGAAATTATTGCAGAGCGGGACAGTAAGGCCCAGTTTCTTTGCGATGGCAATGGCTTCGATGACCTCGTCGGCGGAGGGTTCCACATTGGCGAGGCTGATGTGGCTGACACCGCGCTGCTGCAGAGAAAGCAGCAGCTCCGCCAGCTGGCGGGGGGTGTAGGGCATGCCCTTTCCCCCCTGCGAGATATCATGGACCAGACAATAGGCACAGCGCATATCGCAGCCGGAAAGATAGACGACCCCGCAGCCGGTACCGCCGCTGATGCAGCGTTCCTCCCGGTTGCGGTAGAATTTACCCACCTTCATAGGCGGCCCAGCCTTTCCAGCAGGGGGAGGTAGTCCTCCTCCCAGACGGAGCAGCGCACTTCCCCACCGGCGATGTAGAGGGTTTCCGGTTCGGCGGGGGGCAGCAGGCGGCATAGGGCCGGGTACTGCTCATCCGGCGGGGTAGCAAGAAAACCCACAGGGCTGCCGGGGGGCGGCGGGACCTGCCCCAAAGCCAGCAGGCGGCCATGGTTTGCGGGGATCACGACGCTTTCCCAATTGGTGACCGAGAGGTAGTAGATATCCCGGCCGGAAATGGCTGCGGCGATCGTTTCCCTATCATCCGAGGGAGTAAAAAAGCGCTGGCCCGGCAGGACGGGGGCCATCATCTCCGGCGTGACCATTACCTGCACCGGCAGGGACAAAAAGGGAGCCAGCCACTGCGGTTCCATGGAACCGAGCCACAGCGCAGACGCCATGCTGCCTCCCCCCTCTCCTGACACTTTGGCTTAGAAGCGGTTTTTCTCCTGCTCCTTTTCCTCCGCCTGGTCAAAGTATTCGGGCTTGAGCTCGACGGAAAGCTCCACGCCCAGCTTTTCGACGGTTCCCCTTACCAGCTCCCGGCAGGCGGGGCCGCGGACGCCATTGACCTCCACGGTGATCTTGCCATCCTTGCCAATGAGGTAAGTTACAGTCTGTTCCGCCATAGGTCACACCCACCTTCCTACCTTAACGCGGACGGTGCCATCGGGCAGGGTTTCCTGCTCCCGCACCTGGAATTTGCCCTCCTGTTCCACGGTTTTGCGCAGGAGCAGCACAGCGTACTTTTGCAGCAATTCATCCCGGGTCTTTTCGAAATCGCCGGGTTCGAGATTGGAATGGAGCTCGGCCTCGCCATCCACAAATTTGAAAGCCATAACGCGGTTGACGGCATTGACGGCGATGACATCGCAGGTATTGAAGGTCCCGGCAAACTCGTAGTTTTCCGGAACCTCCGCCACGCGGCGCAGGCCGATGGCCCGCAGGGCCTCCCCCAGTACATCGATATCCCGGATGGCGACCTGTACCTTGGAAAGATGCGACACAGCGGCACCTCCTATCATTTGATACTATATTACTCTTATATCATAGGACAATTCGATTGAAAAATCAACCATAAATTCAGGAATAATTCTTGATTTTGCGAATTTTTCGGATGAGATTTGGCGATGCGGAACAAAAGCCCCCGCCGGACGGCGGGGACAAAGGGTTATTTGACCAGTTCGGCAAAGTGCTTGATGAGATAATCCCGGAAGAGGATGGCCGCCGGGGAAAGGTAGCTGCTTTCCCGCCAGGAAAGATTGATGTAGCGGCGGCAGTGGGGGGTGGAAATGGGTACTAGGGCGATGTGTTCATCCTCCATATCCTGCCAAGTTAGGATGGGAATGAAAGAGATGCCGATGCCGGCGCGGATCAGCTCACGGACGGTTTCCGGGCTGTCGCTTTCCAGGACGACATTGGGATCGAAGCCGGCCATTTTACAGTAGGCATCGGTGATGCTGCGGAGATTTTTGCCCTTTTGCAGACAGATGAACTCCTCCTTGGAGACCTGATCGAGGGTGAGGGAATCGAAGTGGGCCAGCGGATTGGTGACCGGCAGCGCCAGGCGAATCTCCTCTTCGATAAGGGTAGTGCAATAGGGGCCGGAAACCGGCTGGCTGCCCGCGAAGAGGGTGAGATCGCAGCTCTGGCCACTATCCTCTACCAGGTCCTCCTGCAGGATGTGCAGACGGATATCGCTGTGTTCTTCCTTAAAGCCGCGCACCAGCCGCGGGATGAGGGTGGAAGCGGCATTCATGGAGAAGGTGACATTCATGACGCTGTTTTCCCGGGCATCGTCGATCTCCCGGTGGATGGCCTCCAGCTCCTTGAGGATGCGGTTGGTGTGGTTGAGCACGATGATGCCGTATTCGTTCAGCTCGATGCTTTTGCCCTTGCGGTTGAAGAGCTTGACCTTGAGCTCATCCTCCAGCATGCTGATGGTGCGGCTGAGAGAAGGCTGGGCCACATGCAGTTCCTGGGCCGCCTTTGTGATATGTTCCAGTTCCGCTGTTTTTTTGAAGTAACGCAGATGTGTAATTTCCATGAAGATACCTCGTGCAATGTGCATATAGCGTGCGTGTTATTGATCTTAGTCATATTATATATTTTACATTATAGAAAGTCAATGCTATACTAAAGCTTAACATGGGCTATTAGGCCGAATTTTGTTGAGAGTGAAAGTGAAAGGTGGTTCTATAACTATGTCCTGGGATAATCAGCGCCGTTCCAAGGAGGAACGGCTGAACGCAGCCGCGGCCCTTTGCAGCGGCAAAACGGTGGCGACAGAAAACATAGTAAAGCTGATGGAGGCTGTGATCCATCCCGGCGATAAGGTGGTGCTGGAGGGCGACAATCAGAAGCAGGCGGCCTTCTTGGCGGCTTCTCTGGCAGAAGTGGACCCCAAAGTGGTGCACGACTTGACCATGATCATTCCCTCCATTTCCCGCAGCGAGCATCTGGATTACTTTGAGAAGGGCATTGCCAGCACGGTAGATTTCGCCTTTGCAGGTACGCAGGCGCAGCGACTCAGCGAGATGCTGGCCGAGGGCAAGGTGAAGATCGGCAACTTTAATACATACCTGGAAATCTATGCCCGCCTGTTTGTGGATCTCATCCCCAATGTATGCCTGGTGGCTGCCGACAAGGCCGACAAGGACGGCAACCTGTTTACCGGCTACAGCACCGAGGAGACCCCCACGCTGGTGGAGGCCGCCGCCTGCAAGAGCGGTATTGTCATTGCGCAGGTGAATGAGATCGTAGAGGACCTGCCCCGTGTGGATATCCCCGGCGGCTGGGTAGATTTCATCGTCCCTGCCGATAAGCCCTACCCCATGGAGCCGCTGTTCACCCGTGACCCCCAGTTCATCAAGGATGCCGATATCCTGATGGGCATGATGGTCATTAAGGGCATTTATGCCAAGCACGGCGTGCAGAGCCTGAACCACGGCATCGGCTTTAACGGCGCGGCCATTGAGCTGCTGCTGCCCACCTACGGCGAGCAGCTTGGCCTGAAGGGCAAGATCTGCCGCAACTGGGTGCTGAACCCCCATCCCACCCTCATCCCCGCCATCGAAGCGGGCTGGGTCGAAAGCGTTTGCGCCTTCGGCGGTGAAGTGGGCATGGAAAAATACACCGAGGAGCGCAGCGATATCTTCTTTACCGGTGCGGACGGCACCCTGCGCAGCAACCGTACCCTGGCACAGGTGGCGGGTCTGTATGCCATTGACTCTTTCCTGGGCGCTACCCTTCAGATGGACTACTACGGCAACTCCTCCACCGTGACCGCCGGCCGTCTGAGCGGCTTTGGCGGTGCGCCCAATATGGGCCACAACCCCGGCGGACGCCGTCACAGCAGCCCCGCCTACCACAGCCTTGTTGAAGGCAAGGACACGCTGCGCGGCGGTCAGAAGATCGTTATCCAGATGCTGAAGAGCAGCGGCAAGAAGGGCAATAACTTCGTGCCGGAGCTGGACGCCATCGCCATCGGCCGTGACGCCGGTATGGAGGCCCCGCCCATTATGGTTTACGGTGAGGATGTGAGCCACACCGTGACCGAGCAGGGCATTGCCTACTGCTACATGGCTGAGGACGCCGAGGAGCGCCGTCTGATGCTGGCTTCCATCGCCCAGGGCACTCCCTTTGGCGAGATGGTAACCAAGGAGCAGATCGAGGCCTTCCGCAAGGCGGGCAAGGTAGCCTATCCCGAGGATCTGGGCATTGACCGCAGCATGGCCACCAAGGACCTGCTGGCCTGCAAGAACCTGGAGGAGATCGCGGAGTGCTCCGGCGGGCTGTATGTGGTGCCCGAAAAGTTCCGCAAGAAAGACTAAGCATACTCCTTTCACGATAAAGCATAGAGAAGGGAAATCCCCCGGCCGGGTGTGGTCGGGGGATTTTTCTTGGATTGGGATAAATGGGCAGGCGGGGCGCACCGGAGCGGGGAGGGCCGCCCGGAGCGAAACGGAGGTGCGGCACGACAAAAGCGGAGGGGCGCCCCGCCGGTGGGTCACAGCAGGGAGTGGCGCCATTCTTCGGAGCCGGGAGCCTGATAATAGTAGAACTCGCTGAGGGTGGGGTTCTCAAAGACGCGGAGCATTTCGAGAAAATCGGAAGTAAGGTGGCGGCCTTTCAGTTCCTCGCGGGTCAGCCAAAGCATTTTACCTTCCGAGGAGGAAGTAAGCGTACCAGTGAAGCGGGTGGCACGGAATAGCAGCACCACATAGCGGGCACCATCCTCCCGTGGGAACTGCTTGACGCCACAGAGAATGGGATCCTGAATGGTAAGGCCGGTTTCCTCCTGTACCTCGCGGATGACCGAAGCGACGAAAGATTCGCCGGGTTCCACATGGCCACCGGGGAAGCAGATGCCCGGCCAGCTGGGATCGGTACGATCCTGCACGAGGATACGGTTCTCGGCATCGGTGATCATGCACAGATTGGTCAATTCACAGCGCTCGGTAGGGTGTGACATAGTAAGAGAAGCTCCTTTATTAAGTATAGCCCAAAAGACCTCTGACGCTGACCTCCCCGCTGGAAACGGTGCGGCGGGAACCATCCGGCAGCTCAACGATGAGACCGGCATCGGGGGCAATGGCAACGGCCAGCGCCTCATACTGGCCGGTGGGACTGATGACCTCCACCCGGCGGCCGATGGTACAGCTGCGGCGGGTCAGTTCCCCGATCAGGTTTTCGGCCGGTTGGGAAAGAATGTGCTGGCGGAGGAAGAGGCCATCCAGGCGGGTGATGATACCGGCGGCAATGGCGGCCCGGGGAACGGCAGCACCCGCTTCCCGCACCGAGATGGCTTTATCCCGCAGCTCCTCGGGGAAATCCTGCGGCTGCTGGGTGACATTGACGCCGATACCGATGACCGCGCCATTGATGGTGCCGCTTTCGGCATCGCTGGTGAGCTTGGTGAGGATGCCGCAGACCTTGCGGCGGTCGAGGATGATATCATTGGGCCACTTGATGGCAGGGGCCAGGCCATGTTGCTCCAGCACCTGGCAGACAGCCAACCCGGCGCAGCTGGTAAGCAGGCTGAGCGCGGCGGGGTCGAAATCCGGGCGGAGAAGATAAGAGAGATAGACCCCCTGCCCGGCCGGAGAGGCAAAGCTGCGGCCCAGGCGGCCGTTGCCGTGGGTTTGGCGATCCGCCAGTACAACAGTGCCGGTGGGCGCGCCCTCCAGGGCCAGCTGCATCCCGCGGGTATTGGTGGAATCGGTCTCCTCGTAGCAAATGACGGTCTCTCCCCTGCCCTGCGGCAGGTACTGCTCCAACAGTTCCTTTGTCATACCATCCGGCAGGGCAGTAAGGCGGTAACCCAGCCGGGTGACCGATTCAATGGCATAGCCCTGCTCCCGCAGGCGGCAGGCAGCCTTCCACACCGCGGTGCGGCTGACGCCCAACCGGACGGAAAGCTCCTCCCCGGAGTGGTACTGGGTACGGTCCTGCCCCAACTCCCGCAGCAGCTCGGCGGCCAAATCTCTTTTTGCCATGATGAAGTTCCTCCCTTTTGCGGACAGAATGTAAACTTTCCGTTAAATAACAAATTTTTGGGTTCCCGCTGCCGGTGGGCAGTTGAAAATCCCCAATGAAAAGTGATAAAATCAGTATAATTCAATCCGGACAAAAAGGCAACCAGAAATAAGCCGGGAGAGAGAAAGAGGGCGACAGGATGGCATTTGTGGAAATGAAGGATGTGTATAAGCGCTACCGCACTGGGGAAATCGTGACGGCGGCCAGCGACGGCATCAATTTTACCATAGAAAAGGGCGAATTCGCCATTATTGTGGGGCCCTCCGGCGCCGGTAAAACCACGGTGCTGAACATCCTGGGCGGGATGGACACCGCCGATGAGGGGCAGGTGCTGGTGGATGGAAATGACATTGTGCAGTACACCCCCAAGCAGCTGATCGGCTACCGGCGGCATGATATCGGGTTTGTGTTCCAATTCTATAACCTGGTGCAAAACCTAACGGCGCTGGAAAATGTGGAACTGGCGGCTCAGATCTGCGAGGATCCGATGCCGGCGGCCGAGGCGCTGGAAGCCGTAGGGCTGGGGCACCGGCTGGATAACTTTCCGGCGCAGCTTTCCGGCGGCGAGCAGCAGCGGGTTTCCATCGCGCGGGCGCTGGCCAAGCGGCCCAAGCTGCTGCTGTGCGACGAGCCGACCGGCGCCCTAGACTACAATACCGGCAAGCAGATCCTCTCGCTTTTGCAGAGCGCCTGCCGGGAGGGCGGCATGACGGTGATCGTAGTGACGCACAACACCGCCATCACCCCAATGGCCGACCGAGTCATTACGATACGAAACAGCAAGGTCGCCAGCAATATTTATAATCCCCACCCTGCCGATATTGCCACAATAGAGTGGTAAGAAGGCGGGTGGCGGAAAATGCGGGGAGGGCAAGGCAGGGGCCGCAGGCAGGCTGATGCCCGGTAGAGCGAAGCGGAGGCGGGCTTATGCCTGTCAAGGCGCCAACGCAGCCATCGCCCATTTTACGGCGTCCGCCAGGCGGGAACCGGCAGAAACCAAAAAGAAAGGAGGGCATATTCATGACGGAAGCATTCCGGAAAGATACCATGCGCACCATGCGTAAAACCATGAACCGTTTTTGTTCCATTTTGCTCATTGTGGCGCTGGGTGTTGGCTTCTTTGCGGGGGTGCGGGCCACCGGTGATGACATGCGGGATACCGCCAGCGATTACTATATCGATTACAACGCCATGGATGTAAAGGTGCTCTCCACTTTGGGATTCAGTGAAAACGATGTGGCCGCCGTAGCGGCGGTGGATGGCGTAAAGCAGGTTTATGCCGGGAAATATGTGGACTGCCTGACCCTGTGCCACGATAACTTCCTAACAAGGGTGTTTTCCCTGCCCCAGAACCCGGATAGTCCCGAAACCATGAACCGGCTGCGGGTACTGGAAGGGCAGCTACCACAGGCGGCGGATGAATGTGTCATTGATGAGAAGATACAGTATAAGTACCACTTTGAATTGGGACAGACGCTTTCTTTGGGCAGCGCCGACCCAACAGATGACCTGGAAAATGAGCTGGAGCACACCGAATATACCATCGTGGGGATCGTCAATTCCCCGATGTACCTGGATATGACCCGCCGCGGCAGCACCACGGTGGGGGATGGTTCGCTGGATGCCTACCTGTATGTACTGGAGGAGAACTTTACCGCTAAATACTATACCGAACTGTATGTGACCGCGGAGGGCTCCGGTGACCTAAACTGCTACACCGAGGAATATGACACCCTAGCCGCGGCACTGAAAGATGCGCTGGAGCCGGTGGGAGAAGCCCGTGGGGAACTGCGGATGCAGGAGATGGCGGACTATCTGAATGAAAAGATACCGGAAGCACGGGACAAAATAGCCGATGCCGAAGAACAGCTGGCTGATGCCGAGCAGCAGCTGACCGATGCCGCCAACGAATTGGCGGATGCCCGCAAGCAGATCGAGGACGGAGAAAAGGAGCTGACCGACGGCCGGGCCGAGCTGGAAAAGCAGAAAAAGCAGTATGCGGAATACGAAAAGAAATACGAGGAGGGCAAGCAGCAGCTGGAGGCTGCCAAGCTGCAGATGGTGGCCGTAGATGCCGCCAAGGCGCAGCTGACCGCCGGCAAGGCGCAGATCAATGCGATAATGGGGCGGATGGCGAATCTCTCGGAAGGGTCGGTGCTGCTGCCCATCCTGGCAGATAGCTTGGCCCCCACGCTGAACGAGTTGACCGACCAAAACGGAAAAAAGCTGAACCTGGGGGATAAGCTGTACGATGCCGACGGCAATGTGACCCCGGAAACGGTAAAGGCCACCCAGACCGCCGTGAACAGCTATTTTGCCGAGATGGAAAAGCAGATAAACGCCGGTACCGCCCAGTACGAAAGCGGCAAAAAGGAGCTGGAGGAGAGCCGCAAGCAGCTGGATACCTATAAATCCGAGCTGGAGAAAGCCGAAAAGCAGCTGAATGACGGCGAAAAGGAGCTGGCCGAAGCGCGGGTGAAGCTGGCGGACGGCGAAAAGGAATTTGAGGAAAAGAGTGCCGATGCCCGGCAGAAAATAGCGGACGGAAAAGCGGAGCTGGACCGCGGCAAGCAGCAGCTGGCCGATGCCGAAAAAATGCTGGAAAAGCTCTCACCGGCGGAGTGGTACCTGTATACCCGCAAGGAGCTGGCACTGGGTGTGGGCGAATTTGGCGATGACGCCGCAAGAATCGATAACATTTCTACCATTTTCCCAGTATTCTTCCTGGCGGTGGCGGCACTGGTGTGCCTGACCACAATGGCCCGTATGGTGGAGGAGCAGCGCACTGAGATCGGCACGCTGAAGGCACTGGGCTATACCGACCGGGAGATCCAAAAGAAATATCTTATCTACTCGCTGAGCGCGACGGTACTGGGCAGCGGGCTGGGGCTCGCCGTGGGCTTCAAGCTGTTCCCCACCGTCATTTACGATGCCTACTGCATCATGTACGACCTACCGCCGGTGGAAGCCCCGTTCCATTGGGGCGTGGCGGCCATCTGTGTGGTGGTAGCACTGGGATGCGTCACCCTGGTGACCTGCAATGTGTGCCGCGGAGTTCTCAGTGAGATGCCGGCCAACATCATGCGGCCCAAAGCGCCCCCGGCCGGGCAGCGGGTGCTGCTGGAAAAGGTGCCGTTTATCTGGCGGCGGCTTTCCTTCAGCCATAAGGTCACGGTACGCAATCTGTTCCGGTATAAAAAGCGGGTGCTGATGACCATAGTGGGTATCGCGGGCTGCGCTGCCCTGGTGCTGACCGGCTACGGCCTCAAGGACGCCATCAACGACATCGTGCAGAACCAGTTTCAGAAGGTATTTCGCTATGATCTGCTAGCGGGGTATTCCGCCGAGGATGAGGCAGAGGAGCAGGCGCTGTTTGACCAGCTGGAAAGCGACCCCGATATTAAAGAGTGGATGCCGCAGTACCGGGCGGCTATCACCGCAGTGGATGAAAGGCACAGTTACGAGGTGAACCTGACCGTGAGCCAGGACTATACCCGGCTGACCGACTTTATCAGCCTGCAGGAGCGGGTGAGCCGCAGAGTGCTGACCCCCGAAAAGGAGGGGGCCATCATCACCGAAAAGCTGGGCACCATGCTGGGGCTGAAAGCCGGAGATACCCTGACGCTGCGGGACGGCGATAACCGGACTTATGAGCTGGCCATTGCCGGAGTGAGCGAGAACTATGCCTCACACTTTGTCTATATCTCCGCGGAATACTATGAGGAGGTCTTTGGCAAGGCGCCGGAATACAATACCGTGATAGTGGACCTGGCGGACCGGGACGACTGGGCCGCGGCAAGCGAAAAGCTGCTGGCAGGCGGCACGGTGCAGATGATCTCCAGCGATGCGGAGCTGGTGGAGCAATACAAAAATGTGACCGATAACCTGGGCTATGTAGTGGCGGTGCTCATTGTTTCGGCGGGACTTTTGGCCTTTGTGGTGCAGTACAATCTCTCCAATATCAACATCACCGAGCGGACAAGGGAGATCGCCACCTTGAAGGTTCTGGGCTTCTACGATGGTGAGGTTTCCGCCTACATCTACCGGGAAAGCGTCATCCTGACCATACTGGGCACTGGACTGGGCCTGCTGCTGGGCACAGCGCTCACCCGCTTTGTGGTGGCAACAGCCGAGGTGGATTCCATCATGTTCGGGCGGAGCATCTACTGGCCGAGCTTTTTGATGGCGGCGCTCATCACCTTCCTGTTCTCCTTCCTGGTGAACTGGGTGATGCACTACCGGCTGAAGAAGATCAATATGGTCGAGTCAATGAAATCGGTAGACTGAAAAACATGCAGAAAGGGCGTCCCGCTGATGGGACGCCCTGTTTTTCGCTTTGCGCTTATATCTCCTGGCCGATGTGGCTGCGGATGCGCTCGATGAGCATATCCAGCGCGACAAGATTGTGGCCACCCTGCAGCATGATGATATCCGCCCGGCGCTTGCTGGGCTCCACATACTGCTCGTGCATCGGCTTTACCGTGGTGAGGTACTGCTCCACCACCGATTCCAGCGTGCGGCCGCGCTCCCGTACATCCCGCAGGATGCGCTCATCGGCATCGGTATCCACAAAGATCTTGATATCCATTTCGCTGGCCAGCTCCTCATCGGCAAAGATGAGGATGCCCTCCACGATGATGACCTTGGTGGGATGCACCTCCTCGGTACGGTCGGTGCGGTTGTGGATGGAATAATCGTACACCGGACAATGGACGGTATGCCCCGCCTTGAGGGAGCGCAGGTCCTCGATGAGCAGCGAGGTATCGAAGGAATCGGGGTGGTCGTAGTTGAGCAGCTTGCGCTTTTCGAAGGGCAGCTCATCATGGCGTTTATAGTAGCTGTCGTGGTGCAGCACGCTTACATCTGCGCCAAAGTATTCCTGCAGCTTTTCGGTCACGGTGGTTTTTCCGCTGCCGGTACCGCCCGCTATTCCGATCACCATAGTATTCATAAAATATTCTCTCCCCCGGTTTTTTCTTATTCTATCATATTCCGACAGGCTTCGCAACGGCTGGGGCCGGACTTTTTGTGCGAAACGGCAAAAAACTCTCGACTGCCGGGGGCGGATATGATACAATGCGAATAGAGAAAAAACTAAAACGCAAAGGAGAAATTGTTTATGTCTACACCCCATAATGCTGCCCAAAAGGGCCAGATAGCCCCCAATGTACTGATGGCCGGCGACCCGCTGCGCGCCCAATTTACCGCCGAAAACTACCTGGAAAGCCCTGTATGCTTTAATACTGTGCGCGGGATGCTGGGCTACACCGGCACCTACCATGGCGTGCCTGTTTCCATTATGGGCCACGGCATGGGTATCCCCTCCATCGGCATTTACAGCTATGAGCTGTTCCATTTCTACGATGTAGAGAACATTATCCGCTTTGGCAGCGCCGGCGCGCTGCACCCCGACCTGCATCTCGGCGATATTGTCATAGCCGAAGGCGCCTGCACCGACAGCAATTACATGGCGCAGTTCCAGCTGCCCGGCACCTATGCCCCCATCGCGGATTGGAAGCTGCTTTCCACCGCGGCCAAACTGGCCGAGGAACGGAGCCTGAAGCATATGGTCGGCAATGTTCTCTCCAGCGATTGCTTCTATTCCGCCCACCCGGAGCGCACCGACCTGTGGCGCCCCATGGGGGTACTGTGTGTGGAGATGGAGATGCCTGCCCTGTATGCCAACGCTGCCTACGCCGGCAAGCGTGCACTGGGCATTCTGTCCATCAGTGATGTCATCGGTAAGAACGAAGAACTGAGCCCCGAGGACCGGCAGACCAAATTCACCAATATGATGGAGCTGGCACTGGATACGGTGACTAGCCTATGAGCGGTGAGCGGCTGACCGACCATCAAAACGGCGGGCTGGAAAAGCGGACCTGGATCCTGGTCGCGGTGATCTGCGCCATTCTGTTGGGTGTTTCGGCCATCATGTTTGTCCCTGTAAAGAAGGCCGTGGATGAAACACTGCCCGCCATGATGGTGGAACAAGAAAGCGCGGAGATCCATTCTACCACACTGACACTGCGCGGCACCTGGGGCCAACAGCGTATGGGTAAAGCCGCCATGACCTTCCAGGGCGTGGTGGGCACCGCCGCGTTGGACTATACCCTGTGGGACGGCATGGATGAGCTGGACTTTACCCTGAGCGGAGAAGGCAGGGAGTACGGCCTGTTGGGTGGATTCTTCTATAACCACTTTTATACCGAAGGCCACGGGGAGGGCTATGGGTGGCTGTTTACCGATCAGGATCGGAGCTGCTACATCCTGGTGACCGGGCTTTTTGATGACGACAAGGAATACACCATAGCAGCGCCGGCAAGCAATGCGGAGGAGGCGCGGGCCATCTGCGAAAAGCTGGGTGTCTATCAGGATCGTTTTGCCCGGGTAAGCTGATAAGGCTCTATTTCCAATAAAATAAAGAGCCCCCGAGGGGCTCTTTATTCTTGCCCATTATTCCTGCTGGTCATCCTCTTCCAGGTTATCCAGTGCATATTCCACACAGATCACCATTAGCTTATTCAGTGAGATATTTTTGGCATCGCACACCTTTTCCATCCGATCCACCAGTTTTTTGTTGATACGGAAAGTACGGTTCACATATTCATCTCGTTCTATTCTCAGCATATTTATCACCTCACCCCTATTTTAGGGGGCAAAGTGGCTACATTATACACTGATTTATTAGTGTAATTTACGCTTTATATACTGCACTTTATGCTATGCTTATGGTAATGCAGTGGCAGCGCCGCCGGAACCAGCCGCTGAGGTTCCTCCTCTTATTGGTGGGCACTTCCATTTGCATCATAAAAAGCCCCCTATGGGGGCTTTTTTGTTTGGGTAGAGCTTGCGACAGCTATCACCGCGGAAGGCCGTTCTCATCAAATTTTTCCCGGAGCTTCTTTTCCACGATGGCAATGGAAAGAAACAGGGGGATCATCTGCAACACGGTAATAACGCTGCCCACCACCCCAATGTGGTCGGTGTCCTCCCCCATAAACAGCAGCATGGCTATGACGGTAAGCACCAGCATGGTACTGCCCCAGCGTCGCCACAACAGACCACACTCCCGGTGGGCGTAGTCCCAAGTTTGCTGGTTCTTCATGGATCGGCGGGTGCGGTAGCCAACGATAGAATTAATGGTTTTGAATTTACCAAGACGCATGGAATTGCCGGCTATAATCATGATAATGGGGATCAGCAGAGTGCAGCAGAACATAAAGATCCAAAAGCCCATGCTTACTTCTCCTTTTTGCGGGTTTCCCAATAGGTGCGGGCTGCCTGCTCGGTCTTGTTATCGCCATAGTGATAATACCGGGTACCAATCAGGTCATCCGGCAGGTACTGCTGCGCCACCCAGTGATTGGGGAAATCGTGCGGGTAGAGATAGTTCTGGCCCTTTTGCTCCACCTCGGCACTATCATAGTGGACATTTTGCAGGCAGCGCGGGAAGCCTTGTCCCCTGCCCTTTTGAATATCTGCCATAGCGGCATTGATGGCCATATAGGAAGCGTTGGACTTGGGGGCTGTGGCCAGCAGCACAGCGGCCTCCGCCAGTGGGATGCGGGCCTCCGGCAGGCCCAGCTGCACAGCGGCATCCACACAGGCTTTTACTATGACAATGGCCTGTGGATAGGCCAGGCCGATGTCCTCCGCTGCAATGACCAGCAGACGGCGGCAAGGAGAAAGCAGATCCCCGGCCTCCAGCAGGCGACCCAAGTAATGCACCGCGGCATCGGGATCGGAGCCGCGGATGGATTTTTGCAGGGCGGAGAGAAGATCGTAGTGCTGATCGCCCTCCCGGTCATACCGCATGGCACTGCGCTGAGCGGCCTGTTTCGCGTCCTCCAGCGTAATGACCGGCCGGCCGGTAGTGGCCATCGCGCCCAGGGCACAGATCTCCAGCGCATTGGCGGCCTTTCTCACATCCCCGCCGCAGCAGGCGGCAATATGGGCCAGCGCCCCCTCCTCCACCTGTAATCCCGGGGACTGCTGCCGCAGCTTTTCCATCGCACTTTCTAGGTAGCGTTCCACCTCGGCGGCATCCACCGGCTTGAACTCAAAAACGGTGCAGCGGCTGAGAATGGCATTGTAGACATAGAAATAAGGATTTTCGGTGGTGGAGGCAATGAGGGTAATGGAGCCATCCTCAATGTACTCCAGCAGCGTCTGCTGCTGCTTTTTATTGAGATACTGGATCTCATCCAGGTACAGCACCACACCGCCCATGGCATCAAAGCCGCCTAAATCCGCAATGAGGGCTTTGATATCCCCGGTGGAGGCCGTAGTGCCATTAAGACGATAGAGCTTTTTGCCCGCGCCCGCCGCAATGATGCGGGCCGCGGTGGTTTTTCCCACCCCGGAGGGGCCGTAAAAGATGAGATTGGGTAGAGTACCGCTTTGGGCAATGCGGCGCAGCAGGCCATTCGGCCCCAGCAAATGCTGCTGACCGACCATTTCATCGAGGGACTGGGGGCGGATGCGATCCGCGAGGGGTGCTGCCATGGGAGGTACCTCCTTGGGATGGGACTGTGCAGAATCCGGGTGGGGCGCCGCAGGCGCTCCGGCTGCGCCGGAGCTGGCGGCCTTCGGCCGCCGAAGCCGCTTCGCGGCTTGCCTGCGGCGCCCCCGTGCTGAAAACCTTCCTTCTGCTCCTATTTTAGCACACTTTGCGGCATTTTGGAACCATATAATTCGAACAAATTTTCGTTTTTCCGATAAAAAGTACCGCCGGTCTCCCCAAATGGGAGATCAGCGGTTAATTTCCTTGCGGTCGGTGCGGCCCATAATGTAATCCATACTGACACCGTAAAAATCGGCCAACTGCATCAGCGTTTCGGTGGGCGGCACCCGCTCGCCGTTTTCGTATTTGGAAATGAGCGCCTGCTCGATGCCGGTCTGCATCTGCACGGCGATTTGGGATAAACCTTTTTCTTTTCTTAGCTTTCGCAAATTGTTTTGCATCATATCACCCAATGACATTTTGTCATATTATCAATCGGCTAATATGACATTTTGTCATATAATAGATGAGTCAACAATTTTTATGCAGGAGAAAGAAAAATGCTGGACTATGAAAAGTTGAGCTACGGCCTGTATGACGCAGTATCGCAGGCCATGCGGCTGATAGAGCAGGAACAGCAGCACTGCGAGGAAGCCTGCATGCAAAGCGGCACACCGGACTACCGGGCGCTGTATTTTCACCTTTTTGCGGTCACCAAAGCGGTGCGCCACCGGCTGTCCAAAATAGAGGATGAATAAAGCAAGGCCCCTGTCGTACTGCAAAGCCGGGCAGGGGCCTTTCGTATTTACGCTTCCGGGTCAAATCCCACAGTGGTGGGGAGGCCGTTCCAAGTGGTGCCATCGGAGCGGTAATAGAACCACTCGCTGGCGCCGGTATCGCTGCGAACCATTTCAACGGCAAAGACCTGACCGACCTCTACCTCGATGGGGTAATTATTGTAGGGCAGGACATCATCGGTCAGCATGGCATCGGCAAAGTCCGCATAGGCATTCTCCAACCGCCAAAAGGTGCGGCTTTGGTACTGCTGCGACCACACGCTGGCATCCTCCCCGCCCAGCCAGGTTGCAGTATAGTGCTGGCCCGCTACAATAATGTCCATCTCAGTGACCGCGGGCGCAGGGAGCTTGGAAAGATCGGTGCAGTGCAGCTTATCACCATAGTAGGCGGCCAGCTGTTTTGCCATACTATCCACCGTACCACCCCAGGAAAGGGCGGCCGGATCGGTATGTGCGGCACCGTAAATTCCCATAATATCGGTCCCGGCTGGCAGGCGTTCCACCGCAGCAATAAAGTTCTGCACCATGGCATTTTCGCGGTAGGTATCCTGCTTTTCCTCATCCCGCTCGCCATAAAAGTGCCGCCCCTGGATCACACAGGTATCCGCACGCTTATATTCCTCGCTGGTCAGTTGTCCCGCGGCCCGCAGGTATGCCTCGTAGCGTGTGCCGGTCGTCTCGTACTGATGCCCGATATCGGTGCCGACAAAAATCGTCTCCGGACAGTCCGCTTTGATGCTGCGGTAGAAATCCAGAACCAGCTCATTATAGGAGAGAGAGCCTTCCCAGTCTTTAAAAACTTCCAACAGAATGGTATCGTCTTCTGCCTGCATCCACAAGTTAAAGTACTGGGCAGTATAGTATGCCTCCTCAACAAAGAGATAGCGCATCCCACGGGCGTAGCAGTCCCGCCACAGTTCCAGCTCTTTTTGCAGCAGATGTTCATTGGCGTGGTATTCCCCATACAGGTATATCTCACCGATCTCCTTAGGGCCGGTCACAGTAGTTTTATCAGGAGCTTGCGGCTGTGGGGCATCGCTGCTGCAGGCGGTCAGCACCAGCAGCATCACCACCAGCAGGGCGGCCACCATATGATACAATTTGTTATATTTCATCTTTGTTCTCCTTATTGTATACATCAATCAAGGCTTGCTTTCCAGTTCTGCTCAGCCGCTTGATGGCCGCCTCCCGCCGCAGGGCAGCTGGTTTATCCAGGGTCTCCTCCCGGTAGCGCAGCGTCACCGGCCCACGGCCACGGGTATATTTGGCACCGCGGCCGGCATTGTGCGCCGCCAGCCGCCGGGGGATGTCATCGGTGCAGCCGGTATACAGGGTGCCATCCCGGCACTCCAGCACATACACCCACCAACTCACCGCACATCCCTCCCTCCAATAGATATAAAAAAGCCGCCACAGTGGATAGCCTGTGGCGGAATGGCGCGCTGTAAGGGATTCGAACCCCTGGCCTTCTGGTCCGTAGCCAGACGCTCTATCCAGCTGAGCTAACAGCGCATTTGCCTTTGACAGCTTAATTATATTACCACATCAAAAAGAAATAGTCAATTGCTTTTTTGCGTTTTTTGCGAAAAGTTTTGCTTTTTTGCCAATCGCCTTTCTCCACACCCTTGCATTTTCCCGCGGAGTATAGTAGAATAAATGGCGTTACATCATATGGAGAGGTATTGAAGTGGTCATGACGGGACTGACTCGAAATTTTTGGAAGCTCCGGCCGTTTCGTCCGCTGAAAATATCCGCCGCGCAGGGCTTTGTGCGGGTTCGGATTTCACAATTTCATATCGTTCTTGCGTGTTTTTCTTGCATTCTTCCGGAGCAAGGATTACACTTGAGATATACGGAGAGTTGTCCGAGAGGTCGAAGGTGCGACACTCGAAATGTCGTGTTCCCAAAAGGAACCTAGGGTTCGAATCCCTAACTCTCCGCCAAAAACCCAGTCATATCAAGGCTTTTGCCCATATGACTGGGCTTTTCTTTTCTCTCAAGGTCACATCGGCGTACATGATTTTCGGCAAGAGCTCAGGTGTGCCAGCCGTTCTGCCCTGTATCCGGCAGAGTCAGGATATTGTCCATTACATTTGCCGAGGTGATCTTGGACTTGTAATCCAAATGGCTGTAAATATTCGCCGTCGTGCCGATGTCGCTGTGACCCAGCCACTCCTGTATTTGCTTCAGAGGCACATCGTTCGCCAAAAGCAGTGAGGCGCAGCTGTGACGCAAATCGTGAAAGCGAATGTGCCGCAGACCGTTCTGCTCCAGCAGCTTGCTGAAATTGGCGGTAACGCTTCTGGGGTTGAAGATATTGCCCATGGCATCCACAAAAACATAGCCGTCATACTTTTTGCTGTAGCAATTTCCGCATACGCGCCGGTTCTCCTTTTGCTGCTCCCTCAGCGCCAGCAGCTTTTCCCGGATGTTGCTGACCAGCGGCAGGGAGCACAGGCTGGATTTCGTCTTGGCACGGTCGGCGCAGACGATTTCACATTTGCCGTCTATCTTTGCGTTGGTTACAATGTGCTTAATGGTGATGGTGTCTCGCTCAAAGTCGATGGCGTCCCATTTCAGCCCCAGCGCCTCGCTGCGGCGCAGGCCGTAAAAGGCGGTCATCTGAATCAGCAGGGAGTACGGATGATCCTTGGACGCTTCCAGCAGCCTCTCCAGCTCCTCCTGCCGGTAATAGTCTGCAATGTACCGCTGCTTCTTGGGGCGCTCCACCTTGTCGGCGGGGTCGAAGGGAATCAGGTCCATTTTGACGGCGTATTTCAGTGCCTTGTGGATATTGGCGTGATAGTGGATCACCGTACCGGGCGACACGGTTTTCAGCTCATGCAGATAAAAGCTCTGAATGTGCTTGGCTTGGATTCCGTCCAGCGTCAGTCCGGTGTTTCGGAAATACGGTGCAATCTTTCCCTTTACCATCTGCGTGTAAGAGGAAAAGGTGGTCTTTTCCACCGAGCTGCGGATAATCTCCAGCCACAGCAGCGCCTCCGTGCCGGGATATCATGCATAAGCACTGCCGCAGCCAGCAGCAGGCGTACGGTAATTTCTTTCATAGGGGTTCTGTCTCCTTTCCTTCGACGCAAAAACGCAGAGCAAACCTGGAATGGGATCAAGTTCGGCTCTGCGTCTCTGCGTCTGGCATGATTGCTCTGTATTCTATTTTTCCACTGTTGGCTGCCACCAGGAAGGTCTGTTTACACTTGGGGCAGAACAGCGGGAAGTTTTCCGGTACGGTATCCTCCCGGATCTAGGTGCGGGTTTTGCCCCAGCAGGCCGGGCACAGCACCCAGTAGATCTTTTCACACTCCATGGGACAGCCTCACTCCCCGTGATGCGCCACACTGGCGATCTCCTGCAGCTGGAAGCGGTATTCCTGGCGGACCTCCGGGTATTTTTCCCGGTCTACCCGGCTGAGGAACATCTCCAGCGGGCGGACCCACAGGCCGCCATCCCCGTACAGCTTGCGGTAGATGACACAGGGTACGCCGCTTTCTGAATCGTGCGCCAGGCCCTCCACCAGGTAATAATCGCCTTTAAAGTGGCGGTAAACTCTGCCGATCTGCAATTTCTGCATGGTGTTGTCCTCCTTAATTTGTCAAGCATATTTTTGCGGATATTTGGAATACCGGGCGGGGGTTATATTGACTTTTTCGATGTAAAGCGCTAAAATAGCAAGGAGCAGCAAGCCGGCCGCGAGGCACGGCTTGTTCTATGGAAACGGAGAAAATGAAATGAAACATCAAAAAAGCACACGGAGCTTTGCCAGCCGGTGGGGCTTCATTCTGGCCTCGGTCGGTTCGGCGGTGGGGATGGCCAATGTATGGGGCTTCCCCAATAAACTGGGCAGCAACGGCGGCGGGGCTTTCCTGCTGATCTACCTGCTGTTTGTCTTTATCTTCAGCTATGTCGGTCTTCCGGCGGAATTCGCTATGGGGCGGCGGGCGGCCACCGGCACCCTGGGGGCCTACCGCAATGCCTGGGCCACCCGCGGAGAAACAGCCGGGAAGGTGGGCGGTGTGCTGGGCTGGCTGCCGCTGGCGGGCTCCCTGTGCATCGCTATCGGGTATGCTGTCATTGTTACCTATGTACTGAAAGCGCTGGTGGATTCCCTGACCGGCACCCTGATGACCGCCGATGCCGCCGCCTGGTTCGCTTCCTTTTCGGCGCAGCCCTATTCGGTGGTGCCTTATCATATCATCGTAGTGGTGGGTACCCTGCTTACGCTGTTCCTGGGTGCGCACAGCATAGAGAAGACCAACAAGATCATGATGCCGCTGTTTTTCCTCATCTTCCTAGTGCTGGCGGTGCGGGTATTTTTCCTGCCCGGTGCCGCGGAGGGATATCAATTTATGTTTACCCCGCGGTGGGAAGCCCTGGCTGACCCCATGATCTGGATCTGGGCCATGGGGCAGGCGTTTTTCTCGCTTTCGGTCACCGGTAGCGGCATGATCGTCTACGGGGCTTATCTCTCTCCGCAGGAGGATGTGGTGGGAGTGGCGCAGCATACCGCCCTGTTTGATACCATCGCCGCGGTGGTGGCCGCGCTGGTTATTATCCCGGCCTGCTTTTCCTACGGGCTGGATGTAGGCGCGGGACCCAGCCTGCTGTTTGTCACGCTGCCCACCATTTTGCAGGATATTCCCCTAGGTCAGCTGTTTGCCGTTATCCTGTATATCGCCATGATCTTTGCCGGGGTCAGCTCGCTGCAAAACATGTTCGAGGCCGTGGCGGAATCGCTCCAGAACCGGTTCCCCCGGCTGAGCCGCACCGCTACCCTCATCATCCTGGCCGTACTGTGCCTTGGCTTCGGCATCGGTATGGAGACCATCTCCCAATGGGGGCCGTGGATGGATCTTGTTTCCATCTATATCATCCCCATCGGCGCTACGCTGGGCGCTGTTTCCTGGTTCTATGTAATGAAAAAGGACGAGCTGCTTTCGGCCATCAATACCGGCAGCGGGAAGACCCACGGCCGCCTGTGGTATGGCATCGGCCGGTACCTTTATGTTCCGCTGGCTGTTATCCTGTGCTGCGTTGCCCTGTTTATGAAGGTCGCGTTCTGATCCCATAAAATACTGCCTCCCGCCGGAGAGCCCGGCCGGGGGCATTCCTTTGCGAAAAAAGGGAGGTACCCACACCGGTATCTCCCTTTATGTATTACGGCTTACAGCACTACCCGCAGTACAAAGCGGTCATCCACCACCGAGAACTGGCAATTGCCGTGCAGCTTTTCCGCCACATAACGGATGCTTTGGCTGCCAAAGCCATGACCTTCTTCCTTGGCCACCGGCAGGCCGTCCCGCAGCTCCGGAGCTTCGGCAAAGGTATTCTTGATGGAAATGAGCAGCTTGTTTTCCTTCATGCGCAGGTCCAGCTCGATATAGCGTTTTTCCGGCGGCAGCTTTTTGACCGCGTGTATAGCATTTTCCAGCGCGTTGGAGAGAATGGCGGTCAGATCCACCTCGGAATAGGGCAGTTCCTCCGGTATCTGCACCGAGTATTTGAACTCGATGCCGCCGGCTTTGATCTTTTCCTCGTAGGAGGAGAGGATCAGATTGACTACCTCATTTTTGCTGTAACACTGGGTGGCGGTATTATCGGTGGCGGTGATGACCTCGCGGATGAATTCCTGCGCCTTTTCGGTCTCGCCATTTTCGATGTAGCCGGAAATATTGGTGAGGAAGTGGCGCATATCATGCCGCAGGATGGAAATTTCATATTGGGAGCGTTTGATTGCCTCGATCTCTTTTTCGGACTGAGTACGCTTCATTTCCATCAGCTGGTTGCGCAGCTCCGCTTCCCGTTTTTCCTCATACTGCTTAAAATACATGAACAGGAACAGGATGTAGGCGATGCACAGCACAAAGCCCAAAAATTCCGTTACGACCTCCCGGCCGGAATACAGCAGCGTGGTATATACGCCGGTGATATAATCAAACACATAGTAGACTAGGGGCATTAGGCCCAAGATGAGGAGGGACCGAGTGGGCTTTTGCAACAGCTGCGCGGTAGCATCGGAGACAAACCGTATAAGGATAATGAAGGTGATGACTGTGACGGTGATGCGTACCGCGTAGTAGATCCACATCTGGGGCATGGCAGCATAGGCCACCAGGCCCACCCACTTGCTGATCTGGCAGCAAAGATAGGCAGTAAGCACCGAAAGGACGGAAAGCGCCGGTTTGTACTTATAGTAGCGGGAAAGGAACAGCACCAGCGGCAAGTGGATAATAAGAGGATAGATTTTTTCGGTACCCTCGGTGCCCAGGCCCAGGTAAGCAGCGATATAGATGATTCCCACCGCGCCGGAAAAAATGAGCAGAGTAAAGACATTGTGGCGGTTCATGCGAACACCCAGGAAGGCTGCAGATATGTAAACGCCAAACAGAAGCGTAGTAGCATTATGCAGCACAGCCAATATGCTTTCCAGCATGGAGGTCCCTTCTTTCTTTATTCCTCTTGGA
Source organism: uncultured Oscillospiraceae bacterium (assembly GCA_900547385.1). Classification (GTDB taxonomy): domain Bacteria; phylum Bacillota; class Clostridia; order Oscillospirales; family Ruminococcaceae; genus Angelakisella. The sequence continues at coordinate 18,925 of URGQ01000004.1, read as the reverse complement.
ACATATGCGCGAAATAAGCCTCCTGAAAGGCTTTGCCGTAGCCCCTCGCGATGGGAATGCTGCGGCCGGATTTGGTAAAGATCTCGTTATTATTAAAGTGATCGACATTGGGCAGGTACACCAGGTAGCTGCGGTGGCACTTGAAGAACCCGCTGCTGACGGTCAGGCGCTCCTCAAAAGAACGCAGCGGTTCGGAGGTTTCCACCACCTTATCTCCGCGCAGATAGAATACCACCCGTTTATTCTGGGCTTCAGCGTATTCGATGTCGTGGAAATAGAGCTTCTGGAAGCCGAAGGAGGTCTTCAGCACCATGTTTTTCGGCTCCGCCTCGAAAAGGTGGCTGCAATCCTCCAGGGCCCGCCGCAGCCGCTCGTAGGTAACGGGCTTGAGCAGGTAATCCTGTGCCCTTACCTCGTAGGATTCCAAAGCGAATTCCGGAGAGGAGGTCAAAAAGATGATCTTTACCGCAGTATCCTGCGCGCGCAGCTCCCGCGCGGTATCCATCCCGTTCAGCAGCGGCATCACAATATCCAGCAGGATGATATCCATGCGGAAGGCCGCGTTTTTGGCGATGAGCTCGTCCCCGTTATCAAAGGGATACAGCTCGGTGGGGATCCCGCTGTGATCCGACCAGATGCGGATCATCTGCACCAAGCGCTGCCGGAATTCTCTATCGTCATCACATACGCCAATGCGCAGCATGCCCCTCACCTCCTCTTGTCGTTAGTCTTATTCTATTTTATCCATGTCGATTTTGCAACTATATCGCGCTGCATTTCACACCGATTTTTTCGCATTTCGCACTTGGGCCATTTCCACTTGCTTTCCCATGCTACAATGAGGGTAATTGAATAGTGTGCTCTTGTCGCAATTATCCTTTTGTACCCAATCAACATGGAGGAACTGCCCTTGAAAAAAAGAATACTGAGCTCTTTGCTGGCACTCTTTCTGGTGCTGGCCTTTGGTGCGTGTGGAGAAGATATCTCTACGCCCGAACCCAACGCCGAGGCCGGCACCTGGGCCATCTACTGGTACCTGTGCGGCAGCGACCTGGAATCGAACGGCGGCTTTGCCACCAGCGACCTGATGGAAATGATGGAGGTGGCCCTGCCTGAGAATGTCCGGGTCATCATCCAAACCGGCGGCGCCAAGACCTGGCAGAACAATGTCGTCGATGCTGATATTCTGCAGCGCTATGTGTATGATAGCGAGGGGCTTACCCTGGTGGATGAGCTGCCCCCCGCCAGCATGGGCGATGCCGCCACGCTGACGGATTTTCTGCGCTACTGCAAGCAAAATTACCCGGCTGAAAAGACTGCCGTTCTCTTTTGGAATCACGGGGGCGGCTCGGTAAGCGGCGCGGCCTTTGATGAACGCTACGGCTATGACTCCCTAACCCTGGATGAGATGCATACTGCCTTTGGCCGGGTGTGGGAAGCCGATGAAAACAATCCGCCCCTGGAGCTGGTAGGCTTTGATACCTGCCTGATGGCCACGGTGGATGTGGCGGGCACCTTTGCCGGTACCGCGCACTATCTGGTGGCCTCCGAGGAAGTGGAGCCCGCCAACGGATGGGACTATACCGGCTGGCTGGGCGCCCTGGCCGCCGATCCCGCCATGGACGGCGCCGCACTGGGTGAGGTCATCTGTGATGCCTACTACGCCGGCTGCCAGGCGGTAGGCACCCACAGCAACGCCACCCTTTCCCTGACCGACCTGACCCGCACCGGCCCGCTGCTGGAGGCCTATGAGGCCTTTGGCACTGAAGCGCTGGCCGCTGCCTGCGAGGATCCCGGGTTCTTCTCCCGGTTTGCCCGCGTTGCCGCACAAAGCGAAAACTACGGCGGCAACACCCGTGAGCAGGGCTACACCAACATGGTGGATCTGGGCCACATGGCCCGGCAGAGCGCCGGCCTGCTGCAAACCGCCGGAGATGTGCTGAAAGCCCTGGAGGACTGCGTGCTGTACCGGGTCAGCGGGCCCTACCGTACCGAATCCACCGGCCTTTCCTGCTACTATTCCTACAATGGCGACCTGAACGATCTGTATGGCTACACCAATGTTGGCGCCGGCCAGGCGTTCAAATATTTCTACTCCTACGAACTGACCGGCCAGCTGGATGACAACGGGATGGAGTATATCTCCGACCTGAACTATGAGGAGTTGCCGCAGATACAGAGCCTGGCCACCATGGGCTGGGACGGTATGCCGCTGCAGGTGGATGAGAACGGCGTTTCCCATCTCACCCTGGGGCCGGAAGCCGACAGCATCCTGGCCGGTATTGGCTTTTCGCTGTACTACTTCGATGAAGAAAACGACATCATGCTGCTTTTGGGCACCGATAACGACATGAATGCCGACTGGGAAAACGGTGTCTTCTCCGATAACTTCCGCGGCGTATGGGGCGGCATTGATGGGCATATGGTCTACATGGAGCTATGCTTTGAGGGTGAGGATTATAACCTCTACTCCGTACCGGTGCTGCTGAACGGCGAGCCCTACAACCTGCAGGTCGCCTACGACTTTACCACTGAGGAATGGAGTATCCTGGGGGCCCGCCAGGGCATTGGCGAAGCCGGTATGTCCGATAAGGAGCTGCGGCTGCTGCAGCCCGGCGATACCCTCACCACCATCTGGTATCTCTCCTCCTATTCCGGGGAGGATGGCCTGGAGGCCTATGCCGTGGAGGAGCTGACCGTGACCGCTGATACCTCTTTTGCCGAAATGGAGCTGCCGAACGGCCGCTACGGCATGGTATTTGAGATGCGCGACGCCATGGATAATTACGCCTACTCCGATAGCGTATTCTTCCTGTGCGAGGGCGGAGAACTCTCTACCCTGATCTACGAATGAACCATTATTACCGTTATAGACCGCACTCCGCGGTTTATATAAAAGAAAAAATTTTTTGGAGGAACCAAACCATGAACAAGAAACTGCTTGCAATCCTGTTGGCTGCTGTAATGCTGCTGGCGCTGGCCGCCTGCGGCGATGAGCCCGCGCCCACCCCCACCCCCGATCCCGACCCCGTAGATACCCCCAATGAGGGCGGCGAGGATGCTCAGAGCGTCCTGACCATGTATACCTTTATGGATACCGTCCCTGATCTGGTCGGCACTGCTTGGAGCTTTATCGGCGGCTGCGTCGATGGCAAAATGATGACCGAGGATCAGGTCACTGCTACCTTGAGCCAGCTGGACGACTACTATCAGTTCTATTTCAATGATGAGACCACCGTTACACTGTATCAGGGCAACGACACTGCACCCGAAGGTACCTACTCTGCTGTAAATGACACCACTGTAAAGATCGAGGTAGAGGGTGTCACCTATGCCGCTGTCTTTGCTGAGGGCGAGAACGGCCCCATCATGGTCGCCCTGCTGGATTCCACCGGCACCAACGCCCTGATCTTCGAGATGGTCGTTGAGGGCTGATCCAAGCCATTAGGAACTGTGCTGTAAGCTAGAACTGCGGGCGGGCATATGGGTTCAACCCACGCCCGCCCCTTTCCTATCCCTGCGCCGGTTGCGAAAAACTTCTGCGGTTTGCAAAAAAGACGCCTTTCGGCGTCTTTTTTGCGTGCTTTATTCCTTTGGGGATTTTGTATCAGCGGCCTGCCCGCTCGGCCTGTCGGCGGGAAAATTCGCACCCGCAGTAGGGCTGGCGGTACAGACCATATTCCCGCGAAAGCGCGATGGACCGCTGATAGCCGCCCTTTTTCTTAAAATCAGAGGGCAGGTATTCTACCCCGTACCGCTTGCCCAACTCCTGCCCAATGGCATTGAGCAGCGGAGCGTTTTTATGGGGGCTTACCGTAAGCGTGGTGGCAAAAAGGGGAAATCCTTTCTCTTGGGCATAGGCCGCCGCGCGTTCCAGCCGCAGCCGGAAGCACCGTTCACACCGGCTGCCGCCCTCAGGGGCGTCCTCCAGGCCGGCCGCAGCCCGCAAAAAGGCCTCGGAGGAGATGGAATCCTCCACCACCGTCACATCCCGGCAAAAGGGCGCCTCGGCGCAGAAGCGCCGCAGCTCCGCCAGCCGCTTTTGGTATTCCGCCGGGTCGGTGATATTGGGATTGCAGAAAAACAGCGTAATGGAGAAATATTGGGTCAGGTACTCCAGTACATAAGAGGAGCAAGGCGCGCAGCAGGCATGCAGCAGCAGCGGCGGACGGGACACCACGCACAGCCGCTCTATTGCTTTTTCAGTCTCCCGCTGGAAGTTCGGTTTTTCCATTTTACCGCGCCTCTTTTCCGCTTTACTATCCCTATTATGCCACACCCGGCCCCAAAAGAAAAGCCCCCGCTAATGGCGGGGCTTTTGCTCAGCTGCCGTGCGTGCGCACCAGCAGCCGGTCCAGGTTATTGTGCTTGCGATAGGCTTCGCAGTACAGGCGGGTGCACTTCTGGTACAGGGCAAATTTCTTCCGGGCGGATTCCTCATCGCCGTATACCTTCCAGGTGCCCACGCACTTGGCACAGCGGGCGCCATGCCGGATAAATCCGCTGACATCCTCCGCCGGATAACCCAGGAACAATCCGATCTCATGCGGAAAATCCTTTCCCCTGTTCAGGCGGCGCACCAGCTCCACCACACAGCGCTCGGGGTCTTCGGTGGGGTAGCGCTTTTCCCTCAGAATGGCGCGTGCCCCCTGCTCCCGCAGGTCCCGCCGCAGTTTTTCCGGGCGATACATGTAGATGAGCTCCCGGTCACCCAGGCTTTTTACCGGCACCAGCCGGATACCGCAGGGCACCAGCCGTTGGTTCAGTCGGCGGATACTCTGCCACAGCGTGCGGGTATCCTCCGCTGGGCAGCTGAATAGGTTTCCTGTTTTTAGCCCCGCCATGGTGGGGCTGCACTGCTCCACCACCAGTTCTTCCGACATCCCGACGCCCCCTTTCCGCTTGTGCTGTTAGTATATCATTTTGGCTCCGCTTTATTTACGCTGGAACAGCCCGCCCAGGCCGTGCTTTTCCTCACAGGGCGCGGTGGTCACGCTTTTCAACTCATAGCCAGTCTCGGCGATCACCGCCCGCAGGCGTTCCTCCTCCAGCGGTTCCTCACACTGGATGACCGTTTCGCCCTTGGTGTGGCTGGAGCTCACCTTCTTTACAGCAAAGTGGCTGCGGATGGCATCATTGATATGCGCCTCACACATGCCGCAGGCCATACCATCCACCTTCAGCGTCATCTGTACCATCTCACTCATCCTTTCTTCTCCGCCGCGTTTTTCAGCAGTGTTTTTATTTTGTATTTGATGTAACTGAGTCCCGCGGCCACCGCCAGCAGCAGCGCCGCAGTCCAGCACAGTTCCTGTATGTTCATAGGGTCCTCCTTAGGAGGCTGCCTCTTCTACCTCCTGGCGGTCACACAGCCCCGCCAGGCTTTCTTCCGGCACCTGCGCCAGCAGCTGACAGATCATCGTCTGCGGCTCCGGCAGCTCCGGGAAGCCCTGCCGCAGCAGTGCCGCCGCGCTGTGGTAGTACCGCTGGTACCGCTCGGCTGTTCTGCTGCCGTATTCGGTCAGCGAGACCGCCCCGCGGGTGCCTTTCTTCACTAACCCCAACGCCGTCATGGTATCCACCATATTATGGACGCTGGGCGGAGAAAGCCCTAGTGCCGCCGCCAGATCGACGCAGCGGGTGTGTCCGTTTGCGGCAGTCAGCCGCAGCAGCACCAGCAGGTAGCGGATATGGGCGGCCGTCAGTGCGTTTTGGTTAGCCATTGCTTACCTCCTGTTAAGGCAAAGGGGAAACGCAGATGCTTCCATCCGCGTCTCCCCGCCTGTTGCTTTGTTACTTCTGGTGGCAGGAGCCCGACATGGCGCAGTGGGCACAGTTGCAGCCACAGCTGGATTTTCCTTTTTTCTTGTCCTTTACCAACTTCCGGATGATGAGTACAACAACGAGAAGCAATACGGCCGAGATCAGAATCGTACCGATATTTTCCGTGATCCATGCTAGCATAAGTCCGACTCCTTTCTGTTATGTCTATGGTCTAAAGTGATTTTGCGAATTACATCTCTACCTTGGTGGTCAGCTTGGTGGCCTCCTTATAGGGGCGTACCAGCATGTAGATGATAGCAGCGAGTACAATGACCGCAGCGATCACACCAATGATATTGGCATTGCCGGTGAACAGGCCGCCGAACTGGTTGATCATCAGGGCTACCGCATAGGCAAAGCCGCACTGATAACCGATAGCGAACCAGGTCCACTTGGGGCTGTTCATCTCACGCTTGATAGCACCGATGGCCGCGAAGCAGGGAGCGCACAGCAGGTTGAATACCAGGAAGCTGTAACCGGTGATGCCGTTGAACGCAGCCGCGATAGCATCATATACCGTACCGGCGCCGCCGCTGTACAGTACGCCCAGCGTACCAACGATGTTTTCCTTCGCAACCAGACCGGTGATAGAAGCAACGGTCGCCTGCCAGTTACCCCAGCCCAAAGGTGCAAAGATCCAGGCGATGGCATTGCCGATCTTGGCCAGGATGGAAGCGCTGATCTGCTCCTCCTCCAGCATGCAGAACTGCCCGTCCACCCAACCGAAGCGGGAGGTAAACCACACAAAGATGGTGGAAAGCAGAATGATGGTACCGGCCTTCTTGATGAAAGACCAGCCGCGCTCCCACATGGAACGCAGGACATTGCCCAGCGTGGGCCAGTGATACGCGGGCAGCTCCATAACGAAGGGGGCGGGATCGCCGGCAAACATCTTGGTCTTCTTCAGCATAATGCCGGAAATGATGATGGCAGCCATGCCGATGAAGTAAGCGGAGGTGGAAACCCAGGCGCTGCCGCCAAACAGAGCGCCGGCGATCATGCCGATGAAGGGAACCTTGGCGCCGCAGGGGATAAAGGTGGTGGTCATGATGGTCATGCGACGGTCACGCTCATTCTCGATGGTACGGGAAGCCATGATGCCGGGGATACCGCAGCCGGTACCGATGAGCATGGGGATGAAGGACTTACCGGAAAGGCCGAACTTACGGAAGATACGGTCCAGTACGAAGGCGATACGGGCCATATAGCCGCAGGCCTCCAGGAAAGCCAGCATCAGGAACAGCACCAGCATCTGGGGAACAAAGCCCAAAACAGCGCCGACACCCGCCACAATACCGTCAAGAATCAGACCGGAGAGCCAGTCGGCAGTGCCGGCAGCTTCCAGAGCATTGCCTACCAGTACAGGAATACCGGGTACCCATACGCCGTAATCAGCGGGGTCGGGCTCCTCCCCGATCCTCTCGATGGTCGCCTTGGCCTTTTCATAGTCTGCCATGGTCGCCGTCTCGGTGGAGACAGCAAGGGTTTCCTCATCTTCTACCTCATAGGTAAAGGTGCCATCTGCGGCCAGAGAGCCATTTTCTTCGATGTAGGCATCATAGCCGTCTACGATTAGGGAAGCCTCGCCGTATTCCTCGGCCAGCTTCCCGTATCCGCCGTCGATGCCCAGCAGGTGCCAGCCATCGCCGAACAGGCCGTCGTTGGCCCAGTCGGTCGCGGGGGCGCCCACGCCCACCATGGCCACCCAGTAAACGATGAACATGACGACCGCGAAGATGGGCAGTCCCAGCCAACGGTTGGTCACGATGCGGTCGATGCGGTCGGAGGTGGAAAGGCCGCCGTGATTCTTTTTCTTGTAGCAGGCCTTAATGACCTCGCCGATGTAGATATATCTCTCGTTGGTGATGATGGATTCGGCATCGTCATCCATTTCGGTCTCTACGGCCTTGATGTCGTTTTCGATGTGCTCCAATACTCCCTTATCGATATTCAGGGAGGAAAGCACCTTGTCATCACGCTCAAAGATCTTGATGGCGTACCAGCGCTGCTGCTCTTCGGGCATATTGTGCACGGCGGCTTCCTCAATGTGGGCCAGGGCGTGCTCCACGCTGCCGGAGAAGGTGTGCTGCGGAACGGTCTTGCTGTTCTTGGCGGCATCAATGGCAGCCTCGGCGGCAGCCATCACGCCGGTCCCCTTCAGGGCAGAGATCTCTACAACCTTGCAGCCCAGCTGGCGGGAAAGCTCTTCTACATTGATCTTATCGCCGTTCTTCTTCACCAAATCCATCATGTTGATGGCGACGACGACCGGGATGCCCAGCTCGGTCAGCTGGGTGGTCAGGTACAGGTTACGCTCCAGGTTGGTACCATCAATGATGTTCAGGATGGCATCGGGGCGCTCGCCCAGCAGATAATTACGGGCTACTACTTCTTCCAGGGTGTAGGGGGAAAGGGAATAAATGCCGGGCAGGTCGGTGATGGTAACACCCTCGTGCTTTTTCAGCTTACCTTCCTTTTTCTCTACGGTAACACCCGGCCAGTTGCCTACAAACTGGTTGGAGCCGGTCAGTGCGTTGAACAGGGTAGTTTTACCGCTGTTGGGGTTACCGGCAAGGGCAATTCTTACATCCATGCGTTATGGCCTCTCTTTCTGATGATCTTGATTAGCGCTCGCTAACCATGTGTCGTTAAAAATGCGGGATGCAGCCTCCCGCGGGGTCCGACTTATTCTACCTCTATCTGTTCGGCATCGGCCTTGCGCAGAGAAAGCTCGTACCCGCGCACCGTTACCTCGATGGGATCGCCCAGCGGCGCTACCTTGCGGATATAAACCTCAACACCTTTGGTCAGGCCCATATCCATGATGCGTCGCTTGATGGCGCCTTCGCCATGGATCTTTACCACACGGACGGTCTCGCCGATCTTGGCCTCTTTCAGATTTTTCATCGTCTGGTTCCTCCTTCTTGTCACATTTCGCTTGTGCTTATGTAGTGTAAAAAGGCATTGCTGCCGTTATACCATAATTTTTACCGCCATCTCTTTGCTGATGGCCACGCGGGCTTCCTTTACATTCACTATCACATTGCCGCCCAGGGTGTTTACCACGGTCACTTCACCGCCCACCACAAAGCCCAGATTCTCCAAATGGCGTTTTACCTCCGGGCTGCCGCCAATGCGCTTGATGATATTTTCTTCCCCTACCTGCGCCAGGCTTAAAGGCATCATTTGTTTGTCCTCCGTTCCTCAGCCGGTGTCTTTCTTTTGGCTGATGTCACTTTGCAGTTAGCGCTTGCTAACCATGCATTATAATACAAAAACCGCCCTCTCTTGTCAATGGATTTTTCTCAAAAAAATTTCTCCTCCCGCATTTTCGGCAGTCCTGCCATCAGGTTAGCCTTGACTAACAAAAAACTTGTGCAGTTTGCCAAGGCTAACTCGTCATTTCCCCCGCCGCATTACTGTTTTGCTCCTTTTTTATGGAGAATTTCCCCCACAGCCTTGCACTTTGCCCCAAAAATGTGTAAACTATACTCGTAAGGTCTTATTTGCGACCCGTCCATCTCTTATTATGTAAGGAGTATTCTATGCTGGAATTGCAACACATCAGCTACGAAACCGAAGAAAACCGTGAAATACTGCACGATATCAGCCTGACGATCCAGGACCGTTTTGTGGCCATCACCGGCCCCAATGGCGGCGGTAAATCCACCCTGGCCAAGATCATTGCCGGTATTTACACCCCCACCGCGGGGCGCATCCTGCTGGATGGCGAAGATATCACCACCCTTTCCATCACCGAACGCGCCCGCCGGGGCATCAGCTATGCCTTTCAGCAGCCGGTGCGCTTTAAGGGCCTACGGGTCGGCGACCTGATGAACCTGGCCGCCGGAAAGGACGCCAATATCGCCGAAGTCTGTGCCTACCTCAGCGAAGTCGGCCTGTGTGCCCGCGATTATATCGACCGTGAGTTGGATGCCAGCCTCTCCGGCGGTGAATTAAAGCGCATCGAGATCGCCATGGTGCTGGCCCGCGGCACCGCCCTTTCGGTTTTTGATGAGCCGGAGGCCGGCATTGACCTGTGGAGCTTTCAGAATCTCATCCGTGTCTTTGAAAAGATGTACGAGCAGACCCGCGGCAGCATCCTCATTATCAGTCACCAGGAGCGTATCCTTAATATCGCCGATACCATCGTTCTGCTGAAAGATGGCCGCCTGGCGGAATGCGGTCCCCGGGAGGAAGTCCTCCCCCGCCTGCTGCGCAATATCGATACCGCCCCGCCGGTGTGCAGTATGCTTTCCGATCCCATCAAGGAGGTGCGCTGACCATGATTGACGAAATCCAGAAACGATTGCTGAAAGAGGTCGCCGATCTCGACAGCCTGCCCATCGGGGCCTACAATATCCGCGCCAACGGCGCCCCCGCCGGGCGCAATACCACCGCCCATATCAATATCGTCACCAAGACCGATAAGCCCGGTATCGATATTATCATCGCCCCCGGCACCAAAAATGAAAGCGTCCACATTCCCGTGGTCGTCAGCCAGACCGGCCTTAAGGACCTGGTCTACAATGACTTCTATATTGGCGAAAACGCCGATGTGGTCATCATTGCGGGCTGCGGCATCCACTGCGCCGGGGCCGAGGAAACCTCCCACGACGGCATCCATACCTTCCATGTGGGGAAGGGCGCCCACCTGCGCTATGTGGAAAAGCACTACGGCGAAGGCGAAGGCCGCGGCAAGCGGGTAATGAACCCCACCACCATTGTCTACCTGGAGGAAGGCGCTTCCATGGATATGGAGACCACCCAGATCGCCGGAGTGGATGACACCCTGCGCAAAACCGGCGGCACTCTGGCGGCCGGTTCCACCCTTACGGTGCACGAAAAGATCATGACCACCGGCGACCAACACGCCATCACCGATTTTGCCATCGATCTGAACGGTGAGAACTGCAGCACCGATGTGGTAAGCCGCAGCGTGGCACGGGACCACAGCAAGCAGGAGTTCCGCAGCAGCATCAATGGCAACAATGCCTGCGCCGGTCACAGCGAATGTGACGCCATCATCATGGATAAGGCCTGCGTCATCGCCACCCCGGCCCTTACCGCCAACCATGTTGATGCCGCCCTGATCCACGAAGCCGCCATCGGCAAGATCGCGGGTGAGCAGATCATCAAACTGATGACCCTCGGCCTGACCGAAGAGGAAGCCGAGCGGGAGATCGTCAACGGATTCCTAAAATAAACGAAGGAGGCTCATCCCATGAATATTACCGAACGCTTCTTAAAATATGTGGGCTACGGCACCAACAGCGATGAAAAGAGCGAGACCTGTCCCTCCACCCCCAATCAGCTGGTGCTGGGGGCCGCCATTGCTGAAGAACTGAAAGCCCTGGGACTTACCGATGTAGAGCAAGATGCCGATGGCTATGTTTACGGCTATCTCCCCGGCGAGGGCGAAGCCCTTGGCCTTATTGCCCACATGGATACCAGTCCCGCCGTCAGCGGCGATCACATTAAGCCCCGCATTGTCACCTACCCCGGCGGCGTACTGGAGCTGGGCACTTCCACCCTTTCCCCCACCGATTATCCCTTCCTGGAGGAATACATCGGCCAGGAGCTTATTGTCACCGATGGCACCACCCTGCTGGGCGCCGATGATAAAGCCGGTGTGGCGGAGATCGTTACCCTGTGCGAGTACCTGCTGGCTCACCCCGAGGTAAAGCATCGTCCCATTGCCGTCTGCTTCACCCCCGATGAGGAGATCGGCCGCGGCACCGACCGCTTCCGCATGGATCGCTTCCCTGCCAAGGAAGCCTATACCGTGGATGGCGGCGAGCTGGGCGAGATCGAGTATGAAAACTTCAATGCCGCGGCGGCGACGGTCAAGGTGCGGGGGCTCAATATCCACCCCGGTAGTGCCAAAAACAAAATGAAGAACGCGGCCCTGCTGCTGGCGGAATTTATCGGCCTGCTGCCCGCCGCCGAAACTCCCGCCCACACCGAGGGCTATGAGGGCTTCTTCCACCTCTGCGGAATGTCGGGCGATGAATCCTCCGCCGAAGCGGCCTACATCATCCGCGATCACAACCGGGAAAAGTTCGAGGCCCGCAAGGTGCTCATGCAGCAAACCGCCGATTTTATGAATCAGAAATACGGTGCCGGCACCTTTACCCTGCATATGACCGATAGCTACTACAATATGAAGGAGAAGCTCACCGACCATATGTACCTGATCCATAACGCCGAAGCCGCCATGCAAAAGGCCGGCGTCACTCCCAAGATCGTCGCCATCCGCGGCGGCACCGATGGTGCCCGTCTCTCCTACGAGGGACTCCCCTGCCCCAACCTCTCCACCGGCGGTCTCAATTTCCACTCCATCCACGAATTTATCCCCGTCCGTTCGCTGGAAAAGATGGTCGAAGTTCTCCGGAACCTTGTCACCTTGTAAAAGCACAAAAATATTCCCCCTGCCGCTCCTTTTCGGGAACAGCAGGGGGAATTTTTATGTCAGCTTATTTTTCATAACGCTCAACCATGCGCCGGAAAGATTCTGCGGTGTAAAAGCCACCGGATCGACCGCCACAAAGGGGGCAGGCTCCACTCCAAGAAAATAGTGAGCACAGGCGTATGCCAGCAGCCGTCCTATTTCATAGCTGTTCGGCACCACCACGCCAATGACATTACTGTGCTCATCCAGCTGGTCTATAACCTCCTTGCTCACCCCCTGCGTCACCACCTTAATATCGGTACGCCCCAGCAGCGACAGTACTCCCAGCACCGCCTCCGCCATGCGGCTTTGGCTGATGTACAGCGCCTCTATCTGCGGCAGCTCCCGCAGCAGGTCGTTTATCATCGTGTACGCCTGCGTTTCCTCGGTATACTGCACCACCTTATCCAGTGTGATCAGTGGGAACTCCTCCTCCAATATGCTGATGGCACTGCGATCACGGTGCCGCGCCGGCTGGGAATCTCCGCCGTAGCACAGGTAGGCGGCATGGGTCAGCCCATGCGCTGTCATGTATTTGCCCAGCAGCCAGCTGGCCTGCTTACCGCTTTCCACCATGTTGCTGGCAATACAGCAGTCGTACTGGTTCGCAGTAAAGCCTGTCGGCACACAGGAGGAAAACAGCACCTTTGTGCGGCGGGGCAGGTGCTTCCGGAAAGGCGAAACACTGCATTCATCCAGGTTAGGGATGCAGATAACCGCATCCGGCTTGGCCGCAGCAAAGCTCTGCAATTGCAGCTCCTGGATCTCATAGCTGCCGTGGGCGTCGGTCTTTTGCACTAGATGGATCCCCAGCGTATTCAGGCCGTCCCGCAGCCCCTCCAGCTTGGAATGGCTCACCGGCGTGGTCTCCATATAGGTGGAAACGCACACCTTGTAGTCACCCGCCCGCACCTTTTGGATATCCGCCTCGGAAAGCTCCAGCGAAAGCTGACTGGCGCCGGGGCGGTCAAACTGGTCAAAAACCAGTGCCTTGGTGCTGTCCCCGGTGATGAACTCCGGCGAGATGCTGAAAAACCGCTGCCCGCCGTCCCCTTTTATTATTTTGATGATATCCTGCACCACCTCGATGATCCTCATATCGATACGGGTGCGATTAAAAAACAGGTACTTGGTAAGGAAGATATCCCCGATGGCCAAAAGGGAGATATCCTGCGGCATGGTGACGCCCTGATGCTGCAGGTAATCCACCACATGCATCGTCGCCATCATTTCAGTGGTAATAATGCCGGTAATGCCGCGGCTTTGCAGTGTTCCCAATACTTGGTCCAGGTTTTCCAGCGCCAGCGTACGGAACAGGTAAGTCTCGATCTCCACCAGGTTTTCATCAGGAAATACCATATGGTTCTGCTTGTAAAACAGCTTGCATGTCTCCAGCACCAGCCGATTGGTGTAGGGGTTCTCCTTGGGTGTGATAACCAGAATGTTGCGGTGCCCCAGCGAGACCATATGCCGCAGCGCCGCTACCATCGCCGCACGGTAATCAAAGTTGATGTGGTAGCAGCGCGGGTACACCTTCGGGTCGTGGTTCAGGAAGATGATGGGTGCCTCCACTGTCTCGTGATAGCGGGTCTGCACCAGCCGCACCGTGTAGTCCAGTATGATGTAGTCCAACCCATAGCGCTTCTGATAAGTTTTCAGCTCCTGCAGGGTCATCTCGGTCTTTACCAAAATCGATACCACCTCGATATCACCGGGACCCACCACACGGTGAGAAAGCTCCTCGCGGTTGTGGATATCCCCACAACAGTGCAGGGCATCGATCAGGTCCTCGGCAAAGCTGCACCGATAGTTGCGCAGTAAAAAGCCCACCGTGATCTTCCCACGCTCCTGCTTTGGCGCACCCAGCTCCTCCATGGCCCGCTCCACACGGCCGCGCAGTTCGTCACTGACGAACCTTGTCCGGTTGATGACATGCGACACCGTCGCCACCGATGTACCCGCCCGCTTCGCGATCTCCTGAATGGTCGCCATATTTTTCACACCCTCTCGTTTTGTCAAAAATTCGTTATCGCTTTTGTGCAGTTTACCGTTTTAGCCTCCTCTAATCTTTTTTTGGTGTCAAAATTTGCGTAAAACAGCACTTTCATGTGCTTTCCGCTTCATTGTCTTGCCTTTGATAACCTCTTCCTCTTGTTCAAAATCGTCAAATTGTTGTTTATTTTTTGGCATATTTGTGAAATCCAGCACCATTTTTACCTTAATCAGAAACAGTGAAGTCCAATTTGCGTAAATAATACACTTTTTCGGCCCAAAAAGCAATGTTTTTCCGTTCTATTTCAGTCAAAATTCTCTTTTTCTCATTTGACACTCCCGAATGTTGACGGTAACATGAAACTGTAATGTGTGGCGCGCGCACAAAACAGTGTTCAAATAATAGAAAGATTCAAGAATATTTGAGGAGTGTAGTTTTATGAAGTTAGAAAAGGAAGGCTTGGTCGTAACCCCATTGACCGAGCAGAAAACCGGTCTGTGGGATATGGCATTCATCTGGTTCTGTGCCAATGTCGCCGTCCCCCGTCTGATGATCGGCGGCTCGCTGGCGGAGCTGGGCTTCGGCAAAATGATACTCATTCTCATCGCCGGCAACATTCTAGTATTCCTGCCTCTGCTGGCGCTGGGCGTCATCGGCTTCAATGTTCGTATCCCCACCATGGCTGCCACCCGCATGACCTTCGGCGTTAAGGGCTCCTATCTGCCCTCCGTCGCCAACGGCATTCAGCTGCTGGGCTGGGGCGCCAATGTCACCGTCATCTGCGGCGCTTCTATCAACAGCATCATCAAGGCAATGACCGGCTTTGAGAACCTTGCCCTGTGGATCGTTGTCACCGGCATCGTTCAGCTCGTCATCACTGCCTACGGTGTGCGTTCCATTACCTGGCTACAGCGTGTTTCCGTTCCGCTGCTGGCTATTCTCACAGTTGTTTCCGCCGTTCTCATCATCAAGAACTACGGCTGGAGCAGCATCACCAACTACCAACCCGTTGCCGCCATCGGTCTGCTTGCCGGTCTTGATATTGTCGCCAGCAACGCCTTCGCGTGGGGTCCCATGGTCTGCGACTACACCCGCTACGCCAAAAGCAAGTCCTCCTCCAGCTGGGGCACCCTCATCGGTTCTCTCGCCGGTGCTGCGGGCTTCATGTTCGTGGGCGGCATCTCCTATATGACCACCGGCAATGCCAACCCCGTTGATATGCTGCTTTCTCTGGGCCTCGGCATTCCCGCGCTGCTCATCATTGTTCTGTCCTCCGTTACCACCAATGTTATGAACCTCTACTCTGCCTCCATCTCCTTCGTCAATGTTTGGCCCAAGGCAAAGCCCTGGCAGATCATCGGCATCGGCGGCATCGTTATGACCGGCATCGCACTCATTCCCAATCTCATCGGTCATTTCATCAGCTTTCTCACCATCGTTGGCTCCATCTTTGTTCCGCTTATTGCTATCATGTTGGTGGATTACTTCCTCATCAAGAAGCAGAAGGTGGTTCCCGAGGAAATGCTGGCAGAGGATAGCACCTCCAAGTACTGGTTCAAGGGCGGCTTTAACTGGAAGGCCATCATCATCTGGCTCATCGGCGCCGCTATGTATAACCTGCTCTATTACTTCTGGCCGGTTCTCGGCTCCTGCATTCCCACCTTCCTCGTCATCGGTATCCTGTATTATCTGGTCGCCGATAAGAAATGATCCATGGAGAAAGGCGGTAACTAAACTATGAGCACTATTCTCATCAAAAACGCCAGAATGCGCGGTCATCAGGAGCTCACCGATCTCTACATCAAGGACGGTGTCTTTGCCGAGATCGGGGGCGGGCTTTCTTACCCTGCCGATGAGATCATTGATGTCGCCGGCAAGCTGGTCTCCGCCCCGTTCTGCGATGCCCATCTGCATCTGGATGCTGTCCTCAGCGTCGGCAAGCCCCGCTACAATATGAGCGGCACCCTCATCGAGGGCATCAACATCTGGGGCGAGCGCATGCAGGGTCTTACCAAGGAGACCATCAAGAAAAACGCCCGCGATGTCATCAAGTGGGAAGTCGCCAATGGTTCCATGTTCCTGCGCACCCATGCAGATGCCACCGAGCCGACTGGTACTGTGGTGGAAGCGCTGCTGGAGGTTCGTGAGGAAATGAAGGACCTCGTCGATCTTCAGATCGTCGCGTTTCCTCAGGAATGTATCTTCACCGAAAAGGGTCACACCGACCTGATGGAAAACGCCATGAAGCTGGGCTGCGATGCCGTTGGCGGCCTACCCTACATGGAGTACAGCCCTGAGGACGGCCTGCGCGATGTCAAGTTTGTCTTTGACCTCGCGGAAAAATACGGTGCGCTCATCGATATCCACTGCGATGAAAATACCGATGACCAGTCCCGCTTTGTGGAGGCAATGGCACGGGAAACAATTGTCCGTGGAATGCAGGGCCGTGTTACGGCAAGCCATACCACCGCCATGCACAATTACAATAATGACTTCGCGTTCAAGCTCATAGGCTTCCTCAAAAAAGCCCAAATGAACATGGTCACCAATCCCTTCGCCAACTCCTGCCTGCAAAACCGCACCGACGGCTACCCCCGTCACCGCGGGCACACCCGCGTGGATGAGCTCCTGGCCAATGGCATCAATGTCTGCATCGGCAGCGATGACATCATGGATCCGTGGTATCCCATGGGCAAGGGCTCACCGCTTGCCGGCGCCGCCCTGCTGATGAACTACGCCCAACTCAGCGGCTATCCGCAGGTCGCCCAGCTCATTGATATGATCACCTGCAACAGCGCCCGCACTATGTGCCTTATGGGCTATGGTCTCGCCGTTGGCAATCCCGCCAATATGATCGTACTGGACGCCGAAAGCGAGTTTGACGCTATCCGCCTGCAAAGTGAATGTCTCTATGTCATTCGCCATGGCTGCGTTGTCTGCCGCACGGTACCCGCCCGCCGCACACTGGAATTCGAGGGCAAGCAGGAAAATATCGACTTCCGCCTCACCGCGGAAAACCTCTAAGCAAAGGAAGGCAAATCTTATGGCAATGAACAATAAAAATGACAACCGCAGCAAAAAGATCGTCTTTTGCTCCAGCTGCCTACTGAATACCAATAATAAGGTGCTTCCGCTGGCACGCTACGGTGGCTTCAGCAAGGAATTTATTGATATCCTTGCTAAATACGATCTGGGCGTACAGCAGATGGATTGCCCCGAAACCCTATACCTTGGCATCCAGCGCTGGCAGCACACCAAGAATCTTTATGACAATGTCGGCTTCCGCCGTCACTGCCGTCAGCTGGCGGAAAAGGAAGTAGACTATATGTACTCCTACATGCAGATGGATTATGATACCGTAGCAGTGCTGTGCTGTGATGGTTCCCCCACCTGCGGTTGCGGGCTGACCAGTTGGGATGAAAACTGGGGCGGCCCCCCTGAGGCTCCTCTGGATTACGGCAATGCTGTTATCGAAGGTGTCGGCGTTTTTGTCGATGAAATGCAAAAGGCGATCCGCGATCGTGGCCTACCCATGCCTCCGTTCTATGGTTTGGGGCTCGATGATGCCTCTCAGCCCTTCGATCAGATCATCGCAAACTTTGATGCCTTTCTTGCAAAGTGCATGAAGGAACTCGAAAAGTAACAGGTTTTCCCTCTCTCTTTTGGGGCCAGCCGGAATTGTCTCCCCGGCTGGCCCTTTCTCTTTGTCCTTTGCCCTATTTCTTCATTTCCTGGGCTCCCCTCTCCACCGGCGGTCTCAATTTCCACTCCATCCACGAATTTATCCCCGTCCGTTCGCTGGAAAAGATGGTCGAAGTTCTCCGGAACCTTGTCACCCTGTAAAAGCACAAAAATATTCCCCCTGCCGCTCCTTTCCGGGAACAGCAGGGGACATTTTTCTGCCAACCGGTACGGTTTTCCCTCCTTTTTCCTCCCTTTTACCTTTTGCGTGGATATAAGCCTATCCGCCAATCCATCCGTCGATTTGACGGAAAATGGGCGTAGAAAAAGGACAGTCGATTTCTCGGCTGCCCTTTCGATATGAAGATAGCTCATTCAGTTTGCGGCAGGGTCTTGTTCTGATACTTCTTCACCAGAAGTTTGGTTATTGGGGAGCGGGCCATACCCGTCTGGGTTTCCGTCGAGGTCTGTGCTATGATAGTTTTCATACAACCAGTATTTCCCCTCAATCTTGACTACAATGTTATCACCATATTGATAAACTTCTGCGCCAACAATAGGGTGATTTGCCTGGAAGTTTTCTTTGGGTATGCCGTCCAAATAATTACCTGCGTCATTTGTGCCTTGGAAGTTGGTAACATCACTTTCAATGACACCTAAATAAACAAAATCGTCTTTCAATTCGTTGAACGATGTTTGCGAAGTAGACTGTTTATACAAGGTGTCATTAACATAAATCATCGGTGCTGCGTCTGCTGTACCCGGAGTAGTAACACTATCGTTGTTGTGGGGAAAAAGGGAAATTGCCGCGACGCATACTAAAGCCAAACAAGCTGCAACCGCTCCCCATTTAGCCCAGATGGACTTCTTTGCTTTTTGGTATACCCTTGCCTCGCTGACATATTTCTCATTGATATCGCCAAGGACCTCATACAGTTTTTCGTTAGTCATAGTTCAAAGCCCCTTTCTAAAAGGTA
>URGQ01000003.1 GCA_900547385.1 uncultured Oscillospiraceae bacterium | reverse complement strand
GGGCCCGCAGCTTCTGCAGCAGGGGCTTGCCGCGCAGGAAAGCCCAGTACCAGAACGGCGAAAGCACCTGGTCAAATTCACCCGCCAGTTCTGTGACGCCTACCGAGTGGCAGAAGCCCTCCTTAAAGCGGTATAGGCCGTTTTCCTTGCTGAGGGAGTACACCCCGCCGAAATCGTAGAAATCCACGCCCAGGGAGCACGCCCAGCGGATCATTTCCGCCTGCATGGCATAGGCGGGCATCAGGTTGCGCTTCTCATTGCTGCTGGCCCCGTAAATGTAGAATACTTTACGGCCATAGTGCAGCGCGATGGCTGCGGCAAGCGGTTCGCCCTCGTATTCAGCCAGGCAGACGCGGCAGCGCTCCGGGCCGTAGGCCTCCAGCATGCGCTGGAAATAATCCAGCGGGCGGTGGCCGATACCATCCCGCTCGCAGGTCTCCAGGTAGATGCGGAAGAAGGCTTCCAGCTCTTCGGCGCCGGCCCAGCGGGTGGTCACTCCCTTGCGGGCGGAAAGCCGGATATTATACCGGGTCTTTTCGCCAAAGGCGGGCATCAGCTCCTCCAGTGTTTTGCCCTCCAGCGGCAGGAACATATTGAAGCGGGGCTGGATCTGATCGTGCAGGCCGCAGTTGCGGGCACGGCAGCGCAGGCCCAGCTTTTCATATTTGGCAATGAGCTCATCGGTGTAGGGCGTTTCGGGGTCAAAGCGCAGCAGGAAGGCCCGGTGCTTTTTCAGCGCGGGGGCGGCTTCCCGCATCAGCGCGGCGATGGTTTCGGTATCGTAGGGATCGCAGACCGGCCCGCGGGGGGCGTAGGCCAGGGTGCGCCCGGCTACGGCGGGGGCAAAAATGATGCTCATGGCGGCGGTGATCTCTCCATTCTGCTCCAGATAGACCTGCTCGCCGACCCAACCCTTTTTAACATGGGCCCAGCCGCGGTCCTGCATCAGGTTGCCCCAGGGGCTGTGGGTCACAAATTCGGTATAGCGCGCCACGGCAGCGGCGTCATTTTGCTGCAGGATAGGCATGATGAAGGTCTCCTTTTCTTTCTTTTTTCGACCTGTTTTTTATATTCGGGCGGTGTGTTTTGGGGATTGCGCGGCGAGAAACACCCTCAAAATAGCATAAATAATCCCAGGCACAGGGCACCAATATACCCCAGTATTTATGCGATTTCAGCCCGGAATATCCCAGTATTGTAAATCTTCCGTAAATAAAAGTGAAATATTAACCTTTGGACTGCAAAAAAGGGGCCATTTTGCCGTATTAGTGAAAGGGCTCTCACCTGGGAGCCGGGACCCGATGGCGTTACAGCCCCAGGCAGCGGCGGGCAATGGCCAGGTCGGATTCGTAAAAATCGTAGCGGCCCTGCACCTTTTGGTAGTCCTCCTCGCCCTTACCGGCCAGGATGAGGATCTCGCCGGGGGCGAGTTCGGCGATGGACTGTTCCACCGCGGCGGCGCGGTCCGGGATAATGCAGAAGCGGCTGTGGGACTCCCCGATATAACCGGCCATTTCCCGGCAGATCTCGGTGGGATCCTCGAAGCCGGGGTCTTCGGCGGTGAGGTAAACAAAATCGGCGTATTCCCCGCAGAGGTGGCCGATATCCACCCGGCGTTTCAGGTTTTTGTGGCCGGGGCAGCCGCACAGCACCTTGATGGGGGCGCTGGGGTAATCCTGCTTTAGGGAGCGGAACAGCGCCGTAAAGCTGAGGAAATTGTGGGCGTAATCCACAATGACGGTGCGGCCGTCCTTTTGCAGCACATTCATTCGGCCGGGGACGGAAACATCGACAATACCGGCGGCTATGGCATCATCCGGCAGGCCAAGGGCCCGGGTGATGGTGATAGCGGCCAGTGCATTTTCGATATTGAAGCGGCCCTCCATGGTGATGCGGAAATCCCGTCGGGAATTTTTATCGCAGACGGTGAAGGTAAAGCCGGGGGTTTCCTTGCGGATGTTTTCCACCCAAAGGTCGCAGGAGGGGTCATTGCCGCAGACCAGGACCCGTTCGGCATGGGCCTTGGCGGCGGCGTAAATTTCCTCGAAGCGGTCGGTGCCGCGGCAGATGACGGCGAGCTTGCAGTTTTTCATCAGCTGCAGCTTGCACTGGAAGTAATCCTCAAAGCTTTCGTGCTCCAGCGGGCCGATGTGGTCCTCCGAAAGATTGAGGAACAGCCCAACGGTGAAGGGAACACCGTAGACCCGCTGCTGCTTGTACGCCTGGGAGGAGACCTCCATCGTCAGGTGGCGGATGCCGTGGGCCAGGGTATCGGCGAAGCACTGCTGCAGCTCCAGGCTTTCCGGGGTGGTAAGGTGGGCTTCGGTGCTTTCGCCGCCGGTGTACATTTCCACGGTGGAAAGGACGGCGGTGCGGTGGCCGAGGGCGGTATCCAGAATATTCTTGATGAAGTAGGTGGTGGTGGTTTTGCCCTTGGTGCCGGTAAGCCCGATGAGGGTGAGCTGTTCGGCAGGGTGGCCGTAGTATTCGGCGGCCAAGACGGAAAGGGCCCGGCGGACATCTCTGACGAGGAGAGCCGGGGCGGCATTGTCATAGGGCTGCTCCGCCACATAGCAGGCGGCGCCGGCTTCCAGCGCCTTTTGCAGGTACTCCGGCTTAAAATTCAAGCCCTTGCAGACAAAAAGGGCGCCGGGGGCGACGGCCCGGCTATCGTAGGTGAGGGCGGGGAAGGTGAGCTCCTGCGGGCAATGGGGGGCCGAAAGCAGCAGGCCGTGCTGCCGCAGGGCGGCGGTGGCCCGGGAGAGGGTGAGGGTGTATTCCATAGGGTACTCCTTACAGCGAGGGGCCGGTGGGGGCCGGCCCGGTATGGGAAAGGCTCCGGAAAGGGGCGGGGCGGGCCGCAGGCCCGGCGGCGCAGCCGCCGACGCAGGCTCCGCCTGCGTGTTTCGGCGCAGCCAAAACGGCCTGCGGCCCGTAGCCCGCCCCCTGCAGGGGCCTAAAAAATCACGGTTTGGCGGCCAGGGCCAGTAGCACCGGCTCCAGGATGCCCAGAACGGTGCGGCAGCAGCTGCCGTCAGAGTCCCGGGCGGGGTTATACTCCACACAGTCCAGGGCCACCATCTTGCCGGAGGCCGCCAGGGCCAGCAGCACATCGGTTACGGCCTTGGGGTCGGGGCCATCCGGAATGGGCAGACCGGTGGCGGGGATAAAAGACGCATCCAGACTGTCCACATCCCAGCTGACATGGCAGAAGGGAGTGGTGATATTGCCCAGCAGGCGGTGCAGCACCGCGGAGAGGCCCTGCTCCTTGATCTCGCTCATGCGGTAAAGGTGAACGCCCTGTTCCGCAATGATCCGCTCTTCGGCGGGGTCGATATCCCGGGCGAAGATGATGTGGACATTTTCCGGGCGCAGGGCGGGCAGTCCCCCGCAGACCGAGGAAAGTTCCTGCCCGCAAAGGCCCAGCAGCGCCGCGATGGGCATGCCGTGGATATTGCCGGAAAGGGAGGAATTTTCGGTGTTGATATCGGTGTGGGCATCCACCCAGACGAGGGAAAGCTCCTCCGGGGAGTAGTGCTGGGCGGTGCCGGCTACGGTGCCCAGTCCCAGGGCGTGGTCGCCGCCGAGGGTAACGGGGAAAGCGCCCTCTCCCTGGGCGGCGGAAACAGCATCCCGGGTGGCGCAGCAGGCGGTCACCACTTCCGGCAGATAGTGGGGGGCGGGCTCCTCCTCCCGGCGGGCGGTCATCGGTACAAAGGCGGAATCCGCCGAGGCGCTGATGCCATTGTGGGTGAGGAAGGAGAGAAGTCCGTTCTCTCCGCTGACGAGAGCCGCGCCGCCCATGGCGCAGCCGGTAGTGCCGCAGCCCAGCTCCAGCGGGGCCGCAATAAGTGAAAACCGCATAGCGGGTACCTTCCTTTCGGATCAATCAAGTTCTTCAGGGATATCTTGGGGTAAAAACCCCCAAATTAAACCGTACCCTATTGTACCACAGCAGCCGGGGAGAAACAACCGGAATTGTGTGAATATTTGGGGCGGGGCGGCTGGGGACACTTGGAGGGAGAGCTGCTGCGAGGGGAGAGTGCGGGCCGCAGGCCCGGCGGCGGAGCCGCCGCAGCGAACGAAGTTCGCTGAAACCGTCCAAAGGACGGTTTGGCCTGCGGCCCGGAACCGGCCCCTTGCAGGGAGCCGCGGGGAAGTGCCGCCTCCGCCCGCCGGCCCGCTGCACTTTTCACAGATTGTTCAGGAAAGCGTCAAATAGAATTTATTGACGGGAGGGACAAGATGCGATATGATAAAATAGAATCAAAATAGGTGAAATACGCCTATTTGCGCAGATAAACCACCCGTGAAAAGAGGAACCCCACTATGCTGATCTCTCCCTCCATGCTTTCGGCGGATTTTGCCCGGCTGAAAGAAGAACTGGACCGTGTAAAACAGGGCGGCGCCGACTGGCTGCACATCGATGTGATGGACGGGCACTTTGTGCCGAATATCTCTTTCGGGATGCCGGTCATCAAGTGCATCCGCCCGGTATGCGACCTGTTCTTTGATGTGCATATTATGATAAGCCAGCCGCAGAAATATATCACCGACCTGAAAAAAAGCGGCGCCGATCTCGTCACCTTCCATGTGGAGGCGGAGGGCGACCCCGCCGAGACCATCCGCATGATCCATGCCGAGGGCATGAAGGCGGGCATTTCCGTCAAGCCGGGCACCCCGGTGGAGGTGCTGGCCCCCTATCTGGATGAGGTGGAGCTGGTGCTGGTGATGACGGTGGAGCCGGGCTTTGGCGGGCAGAGCTTTATGGAGGACATGATGCCGAAGCTGGCCTGGCTGCGGCAGCGCTGCCGCCCCGGTACCGTTTTGCAGGTGGATGGCGGCATCAACCGGAAAACGATAGCCGCCGCCGCGGCCGCGGGCGCCAACTGTTTTGTGGCGGGCAGTGCCGTATTTGGCCGGGAGGACTACGGAGCGGAGATCACCGCGCTGCGGGAGCTGGCAAGAGCCGCCGTATAACGCGAAGAAAGCTCCGGAAAAGTAAGGAGAAATACCATGCAATTGACCGATAAGATATTCAAGGGGCTGTACCGCCGCGGCGTGATGCTGGAGCAGATGAAGGAACCTGCCCTTTCCCGCACCGTGAAGCAGATGGAGCCGGCGGAGCCGTGTGAAAACCCGCGTGATATTGATGAGCTTTCGCCGGAGGAGATCCTGCGGGCGGCGGAGGAAGCCGATATCGTGGATGAGACCGACGGCCGACCGCTGGCGGAAAAGCTGCGGGAGGCCATGGGCAGCGGCACTATGCTGCTCATCGATGCCATAGATGACGAGCCGTATGTCAGCAGCCAGATGGGCCCCATGCTGGCCCTGCGGGACCAGTGCGCGGGCGGCATCCGGCTGGCGGCCCGGGCTCTGGGCACCACCGATGCCACGGTGCTGGTCTATAGGCACATCAGCGACAGCGAGGTGGCCATTCCCCGCAATATCGGCGGCATCCCCATCAAGAGGGTGGGCGGCAAATACCCCGCCCAGTGCCAGATGGAGGAAGAGCTGACTGAGCGATACAGCGGAAAGGGCAGCTGGCTGCTGTGTGGGGCCTGCGCCATGATCCACCTGTACCGGGCCGCGGTGGAGGGCCGCCCGCAGACCACCACCTTTGTGACGGTGGCGGGCAACTGCGTCGGCTTCCCCCGCAATGTGGAAGCCCCGCTGGGCACCCCAGTACTGGAGCTGCTGAAGCTGTGCGGCTTGACCGAGCGCCCCACCCGTGTCATCCTGGGCGGGCCGCTGACCGGTACGGCCACCGAGGATCTGCGGAATGAAAAGGTGGAGCTGAGCACCACCGCCGTTTTGGCTATCCGGGATGATAAGCATGAATACAGCTATACCTGCATCGGCTGCGGGCGGTGCACCGCCGTATGTCCCCAGGGTCTGAACCCCATGAGAATTTTGCAGGAGCTGCGCCGCGGCAACCGCCGGGCGGTGGAGGAGTTGGGCATAGAGGACTGCACCCAGTGCACCTGCTGCAGCTATATCTGTCCCTCCCGGCAGTCGGTGGCAGGGGAGATCCTGCTGTACCGGCAGAAGATGAAAGGGGGCGAGGAGCCGTGATCCGTGAATCTTCCTTGATGGCGCCGTACATCAAGCACCCTACCACCACCCGGGGCATTATGCTGGATGTGATGCTGTGCATGGCGGCCCTTTACCTCATCGCGGCCTTTTACTATGGCTGGCGGGCCGTTATGCTGGGGGTCGTTTCCATGGCGGTGTGCATGCTGTGCGAATGGCTGGGCAGCATTCTGCGGCTGGAGCGCCACAACGCCCATGATATTTCGGCGCTGGTCACCGGCATGATGATCCCCCTGATGCTGCCGGCCTCCATCCCGTACTATGTGGTCATCGTGGCCGATGTATTTGCCATACTGCTGGTGAAATACGCCTTTGGCGGCACCGGCTACAACCTGTTTAATCCCGCGGCGGGCGGCCTGCTGTTTGTGACACTGTGCTGGCCGCAGCTGGTCTTTGCCTATCCCGCCACCTTTACCAATCCCGAAGTATTTGGCGAGGTGACGGCGCGTACCACCAATTCCATTGCCTATGTTCTCAGCGTGGGCAGCGTTCCCTCCACCGATATGACCAGCGTGATGCTGGGCCTGCACCCCGGCCCCATGGGCACCCTGAACGGCCTGGTGCTGCTGGCCTGTATGCTGTACCTGGCGGCCCGGGGGAGCATCCGGCTGTGGCAGCCGCTCATCACCCTGGGGGTGGTGGCGGTCTTTGCGGCCTTCTTCCCCCGCGCTGCCTATTCCTCACTGGCCTCCATGTACTATGAGATTTTTGGCACTGCGGCGCTGTTCGGCACTATTTTCATGCTCTCGGAGCCGGTGACCGGCGCCACCCGGGAGGAGGGCCGGCTGCTTTCCAGCATTGTGGCGGGGCTGCTGCTGGTGGGGTATAATTACTTTGGCGCTTACCAGCAGGGCATCCTTTTTGTGGTGCTGCTGATGAATATTATCAACCATCATATTGATACCGTGACCGAGAGGCGGATGCAGAAGGAAAGGAGGGCGCGCTATGCCAAACGAGAAGCTGCCGGAGATCAATGAGCACGATGCTGAAGAGCTGATCCATTATCCGCAGGATGAAGAGCAAAAAGAGCGGCGCTCCCGCCTGCTGCCGGGCCGCTGGACCCGCCGGGTGCAGAAAAGCAGCGCCCGGGCCCAGGCCCGCCGCCGCGTGGCGGAAAAAACCAGTGAGGACCACGCCTACCTGATGCTGGGCGCGGTGCCGTTCTGGGCGGTGGGCGCCACCTCCCTGCAGAACGGCATTATCCTGTGCGCGGTGCTCATTATCCTAATGCTGCCCTGCTCGGCGCTGCATCTTATTTTACGGCGGAAGCTGAACCTGGCGGAATGGGTGGCCCTGCCGCTGACTGTGCTGGTGGCGGCTATGCTGGCGGCTGCCTGCTGTGTGGCGCTGGTGCTGTACTGGCCGGGCGCCTTCGATTCCCTGGGAATCTATCTCTTCCTGCTGGTGGCGGCCCCGGTGCTGCTGCAGGCGGATAGCTATACCGCGGTGGATAACATGCGGGAATTCTGGGGACGGACGCTGCGCTTTTTGCGGGACTTCTGCATTATCATCCTGGTAAGCGGCGCCCTGCGGGAGCTTTTACGCCACAATACCCTGCTGGGCCTGCCTGTGGCGATGTCCATCCGGACCGAGGCGGCGGAGCAGCCCTTCTTCGGGCTGATCCTTTCCGGCTTTTTGCTGGCGGTGCTGCGGGCCGTGGAGGCCACGCTGCGCCGGGCTATTCACCGCCGGAGACAGGCGGAGACCGTGGGGAAGGAGGCTGAGGCATGAATCTGGCGCTGAACCTTTTGGGCCTGCTGCTGACGGCGGCCCTGGTGGAAAATCCTTTCTACACCCGCTGCTTTATTGCGGAAACGGTGGATGCCCAGCTGAATGAACGCCGGGATGTGATGCTGCGGAGCATCATCGCGGCGGGGATGTGCCTGCCGGCGGCCATTTCGGGCTGGCTGGGACGGCTGATCTTTACCGGTTATACCGATATTCCTGTTTATCTGAGCACCCCGGCGGGCATCCTGCTGTATATCGTGATCTTTTTGGCGGGCTGCGGTATTCTGTTCCAGGCCACCAAGAATAACCGCCCGACCGAAACCTTTATGCATGCCATCACCCGGGATTGCTTTTCCTTTTTGCCGGTGGGTGTACTGCTGCTGTGCTGTTTGAACAACTACCGCTGGTATGAGTGCCTGGTATTTGGGCTGGGCAGCGGACTGGGCTACCTGCTGGCGGTGCGGCTGCATATTGTCTTTGCCGACCGGTTGAAATATACCCGCCTGCCCTTTTTCCTGCGCGGGCTGCCCATTCGGCTGATCGGTGCGGGGATGATCTCGATGGCGCTGTTCGGGCTGCTGGGGCATTCGCTGGCGGCGTAAAGGCCATGACTGTAAGGAGTAGAGAAGGATGAAGGAATACAAGGTAAAACGCTACGGACGGGACCGCAGGCACCAAAAAACAGCCGCGACGCTGAAAACGGTGCTGATGGTGCTGCTGATCGCCGGGGCCTGTGCCGCCGGGTGGTTTTTGTATGATCCCATCAGCGCGTGGCTGACCGAAAAGGCCGAGGAGCGCCAGCAGCGTCAGGAACAGCAGCGCCAGGAGGAGCAGAACCAAAATCAGCCGGGGAATCCCGAAAATCCGGGAACCACCGACGAGCCCACCGCGGAGCAGACCGCCCTGCCGGAGAGCTGCGCGGTGCTGGATACGGCGGTGCTGTATGACATGGCGGCGCTGGAGAACCGGCTTTCGGCCCTGGCGGCCAAGGGCTATACCGGAGCGGTATTTACCCTGAAGGATGAGGATGGCCTGGTGCTGTACCAAAGTGCGCTGGAGGATGTGACCGGCAATACGGCCCAGACCGCCCAGCGGTACGACCTCCCGGCGGTTATAGCCAAGATAAAGGCGGCGGAGCTGACCCCCGTGGGCCGACTGTGGGCCTTTGACGACCACACCGCCGGGCGCAAGCTGACCGACGCGACGGTAAAATACAACTATACCGAGACCAACTGGATCCACAACGATAAGGAGGCCGGCGGCCACACATGGCTCAATCCCATGAGCGAGCGGGCGCAGGGGTATATCCTAAGTCTGCTGGGCGAGGCCGCGGATAACGGCCTGGAGGTGCTGATCCTGGAGGGGGTGCAGTTCCCCACCGGATATTCGCTGAATCTGGCCACCTACGCCGAAAAGGGCGTGACGGTGGATAAATCCAAGGTGCTGGCGGACTTTACCGCCAAGGCGGCAGCCGCCATGAAGGCCCGGAATGTGAGCCTGTGGACGGCGCTGTGGCTGGGGGATCTTTCCGGCGAGAGCGTGCGGCTGGGCGGCAGCCCGCTGACTGTGATGGCCTCGGCGGAGAACTGCTTGATCAAGGCGGCGCCGGAGCAGTTTGCCACCCGCAAGGCCCCGCTGGAGGAGAGCATCTATACCGTGATGCATCCGTGGTGGTCCTCCCTTTCCAAAAAGCTGCCGGCCGGGGTAACGCTGGCCGCGGAGGTGCAGGACTATGCCCCCGCGGCGGACCTGTGGCAGGGCAGCGGCTGGGGCGAGACCCAGCGGGCGGAGCAGATCCGGGCGGCGCAGGAAGCCGGCGCGGTGAGCATCCTGCTGGAGCAGACAAGATAATAAAGCAGGGCCGTTTCGCTCCGGGTGGGGCGGGACGGCCCTTTTGCGGGGACTGGCGTCAGGGGCGGGCGGGGCCGCAGGCCCGGCGGCGCGTAGCGCCGCCGCAGCAGTCGCAGACTGCTGAAACCGCCCGGAGGGCGGTTTGGCCTGCGGCCCCGGCCGGCCCCCTGCACAAACCGGCGCAGACAGCAAAAAAGAAAAGCCCTGCATTCGCAGAGCCTTTCCCAACCAAAATAATTTTTATCCGTCAGTCTTTTTGGGAGACCGGAAAGCTGTTCAAAGGGCGGTGGTGGAGACACCGTGCTCCCTTTCTCTGTCTTTATTATATGCCGCCTGGGGGCAGAATTCCGCCTTTTTAATTGAAAATTGGGTTACGATTTGGTGACGGGGAACGGCAGCTGATTGCAAAATGCTTTCAATCAGCTGATATAATCCTCAATGAGCCGGGTCAGCGTTTCATAATCGGGGGCGGAGATGCCCTCAGTCAGCCGCTCCTGGTCGGCCTGGGGCAGCAGACGGGTATAAACATCGAAGATCATCTCCGGGGTGTTGCTCTCCTCCCGGAAGATGGCCAGCCGGCCTTCATAATCACGCAGAAGGTAGCCCGCGGGATTTTGCGGCTCCTCCGGTTCGTTGGGGAGGGGATTTTCGACCGGCTGCGCGGGGGAGATGGGCTCCTCCTGCGGCTGGGGTTCCGGCTGCGGCTGCGGGGTGCTCCCGCGGGAAAGAAAGGCCAGCACCAGCCCCAGCAGCAGGGCGGCAATGGCCACGGCTAAAGAGAGTACGATCCTGCGGGGCATGGGAATGCCTCCTTTCCTGCCTTTTATTTAGTGGCAGTATGGGCATTTTTTGGCGGAATAGTCAGAAGCGGGCGGAAATTCAAAAAATAGTAACACATAGCGGCCAAAGTGTGCTATAATAACATCGTATATGTGCATAGAGCCGCATGGCGGTTTTTGTGCAGATTTTCCTCTCCCCCGCAAAATGAAGGAGGTAGCAGCTTGAGCTTTAAGGAAAAATGGAACCGGATGAACCGCAAGGCGGACCAGGCTATTAAAAATGCCAAGGCCCGCAAGACGGCGCAGCCGGATACCGATAACACCGGCCGAAAGGAGAAAAAGCCCGGCGGCCATAAGGTGCTGCGGGCCATCGCAGCGGTTTGCCTGGTGGGTATTATGCTGATGTGCGTGGCCGGGTGCGTCCTGACGGTATGGGCCTTTGATACCCTGAATACCGACCAGCAGATGCTGGACCTGAGCATGCAGAAGGCCAAGTACACCACCATCTTTTATGCGGATGATGGTGTGACCGAGCTGGCGCGCGCCTACGACCCCGAAGCGGGCAACCGCATTTGGGTGGACTATGACCAGATGCCGAAGTGCCTGCTGGATGCCACCGTAGCGGTGGAGGACAAGCGCTTTTGGGAGCACAACGGCGTGGACTTCCTCACCACCTCCAAGGCGGGCCTCAGCGCCATTTTGCAGAAGATCGGTCTGACCGGCTTCTACGGCGGGGCCACCCCCGGCGCTTCCACCATCACCCAGCAGGTGGTGCGCAATATCACCAATGACCGTGCCGTGGATGGCGCGGCGGGTTGGGCGCGTAAGCTGCGTGAGATCTTCCGGGCGCTGAATGTGGAAAAATACTACACCAAGACGCAGATCATTGAGACCTACCTGAACCTGGCCAGCTTTTCGCAGAACTGCTCCGGCATTCAGGCGGCTGCCAATGTGTTCTTCAATAAGGATGTCAGCGAGCTGACCGTGGCGGAGTGCGCCACCATCGTGGGCACCACCAAAAACCCCTACGCCTATGATCCCTATACCCACTGGGAGGAAAACCAGGAGCGCAAGGAGTATATCCTGGGGCTGATGCTGGAGCAGGGCAAGCTGACCAAGGAAGAGTATAACGCCGCTATGGCGCAGGAGATCGTGCTGGCCACCGGCACCAACAGCAATGCCACCATCCAGACCTGGTTTGTGGACTATGTGACCGATGAGGTGTGCCGTGACCTGGCTGAAAAGCAGGGCATTACCGAGGCGGAGGCGTACCAGAACCTCATCGGCGGCGGCTACCGCATTTACACCACCTGCGAGGAGCGGGTACAGGAGATCCTGGAGGACTACTATTCCAGTCCCGATAACTTCCCGCCTGTGAATAACGAGGAATATCCCCAGTCGGCTTTTGTCATCACTGATACCAATGGCGCCCTAAAGGGCATTGTGGGCGGCAACCGCGGCAAGGAGGGCAACCGCATCTGGAGCCGTGCCAGCGATACCACCCGGCAGATCGGCTCCACCATCAAGCCCATCACCTCCTATGTGCTGGGCATTGAAAAAGACCTCATCACCTATTCTACCGTGATAGAGGACCGGCAGGTGGTCATCAACCCCGATGAGGTGAGCTACAGCCAGCCGCTGTGGGTGCCCAAGAACGAGTATAACAGCTTCAAGGGCTTTGTGACGGTGCGTACCGCCCTCATTCGCTCCATCAATACCGTGGCGGTGCAGGTTACCCAGATGCTGGGAACCACCACCAGCTACGATTTCCTCAAGTATTCGCTGAATGTGGATACCCTGACCGCCGCCGATGACAGCTACAGCCCCATGGCGCTGGGCTCCCTTTCCAAGGGTATGACGCTGGTGAAGCTGGCGGGCGCTTATCAGATGTTCGGCAACGGCGGTGTGCGCACCGAGCCGTACAGCTACACCCGTGTGGAGGATACCTACGGCAATGTAATCCTGGAGAAGAACACCGTTCCGGTCCGGGTCATCAGCGCTGAGACCGCCACCGTGATGAACCGCCTGCTGCAGGAGGTCACCGGGTGGGAGGGCACCGGCGCTGCCGCCAACCTGGGGGCTATGAATATCCCTGTGGCGGGCAAGACCGGTACCACCGATGACAGTGTGGACCAGTGGTTTGTGGGTGTTACCCCATACTATGTGGGTGTGTGCTGGCTGGGTTACGATTCCCGCTATAAGACCGATGAGGCGGGGAACATCCAGTATAATAAATACGGCGTGGCCATCCCCAATTCCATCCGCTATTCCAGCTACCCGCCCCCGAAGATCTGGAAGGCCATAATGAGCCAGGTGCATGAGGGAGCCAGCGGGAAGGCATTCGAGACCAGCAACAATGTGACCGCCTACGAATACTGCAAGCTGACCGGGATGCTGGCCGGGCCGAACTGCACCGAGACCGCCACCGGCTGGTATAAGAATTCCAATATCCCGCAGGTGTGCAGCTACCATAACTACGGCAGCAGCTACGGCGTGCCGCTGGTAGGCATGACCGCCGCCGAGTGCGGGGTGGAATATGCCGACTGGTACCTGAATGTGGCGTGGGCGCTGATTCAGCAGTACAGGGCGCAGGGGCAGACGCTTTCGGTGAAGGACGCCATAGAGATGGCGAAGAACGGCACCGTGGCTTACAATGAGCCGGCCTATGGCCCGTTTGAGAGTATTTTTGCGGGGATGCCGTAACCGAATAAAAAATAATTCCTCCGTCGGATCGTGGTGATCCGGCGGAGGTTTTTTTGTGGGGGAGTTAGGAAGGGGATGGTGCAGGGGGAGGGCCCACAGGGCCGCCCCGGCGGAGCCGGGGCGGATACCTGTGGTGAGCAGGGACCTGCCCAGGCCGGGGCCCAGATTTTGCGCAAAGGAAAAGCAGAGCCGGGATGCGGCCCTGCGCAGAGAGTAAGGGGTGGAAAAATTATTTGTCGCCGATAAATTCCTGGATCAGGGAGCTTGGGGGGACCAGCTCGGTACCGATGGGGAAGAAGTGGCGGTAGCTTTGCAGCAGGCGTTCCACCGTTTCACGGTTTTCCCCGGCGTCCTCTATCTGCTCCAGCAGGCCGGTGATGACAGCGCTGTATAGGAACGGCTCGTAGTCGTGGCTGGTATTGACGAAGACATCGGCGGTGCCGCTGCTGGGCTTCATGTACAGCAGCTCGCCGCGCAGCACATCCTTCCACATTTGCATGGTGCCCAGCGGTGGGGTGCCGCGGTGCAGGTTATCCCGGATGATGCGGCGGGTCAGGCGAAGGTCGCGGGCATCCAGCAGGGTGTGGCCATCCTGATCCACATAGCTGGTATTGGGGTGGATGTAGATGCCGAAATTGCTGCTGGCTAGGCCCTGACGCAGCTGCGGCTGCAGGGCATGGATACCCTCGAAGATGAGGATGGTGTTTTCATCGTACTCCATGGGGCGAGAGAGGGGGGAGCGCTTGCCGGCGGTAAAATCGAAGATGGGGAATTCGGCGTGGCCCTCCCGCATCAGGGTATTGACGCTGGTAGAAAAGCATTCCAGATCCAAGCCTTCGATGGATTCAAAATTCTTGGTGCCGTCCTCCCACAGGGGCATCACATCCCGGTTACGGTAAAAATCATCCAGCGAGATACGCACCGCCCGCCGTCCCAGGGCGGAAAGATCGGAGACCAGGAGATTGGCGGTGGTGGTTTTGCCGGAGGAGGAGGGGCCGCACAGCAGCACGATGTGACTGCCGCTGGCCGCTACTTTTTCGGTCATGCCGCGCAGCTGGTCACGGAAGCGGCTCTCGGCACGGTCGACAAAGACCTGCGGATTTTCAAAGACGGCGCGGGAAAGCTCGCTGATCTCGCTGGTATTGCGGCGGTTGATATCGGTCATGGGGGTGGCTCCTTTCGGGGTGGGAGGATGGATGCAGGGGGCAGGGTGGGGGCCCGCAGGGCCGGCGGCGCAGCCGCCGGGGACGGGCAAAGCCCGTCGCACCGCGGAGCGGTGCCCTGCGGGCCCCATAAGCAGGCTCTAAGCTATATTATACTATACCGACTGCAAAAATGCAGCACTCACTTTGCGTTATTTGCGGCGGCGCAGCAGACCGTAGAGGGAAAGCAGCAAAAAGACAGCCAGATCCACCAGGACGACGCTGGCGCCGGTGGGGGTGGAAAGCAGGAAAGAGGCCAGTACCCCCACCCAGAAGCAGACCACCGAAAGCACGGCCGCCCCGACCGTCACGCCGAGAAAGCTGCGGCTGATGCGCATGGCGCTGAGCGCCGGGAAGATGATAAGGCTGGAGATGAGCAGGGTACCCATCAGGCGCATGCCGATGACAATGGTAACGGCAGTGAGTAGGGCCAGTACCATATTGTAGAGATTGGCGCGGATGCCGGTGGCGCGTGCAAAGGTCTCATCGGAGGTGACGGCAAAGATGCGGTGGTACAGCAGCAGGAACAACAGCAATACAGCCAGCGAAAGCAGGACAGCCAGCTTTACATCGGCGGCGGTCATGGTAAGGATGCTGCCGAAGAGGTAGTTCATTACATCCACATTGCTGCCGCTGCTGAGGGAGGTAGCCACCACGCCAATGGCCAGCGCTCCGCTGGAAACCAGTGCAATGGCACTATCCCCGGCTAGGCGGCTGCCGCGGCTGAGACGCAGCAGGAAAAACGCGGCCAGGATAACGACCGGCAAGGCAACGGCCAATGGGGCAGCCCCCAGTGCCATTGCCACCGCCATAGCGCCGAAGCCTACATGGGAAAGCCCATCGCCGATCATGGAATAGCGCTTGAGGACCAGGCTGACCCCTAAGAGCGCCGAGCAGAGCGCCACCAGTGTACCGGCGATGAGCGCCCGCTGGATAAAGGGATAGGAAAACAGGCCGGAAAGGAGATCATGCATTGAGGTCACCTCCCATCAGACGGCGGTAAAGGGGACTTTGGCGGTACTCCTCCGCTGTGCCGTCAAAGTGCTCCGCCCCCAGGTGCAGGATGCGGCTGGCATGGCGCAGGGCCTCCGGGACATCATGGGTGACCATGATGACGGTGACGCCCTGCTCGTGGTTCAGCTTGTCCACCACATCGTACAGCTCATTGGTGACGGTGGGGTCCAGCCCGGTAAAGGGCTCATCCATAAGCAGCAGGCGGCCGGCGGCGCACAGGGCCCGTGCCAGCAGCACCCGCTGCTGCTGCCCGCCGGAAAGCTCCCGGTAGCAGCGGTTTGCCAGGTCCTCCGCCCCCAGCAGGCGCAATTTGGCAAGGGCTGTTTCGCGGTCGGCGCGGGTGTAGAAGGGCGCGTAGCCCTTGGAAGCCAGCAGACCGCTGAGGACGACCTCCATGACCGAGGCGGGGAAATCCCGCTGGATGGGCGTTTGCTGGGGCAGATAACCAATCTCCTTAGGCGGCAGGTGGAAGTGAATATGCCCGCCGGTGGGGCGGATCAGTCCCAGGATGCCTTTGAGCAGGGTGGATTTGCCCGCACCGTTTTCGCCCACGATGGCAAGGTAATCCCCCTCCTGCACCGAAAGCTCCAGATGGGAGAGGACGCACTTGCCCTCGTACCCCAGCGAAAGATCACAGCATTGAATCAGGGTCATGGATGGGCCTCCTTTTGGGCACAGGCAGTGCATACCCCATACAGAATGGTATTTTTATAATCCAGCAAAAAGCCGTGGTGCTCCCGGATGTGTTCCGAGAGTGCCTCCAGTTGGCTGCAATCCAAGTGGAACAGCCGCCCGCAGCACTCGCACACCATGTGGGGGTGCAGGTGGCAGTCGTGGTGGTCGCCGACATATTGGTAGCAGGCGGCCGCACCCTCCGCGGGGGAGAAGCGACGCAGCTGCCCGGCGGCCGTCAGGCGCTCCAGGTGACGGTAAACGGTGGCCTTGCTGACCCTTTGCTCCCGCAGGATGGCACAAAGGGCCTCCGCAGTGATGGGACCGGCAAGATTCTGCATGGTTTGCAGAATCAAAGCGCCCTGGCGGGTTTGATAGTTTTCTTTCATGGAGGTTCCTCCTATCGGAGAATTTGAAT
The DNA here is from genome assembly GCA_900547385.1 of uncultured Oscillospiraceae bacterium. Classification (GTDB taxonomy): domain Bacteria; phylum Bacillota; class Clostridia; order Oscillospirales; family Ruminococcaceae; genus Angelakisella. The sequence continues at coordinate 58,956 of URGQ01000003.1, read as the reverse complement.
TTGAAACTTATTCTCAAATTAGTGCTATTGTACTGCTGCAGGAAGGTGTTTGTCAAGAAAAAAGAGCCCGCTAAGGGACTCTTTTGCGGAAAAGGCAGGGGCGGGCCGCAGGCCCGGCGGCGCAAAGCGCCGCCGACACGGGCGCAGCCCGTGTGTTTCGGCACAGCCGAAACGGCCTGCGGCCCGGTGCCCGCGGGCAGCAGAAAGCCCCCGGCCGGGCAGGGGGCTGCACCGTCGGGGGCGGGGATGCGAAAAAACGGGGTCAGAACAGGATGGGGAAGACCTCGGAGAGGGCCAGCCCGCCGAGGAAGGAAAGCAGATTGGCAGAGAGGGCGTAAAGGGCGGCATGGCGGCACACGGCAGGGTCCTTGCGGTCGGTGCCGGGCAGCAGGTAGGCATAGGCGGCAGCCTCAATGCCGGTGACGGCCAGCTCCAGCAGGATGTACCAGAAGATGATGGCCCCGCGGCTGGTCTCCCGGGCGCCCCAGTACAGCAGGGAGGCGTTCAGCAGGCACTGGGTGATGAGATTGACAAGACCGATGAAGAGCAGCTGGCTGCCCTTGCGGTATTTCCAGCCCCACGCCAGCGCCAGCTCGATGACGAGGGTGATGCCCAGCCGCCCGAAGAAACCGACGATCTGCTGATGCGTGCCGTCGGCTTTATCCAGTGTGACGGTGCCGGTGGGGAGAGGGTCGCCGTTGGGGCCGGTGAGGGTCAGTGCGGCGATCTCGGCGGGGGATTTGCCGCCCAGATCCAGACGGTAGACGCTATCGAAGGCATAGCGCTCGGTGACAGTGCTGCAAAGGAAGGTATCGCTTTCGGGGAAGTAGAGCAGCAGCTTGAACTGCTCCGGGGGGAAATAGCGCCATCCGGCTTCGTCATCGCCGTGGCACTGCTCGAACAGATCCTCGAGGAAATAGTAGCCGTCGGGGTCCTTGTAGTCCACGAATTTCTGCCATGCGGGGTAGGCGGGGTCCTGCTCGCCCTGCTCCAGTACATAACCGGGGATTTCGCTTCCCGGCTGATGGACCCGGTGAGGGCCATAGGCATCCACCTCGGCCAGCATGGTGACATAGTAATCCTCATCGGGCATACCGGTAAAGGTGAAGCTGGCGCTGGGCTTGGGACCGGTATCCGCCATGGCGATGCAGCACAGCACTGTTGCCGCAATGAGAAAGGCCAGTAGGGAACGAAGTGATTTTTTCATGGGGTCCTCCTTCTTTTTTGCTGCCCGAAAGAGAAACGGCAGCCCGCGGTTTTTCCAGTCGGCGGGGTCGGTTCTTTTCGGGCACTTTGCTGTCGGGGCCTTCCCCTGCAAGAGAAAGCCCAGCATCATCATTATAACAGGGGCGGGAAAAGCAGTAGAACAAGGTTCTGTAAATAAAGTGCGGCATTTCTGTGAATTCCCTGCAAGGATTGCAAGAAAAGATAGAAATGCCGCAAATTATTTTATTTTTTTAGCCGGTTACCAGCCCATTGATGCCATGCTTGGCATTCACGGCCTTGGCCTTTTCGATATTGGCCAAATGCTCCTGATAGGTCCTGCCGTAGTAGTGGGTGTATTCCACATCGGTGACAAAGAAATAATAGGGGGTATCATTGGGGTGCAGGGAGGCATCAAAGGCATCGATACCGGCATTGGCAATGGCGCCGATGGGCAGGCCGCTGCGGTCGTAGGTATCGTAGGCATCCAGTACCGCCTGCGGCACATTATCATTATAGTACGGCTCCACATAGTCCCAGATGAAATTATTGGTGGTGCAGCTTTCCAGCCGGGGGTATTCGCCGGCATTGGAAAGGCGGTTGTGGAATACCGAGGAAACATTGTACATCTCCTCCACGCTGGCGCTTTCCTTCTGCACGATGGAGGCAAAGACGACCCATTCCTCCAGCGTAAAGCCGCTGTCCTTTAGGGCTGCTTTGTTTTCTTCGGTCAGCACCTTTTTTTCAAACTCCCGCAGCTGGGTGGTGACGATATCCCGTGCGGTGGCATCGGTGTAAAAGGAGTAGGTCTCGGGATACAGGAAGCCCTCCAGCACCGTCAGCTTATTTTCATCGGTGCTGATATCCTTCATCCAGTCAAAGTCATAATCGAGGGCATTGGCGGCGGCCAGGTATTCTTCCTCGGTGCACAGGCCGGCCGCCTCCGCCGCCTTTGCCATCTGGAAGGAGTTCCAGCCCTCCGGCAGGGTGAGGGTCACCGTTTCCCGGTAGCTGACAGTGGAGCAGAGGGCATCGATGAGCTCCTGATAGCTGCTGCCTTTTTCCAGCGTGAAGTCGCCGTACTGGTAGTTTCCATCCCCACCATGGGTGCGGCTGTACAGCTTAAAGAGGGTGGTATTGCCGATAAGGCCGGCGTCCTTCAGCTCTTGGGCGATGGCGGAGGTACCGCTGCCCTGCGCAATGGAAACGGTAACGGTCTCGCCGGTTTTTTTGCCGCCGTTTATCTCGCCCGTCACCGTGATGACCCCCACCGCAATGAGCAGCAGGAGGAGCAGCAGGATGACGAACCCGATCCGGCGTTTTTTGTATTTATTACTGGCCATAGCGTAAGCTCCTGTCTTTTTATAGGATAAAATGCAGAATAGTTCTTCTATTATACCCGCAATCGGGGCAAAAATCAACCGCGGGCATAGAATAGGGGGAGGTGATCCATTGTGCTGAAGGAAATTTTATGGCTGTTGGCAGGATATTTGGCAATCATCGGGCTGGTGCGGGTGGTGGCGGTGCTGGTGGATCTGATCGCCCCGCCCAAAGTGCCACAGGGCTGCCGACTGTACCTGCGGGTGCCGGAGGATGCCGACTATACCGAAAGCAGCTTGATAGGCTGCTGCCGCCTGCTGCACCGCGGAGAAACGGGCGGGCTGCCCTGCACCGTGCTGCTGCCGCTGGAGCCGGAGGCACGGGAGATCTGCCGGCGGTACTGCCGGGACCGGAATATTGATACTTTGGATTTGCCCCAGGCAGAAAAATGGTGTATGATAAAGGAAAATGATTGATAAGCGCAGGGATGCTTTTTGGCGGGGAAAACCGGATGATGGCAAGAAGGCGCCCGCAGGCAGGCTTATGCCCGGCGTAGACGGGCTGATGCCTGTCAAGGGGCGGCGACGCAGCCAGCGCCGATTTTAGCCGCCAAAAGCGGATTTGCGCATACCAAAAGGAAAGGACGGTGAGCCGCAAAGCAATGGAACAGGAGCTGGAAAAGATCTCCGGGACGGTGGAGGATGTGACCTACCACAACGAAGAAAGCGGCTTCACCGTGCTGCTGGTGGATGTGGACGGTGACCCTGTGACAGTGGTGGGCGAGGTGCCGGAGATCGCCGAGGGGGAAGAAATTACCGCGACTGGCAGCTATAAGGTGCACGGCACCTACGGGGTGCAGTTCCGCGCGGAGCTTATAGAGCGTACCCTGCCCGCAACGGCCGGGGCCATCCGCAAGTACTTGTCCTCCGGGGCGGTAAAGGGTCTGGGCCCCGCGCTGGCGGGGCGCATTGTGGCACGCTTCGGTGATGATACCCTCACCATCATAGAAAAGGAACCGGAACGGCTGACTGAGGTGCGGGGCATCTCGGCTGAAAAGGCCCGAAAAATAGGGGAGGAATACCAGCGGCAGTTCGGCATCCGCAGTGTGATGAGCTTACTGGCTTCCCTGGGGCTGCCGGCCGCGACGGCGATAAAAGCCTGGCGGCGCTGGGGCGCCAATACCGCCGATGTGCTGAAAAGCGACCCTTATGCCCTCTGCTGTGAGGAGATCGGGGTGGAATTTGAGGAGGCGGACCGCATGGCGGCGCACTTTGGTGTGGCGGGGGAGGACACCTGCCGGTTGGGCGCGGGGCTGCAATATATCCTGCGGGTAAACAGCCGCAGCGGCCACACCTGCCTACCCCGGAAAAAACTGCTCGCCTTAGCGGCGGAGTTTTTGCAGGCGGCGCCGGAGGGGCTGGAGAATACCCTGGCAACACTGATAGAAGACAACACCCTGGCGGCCTATGCCGTGGGGGAGAAGGAATACATCTACCTGCAGCCGCTGTACCGGGCGGAAAGCTATGTGGCCAGCCGGGTGTGCATTGCGCTGCAATTACAGCCGCCCCGGCTAGAGCCAATGGAGGACGAGCTGGACGAGCTGGAGCAGGCACAGGGCATTACCTACGACCCGGTGCAGCGCCGCGCCATTGCCGAAGCGGTGCAGAGCCGTCTGTTTATCCTGACCGGCGGCCCAGGCACCGGCAAGACCACCACTCTGCGGGGCATCCTGGCGCTGCTGGAGCAGCGGGGCGAAAAGGTGGCGCTGGCGGCTCCCACCGGCCGTGCCGCCAAGCGCATGGCGGAGATCACCGGGCGGGAGGCCAGTACCATCCACCGGCTGCTGGAGGTGGAGCCAAAAACCGAGGTGCTGACCTTTAAGCGCGGGGAAAAGAATCCCCTGCCCGCCGATGCGGTCATCGTGGATGAAATGTCGATGGTGGATACCCTGCTGATGGAGCACCTGCTGCGCGGGATGCGGCTGGGCGCCCGGCTTATTATGGTGGGGGACAGCGACCAGCTGCCTTCCGTTTCCGCCGGCAATGTTCTGCGGGATCTCATCCAAAGCGGGCTGGTGCCCTGTATTCATCTGGAGCGGGTATTCCGCCAGGCGGCGGAAAGTCTGATCGTTACCAACGCTCACGCCATTGTACGGGGCGAGATGCCGGACCTTGGCTGCCGTACTGGGGATTTCTTCTTCCTGGAGCAGCCGGATGCCTTTGCCCAGCAGCGGCTGGTGGTGGATCTTGTCAGCCGCCGCCTGCCAAAAAGCTATGGATACGATCCGCTGCGGGATATCCAGGTCATTACCCCGGCCAAGCAGGGCCCGCTGGGCACCCGGGAATTGAATCGCCTTTTGCAAGGAAAACTGAATCCGCCCGAACGCGGCAAAGGCGAAGCCACCCTGATGGGCCGCACGCTGCGGGAGGGCGATAAGGTGATGCAGATCCGCAATAACTACGATATCATATGGCAGCAGCCGGATGGTACCGCCGGGACCGGTATTTTTAATGGAGATATGGGCATTATTGAGATGCTGGACCCCGGCAGTAAGACCATTCAGGTGCGGTTTGAGGAAAAGCTGGCGACCTATTCCTTTGAGAACCAGGACCAGCTGGAGCACGCCTATGCCGTGACGGTGCACAAAAGCCAGGGCAGCGAATTTGAGGCTGTGGTGATGCCGCTGGAGCGCCGCCACCCCAAGCTGCATTACCGCAATTTGCTGTATACCGCCGTGACGAGAGCGAGAAAGCTGCTTATTATGACCGGACAAAAGGAAACGGTGTATGCCATGGTGCAGAATAACCGCCGCACCCTGCGCTACACCAACCAAAAAGAAATGCTGCAGGAGATGTGCGATGAGTGACCATGTGACGCTGCGGGAAATAGTGACCAACCTGCTGTACCCGCCGCGGTGCCTGCTGTGCGGGACGCTGTGCGGCTGGGAGGAACTGCTGTGTGAGAGCTGCCAGAAGCAACAGCCGCAGGCAGGGGAATTTTTCTGGGAGCCGGAGGTATTCGGCTGCCGGGGAATACTATGGTGCGCCCGGTATGAGGGGGCCTTTCGCGCCGGGATGGAGCAGCTGAAATTTGAGGGCGTGCGGGAAAGCCTGCCGCTTTTTGGCGGGATGCTGACGGAAGCGGTGCGGCAAAGCGGCCTGCTGCCGCGGCTGACGGCTGTGACCTATGTGCCAATGCCGCTGGAGAGGGAACGCCACCGGGGGTATAATCAATCCAAACTGCTGGCGCAGTACCTGGCCGGGGAACTGGGACTGCCATTGCGGGAGGGTGTGCTGGCCCGGGATGGCCGAGCGACCGCCCACGCGGCGGCGGGCCGGGCGGCCCGCATCACGCTGGCGAAGGAAAGCTACCGGGCCGGGGAAAGGAAGCTGCCGCCCGGTGAGCATATTCTGCTCATTGACGACATTATTACCACCGGGGCAACGCTGGAAAACTGCGCCGCGCTCCTGCTGGCGCAGGGCGCCGAAAGCGTGACTGCTGCGGCGGTGCTGCGTACCCCTCGGCCGGAGGGCAAAAAACTAGAGGGCAATAAAGGGTAAATTGTGAATTTACTGCGAAATGTGCCGCCCCGGCTTTGACATTATCAGATGATAATGGTATGATAAATTCATAAATGGGAAAGGTCGCCTCGGCGGCCAAAGCTACAGCGAAATGAGGGAATATCAAGGTGTTTGCAAATGATATCGGAATTGACCTGGGTACCGCTACGACCCTGATCTATATAGCCGGAAAAGGCATTGTTCTGCGGGAGCCTTCCATAGTGGCGATGGATGAGCGCAACGGGCAGGTGCTGGCCGTGGGCGATGAAGCCTACACGATGCTGGGCAAGACTGCTTCGGATATCCGGGTGGTGCGCCCCCTGGAGGATGGCGTCATCAGTGATTATGAGGTGACCGAGCAGATGCTCAAGCACTTCTTTGCCAAGGTGAACCCCAGCCGGGTCTTTAAGCCCCGCGTCTGCGTTTGTGTGCCCAGCGCCATTACCGAGGTGGAATCCCGTTCCGTCATTGATACGGTGATGTCCAGCGGCGCCCGCAATGTTTACCTCATTGAGGAGCCGGTCGCGGCTGCCATTGGCGCGGGGATGGATATTACCCGTCCCGGCGGCATCGTGGTGCTGGATATCGGCGGCGGCACCAGCGATATCGCAGTGCTTTCCCTAAACGGTATTGTTTGCAAGAGCTCGGTGAAGATGGCCGGCAATAAGATGAACGCGGCCATTGTGCGGTATGTGCGCAGCACCTACAATGTCCTTATCGGCGATTCCACCGCCGACCGTGTCAAGCGGGAGATCGGTACCGTGTGGACCGAGGGCCAGCCTGAAAAGACCGTAGAGGTGAAGGGCCGCAACCTGGTGACCGGCCTGCCGCAGAAGATCACCCTTTCCAGCTACGAGCTGGAGATGCCGCTGCGCATCGAGGTGGAGCGCATCATCACGGCGCTGCAATCGGTGATGGAGCAGACCCCGCCCGAGCTGGTGGCGGATATTGAGAAAAACGGCCTGCTGATGACCGGCGGCGGCGCCATGCTGGATGGTTTGGATAAGCTCATTACCAGCCGGGTGCGCATCCGGGCGCATTTGGCCGAAAACCCCATCGAGGCAGTGGCCATCGGTACCGGCAAGAGCTTCGAATATCTGGGTAAGCTGTATGACGGCTTTGTCAGCTACACCAATTATTCCAGCCGGTAACCGTTAAATTGAATAAAAATAGGAGACTCTTCCGCAGGGGAGAGTCTTTTTTATAGCCATGAAACAAAAACTACACAAGTATGTACCATTTCTTCTTCTTGATTTTATGAACTTTGACAAGATACAATATATTTGTCCATGGATAGAACATAAGAAAGAAAGGCGACTGCAATATGAGGAATGTCACCGATGAATTTGTAAAATTTGCGTTGGAATATGCCGATTATGATAAGATCCCGGCGGAAGTGATCCATGAATCCAAGCGGGTACTGCTGGATGGACTGGGAAACGCGCTGGGCGGCATTGCTTCCGATAAGGGCAAGATCGGTATAATGTTTGCACGCCGGCAGGGGAGCAACGGTGCGGCCAGCCTGATCGGCGTAGGCGGAAAGTCTTCTGCGGCTGTGGCGGCTTTCTGCAATGCGGAGCTGTGGAACGGCCTGGATATGGACCCTGTGCCCCATGTGCCGCCCATCGTGATCCCTGCCATTCTGGCAGTGGCGGAGGAGCGCGGCTCCACCGGCAAGGAGCTGCTGGCGGCACTGTGTGTCGGCCAGGAGGTAGCCCGGCGGCTTTCCCGCGTGCTGCTTAGCATTATGACAAAGTCCATTATGAAATACGGCAAGACCCCCGATTTCTTCGGCAACAGCAATGAGCACATCATTGGCGCTGCGGTGGGCTGCGGTATGCTGATGAAGCTGAACGAGAAGCAGATGCGCAATGCCATCGGCATCGCGGCCTATTACTGCTCACTGGGTGTCTGCCGCGACTGGGAATCTACCTCCCCCAAGTCCATGATCAAATATGTGCCGGTTTCCTGGATGGCCCAGGGCGCGGTGCAGGCGGCCGAGATGGCCGAGCTGGGCTATACCGGAAATGAGTATACCCTGGATAGTGAATACGGCTTCCCTCATATTTACTGCCGGGAGCCGGATGTATGGGACCCCGAAAAGGTAGTAGAGGAACTGGGCTCCCGCTGGTTCTTTACCGAGTATCACTATAAACCATACCCCGTGTGCCGCTATCTCCACAGCGTGCTGGATGCCTTTGCGATCCTGCAGGAAAAATACCACTTCTCCCCGGAGCAGATCGAGGCGATCGACTGCCATACCGCGGCCTTTGTGGCGAATCCCGATCAGTATTCCGTGGCTAATCAGGTAGATGTGCAGTTCAGCGGACCCATCGCTATGGCTATTCCGGCGGCGATGTGACCGGTGGATATGTCATTATGGTTCCGGATCTTTCTTGGTATGATAAACAGTTTGTAAAGGGTCTGCAGGAGGAATGGTTCCAGCGCATGAAGCACATCCCCGGTGCCGTGCGCGGCCCGGAGGGCGCCCAAATGGGCAGCACCGATCCCCTTCTTTGCGATAGCTGGAAGGCAATCCACGACTGCTGGAGCCGTGGAGAGGATTCCCCTCACCGGCTGGTACGCTCGGTCTATTTTGAACCGAACCAGCTGAAAATTGAACTGGATAAGATGCTGCTGGAGGAGCGGCAGTCTATCCGGGTGCTGTACCACAGTACTGGCGTATGTCCCATTATGGAGGGGAACACTGTAAAGGGTGTAGTATTTGAGAGTAAGGAGGGCCGTCAGGCTATCTTTGCCAAGGCGGTTATCGATGCCACCGGCGATGGAGATATCTTCTCCCAAACCGGCGCGCCCTTCGCCAGTTTGGCGGATGCGGAGACCCGTTCCAGCACCACGGCGCTGGTTTGGCGCATCGCGGGCATCAATTGGGATCTCTTTGAGGAATGGAAGCGTACCCGGCCTGAGGCCTTTGCGGCGCTGCGCGGCAGCATCAGCAAGGTCGCCGGATTCCGGGCCATGCCGCTGCCCACCAATTCCAATGAGATGTGCTGGATCAATAACTGGCACACCGAAAAGGACTGTACCAAGATCAAGGATCAAACCGAGACCGAGATGGCGACCCGCGCCAGCATGCGGGAGGTGTTGGCCTATCTGAAGGAAGCTGTCCCCATGGCGTTCCGCAATGCATATCTTTATGATATTGCGCCGCAGCTGGGTGCCAGGTGCAGCCGCAGGCTGACCGGTGAGTATGTGATGTCCGCGAATGACTGGGCCTTTGCGCATGAGTTTGAGGATGTTATCGCCTGGCACAGCACCATCTGCTCCATCAATGATTGCGGACCGGTCGAGATCCCCTACCGGGCCATTGTTCCGCAGAAGGTGGAAGGCTTGCTGTGCCCCGGCAGACATATTTCGGCGGATGATGTGGCCATCGACTGGCTGAATCTGATCCCCCAGTGCGTTGGCACTGGCCAGGCCGCCGGCGTAGCCGCGGCGGTGGCGCTTTCTCAGGGCACCAGCCTGCGTGGTGTGGATATCAGGCGAGTTCAGGATATCCTGGTGGAACAGGATGTTCCGCTGCCGAGAAACGAAAAGTTTCTTTCGATCGATAAGGGCTACCAGGAGCTGGTGGAGGAAAAGAATCATGGCCTCTACACCAAGCTGGCCGCTAAGGCTCGTGAAAATGCCAAGCACCTGGAGTCGTTCCATCAGTGGTAAATCAGTGGTGCGGGATTGTCCCACGCCAAAAGCATACCGGGCAGCGGAATGGCTGCCCGGTTTTCTGCGTTTTTTGCCCTTACACCTTCTGCGGGTTTGCCGCTGCGGATGCTGCTTCTGCTATAATTCCAGCAGAAACAGGGGTGCCGCCCGCAGGGCGGTTCGGCGAAGCCGAACCCGGCGGCTGCGCCGCCGAAGCCGTCCGCAGGACGGCTTGCCCTGCGGGCGGCTTGCGAAACCCACCAATTCGCAAAAACCGCCGCAGCGGCTCACCATAGGCTAAGCTGCTGCAGCGGCGTTTCGTACTCATGCAGATATTGAAGGATGGCGTTGTTATTGTGCAGGATCCCGGCGGCTTCGCACTGTGCATGGAATAGCCGCATCAGCCGGTCGTTGTGGGGACTGGTCACCTCATAACGGTCGCCGTAGGTGCGGCGGTAACGCTCGCTCAGGCCAGGAAACAGCTCATCCAGTTGGGTGTAAAAGTATTCCCGGTTGCCCTCCCGCAGCGTCAGCCCCATGCCAAAGCAGAGGATCCCCCGTACACCGGCTTCTTCACAGCGGTCCAGCAGGGTGGAGATATTCTCCTCGGTATCGTTGATAAAAGGCAAAATGGGGGAAAGCCACACCACCGTGGGAATGCCGGCCTTTTGCAGCTCCCGCAGTACCTCACAGCGGCGGGCGGTAGTGCACACATTCGGTTCCAGCTTGCGGCACAGCGTCTCATCAGCTGTGGTCAGGGTCATCTGTACCACGCATTTGGCGTTCTGTTGGATGCGGCTCAGCAGGTCAAGATCCCGTAGGATCAAGTCACTTTTGGTGATAACGGTAAAGCCGCAGCCATAGCGCTCCACCACCTCTATCGCCCGGCGGGTCAGCCTTAGCTTCGCCTCCAGCGGCAGGTAGGGGTCGGTCATGGAGCCGGTCCCCACCATGCAGGGGGCCCGGCGCCGCCGCAGGGCGTCCTCCAGCAGTTCCACGGCGTTCTGCTTTACCTCCACATCCTCAAATGCATGGTCGATGTGATAGCACCGGCTGCGGGAATCACAGTAGATACACCCATGGGTGCAGCCCCGGTACAGGTTTATATTTCCCCCGGCGGAAAGGATCCCCTTAGCCATTACATAGTGCATGCTGCCACTCCTTTATTGTTGTCCCCGCTTTTTCCAGATGATCGCCAGCGCCACCCCACCGATGATAACGATGCCGCCGAGGATACAGAGGATATCAGCAAAGATGATCGGGAACCGGAAGGCGGCGGACATGCCGCCCATACCGCTCATGTTGTCCCAGAAGCCCTGCATGCCCCACGCACTGTTCTGCATGGAAAGAATACTGCCAAAGCCGAAGCGCGCCAGCAACCCCACCAGCAGGATCCCCAGCCCCTGCGCCGCCACAATATACCCGGCAATATAGCCTTTCTCCCGGAACAGCCGCCCGATATGCCGGGGCAGATGATCCAGCCATTCCGGGGTGGGGGCGGGCTGCCGTACCGTTTCCGCTTCCGTGTAAGGGCGTTCCGGCTCTTCTTTGCCCAGCAGCAGGGTATCGGTGGAAATACCCAGTGCCGCCGCCAGCGCAATGATGCGTTCGGCGTCGGGGGTGGCTTCGCCGGTCTCCCATTTGCTGATGGCCTGCCGGCTGACCCCCAGCCGCTCCGCCAGCCCCTCCTGCGAATAACCCGCTTTTTTACGGTAGTATGCAATACGCTCTCCCAGTGTCATATTTTTCTCCTTTCGGGATAGTGGCTTATCTTGTAATCCTATCATAGAGGAAAATGCGGTGGCAGGCCACCGCTTTTCGTTGGATTTTCCGCAACCGACGGTTGCAAAGGGGCATTACACCTCAAAATCGAAGGCCGAACGCTCGGTCATTACCTCATGCACAAAGTCGGAAGCCGCTACATGCAGCGGATGATTTTTATAGCTCTTCAGCGCCGCCAGGTCGTCAAAATCCGCGGTCAGGCACACATCGTACTGGTGGCTGTTGCAGTCCAGGTCGATGCGCAGCCCATGCAGCCCCTCTATTTTTCCATTGAGTCCCTCCAGCTTTTCCTTCATCTGCCGGGCGTTTTCCTCTTTGTTTTCGTCCTTTAGGCGGTACATTACGATATGCCGTACCATATAAAATCACACTCCTTTATTTTTTCCAGTATACCCGCCGGGCGGTGATACCGTCAAGCCCCGGCGCATACAAATAGCAGAAGAAGCGGCAAAAGGAGGGACTCCCATGACATGGTGGAAGCGGCTTTTGGTGATGGTGCTGGCGGCAGTACTGCTGATAAGTGCGGTGTGGTGGGGCAGCGGACGCATCATTCCGGCAATGCGCAGATTGTCGGTCTCGCAGGAGGTGCGCCTTCCGGTGCTGATGTACCACGGCGTCCATTCCAATCCTAAAAAGGCAGGGGATTATGTCATTACGCCGCAGGCCTTGGAGGAGGACCTCCTTTATTTACAGCGGCAGGGCTGCACCACCGTGGTGATGAGTGATCTCATCGCCTATGTGCAGCAGGGCGCGCCTTTGCCAGAAAAGCCGGTGATGATCACCTTTGATGACGGCTACTATAATAATTACCTGAATGCCTACCCGCTGCTGCAAAAATATCAGATGAAAGCCGTCATCTCCATCATCGTGGGGGAGACCGATAAATACAGTGAGCTTGATGAAAATAAGGAAAATTACTCCCACATTACTTGGGATATGATCAACGAAATGATGGAAAGCGGCCTCATTGAGATCCAGAACCACACCTATAATCTGCACAAGACCGGTGATCCCCGCCGCGGCGCCGCCCAGCGCAAGGATGAAACCACTGAACAGTATTTTGCCGCCGTGGGTGCCGACCTGCAAAAGGCGCAGGACCGCATTGAGGAGATGACCGGCAGACGCCCCGATACCTTTACCTACCCCTTCGGCTCCTACAGCCGCCACAGCCAGGAACTGCTGGAGCAGCTGGGCTTTGCCGCTTCCCTCGGTGTGGAGGGCAAGCCCTGCTGCCTTACCCGGGATCCCGCCTGTCTCATCCGCATCCCGCGCTATACCCGCACCAGCCAAAAAACTGCTGAGGAGCTGCTCTGCCATTTCTGGGATTGAGCAGAGGGCGCGCGGCTGCGCCGCCCTCCCTCTGTACCGGACTTTCCCATCCGGCACGCGCGTACCCACCCGGATTTCCACCCCTTGAAAAACCCTCTTTTTGGTGTATAATATAGGGCAGTAAATCCAAAGGAGGATACCGCCTTGCCAAAAGAGATCGTCGGTATCGGCGCGGCCAATGTGGATATCATGGGCGAAAGCGCCGCCAGACTGGTGATGGAGGACAGCAACCCCGGCACCCTTTCGGTTTCCGTGGGGGGCGTCACCCGCAATGTCTGTGAGAATACGGCCCGATTGGGGCTGCCTACCCGCCTTATCACCACGGTGGGGGAGGACATGTACGGCGAAAAGATCCGCTCCTGGTGCCGGGAATGCGGCATCGCCACCGATAGCTTTATCACCCTGCCCGGAAAAAACAGCTCGTCCTATGTTTCCATCCACCGCAGCGATGGCGAAATGGCCGTCGCCCTCAGCGATATGCGCATTCTGCAGGAGCTGACCCCTGCCCGGCTGGAACCCATGCGGGACAAGCTCTCAGCGGCGGCTGCTATCGTGGTGGATGGTTGCCTGCCGCAGGAAACGCTGCGCTATATTATCCGCACCTTCGGGGGCAGTGTCCCCATCTTCGCCGATCCCGTTTCTACCGCCTACGCCCGCCGGATGCGTCCGGTGCTGCGAGGCATCGATACCCTGAAGCCCAACCGTTTGGAGGCCGAGATTCTTTCCGGCCGTTCTATCCGCTGCGAAGTGGACTACTTCCGGGCAGCGGAGGGCATTTTGGCCCAGGGGGTGCGCCGGGTTATCATCAGCGCCGGTTCCCGGGGCTGTTACTATGCCGATGCCATGGGCCAGCGGCTGTGGAGCCGTACCCGTCCCCTGCAGCAGGTGGAAAACGCCACCGGCGCGGGCGATAGCTTCATGGCGGGGCTGCTGTACAGTGCGGCGCAGCGCTACTGGCTGGGGGATACCATGGACTTTGCCATGGGTGCGGCGCTGGCGGCTTTGCAGGCCCGCACCACCATCAATCCAGCGATCAGTCCGGAGCTCATTTGGCAGCTGGTGCGGGAGCAGAAGCGCCCCCGTACCCCGGTGATCCCCACCGGTCTTACAGGGAAATAATGCCGCAAGATAGTTCTTTTGTGATGAATCCGGCGGCAAAATAGTAGGCTCTTTGGCGGTATGTGTAAAAAGCATGCCGCTTTTCTTTGCAATTTTGGCGATTTGCTGCTTGCATAAACTGTACTAAAATGGTATAGTATAAACATTCAGGAATAAGTGCAATACATTTCCGGAATAAACTCTTGTTAAACTCTTGACAACTTGTGAGAAGTAGAATACAATAAGCATGACAAAAAAGGCCTGGCCTGTGCACAGTCCACAAGTCTTGTGAAAAATGTGTCCAAGACGGCATAAAGCACAGCAAAAGCCCGAACCAATAAGAGAAAATGAACTGGGAGGTAACGAAATTATGCGTAACGAATGGAAAGAATTCAAAGGCGGCCGTTGGGAAACCGAGATCGATGTTCGTGACTTTATCATGAACAACTACACCCCCTACGATGGTGATGACAGCTTCCTGAAGGGTCCTACCGCCGATACCACCGCCCTGTGGAACGAAGTGCTGGAGCTCTCCAAGAAGGAACGCGAGGCCGGCGGCGTACTGGACATGGATACCAAGGTCGTTTCCACCATCCTCAGCCATGGCCCCGGTTACCTGGATAAGGAGAAGGAGACCATCGTCGGCTTCCAGACCGATAAGCCCTTTAAGCGCGCCCTCATGCCCTACGGCGGCATCCGCATGGCCAAGCAGGCCTGCGAGGATAACGGCTATCACCTGGATCCTGAGGTGGAGGAGTTCTTCACCACCCACCGCAAGACCCACAATGCCGGCGTGTTTGATGCCTACACTCCCGAGATGCGCGCCTGCCGCAGCAGCCATGTCATCACCGGCCTGCCCGATGCCTACGGCCGCGGCCGCATCATCGGCGACTATCGCCGCGTGGCCCTGTACGGCGTAGACCGCCTTATCGAGGACAAGGAGTTCCAGAAAGCCACCACCCCCAGCGTTATGCTGGCCGATGTTATCCGTGACCGTGAGGAGCTTTCCGAGCAGATCCGCGCCCTGAAGGAGCTCAAGGCGATGGCCGGCATCTACGGCTGCGATATTTCCAAGCCCGCTTCCAATGTACAGGAGGCCATCCAGGCCGTCTATTTTGCCTATCTAGCCGCTGTCAAGCAGCAGAACGGCGCCGCCATGAGCCTTGGCCGTACCTCCACCTTCCTGGATATCTATGCCGAGCGCGACCTGCGCAACGGCGTCTTCACCGAAGAGCAGATCCAGGAATTTGTGGACCACTTCGTTATGAAGCTGCGTCTGGTCAAGTTTGCCCGTACCCCCGATTACAATAACATCTTTGCCGGCGACCCCACCTGGGTCACCGAAAGCCTGGGCGGTATGAGCACCGATGGCCGTCACATGGTCACCAAGATGAGCTACCGCTATCTGCACACCCTGGATAACCTGGGTGCTTCCCCCGAGCCCAACCTCACCGTTCTGTGGAGCCACAACCTGCCCGCCAACTGGAAGAAGTATTGTGCCGAGATCTCCATTAAGCACTCTGCCATCCAGTACGAGAACGATGATGTCATGCGTCCCGTTCACGGCGATGACTACGGCATTGCCTGCTGCGTATCCTCCATGCGTATCGGCAAGGAAATGCAGTTCTTCGGTGCCCGCGCCAACCTGGCCAAGTGCCTGCTGTACGCCATCAACGGCGGCGTGGATGAGATGAACGGCCATCAGGTCGGCCCCAAGTACCGTCCCATCACCTCCGAGTACCTCGACTATGATGAGGTCATGGAGAAGTATATGGATATGATGAAGTGGCTGGCCGGCGTTTATGTCAATGCCCTTAATATCATCCACTACATGCACGATAAGTACTGCTATGAGTCCCTGGAAATGGCGCTGCACGATAAGGAAGTTACCCGCTGGTTCGCTACCGGCATCGCCGGCTTCTCCGTAGTGGCCGATTCCCTCTCCGCCATCAAGTATGCCAAGGTCAAGGTCATCCGCAACGAGCAGGGCCTGGCCGTTGACTACGAGGTCGAGGGCGACTATCCCAAGTACGGCAACGATGATGACCGTGTAGACGAGATCGCCAAGGATATCCTGCACCGCTTCATCAACTACATCCGTGAGTATCCCACCTACCGTAACGGTATCCATACCACCTCTATCCTTACCATCACCTCCAATGTCAGCTATGGTAAGAATACCGGTTCCACCCCGGATGGCCGTAAGGGCGGCGAGCCCTTCGCGCCCGGTGCCAACCCCATGCACGGCCGCGATAGCCACGGTGCTGTTGCTTCCCTGGCTTCTGTTGCCAAGATCCCCTTCATGGATTCCCAGGACGGTATCTCCAATACCTTCTCCATCGTTCCCGATGCCCTGGGCAAGAACGATGACCAGCGCGTGACCAACCTCGTCGGCCTCATGGATGGCTACTTTGGCAAGCATGCGCACCACCTCAATGTCAATGTGCTCAACCGCGAGACCCTGCTGGATGCGCAGGCTCATCCCGAGCTGTATCCGCAGCTGACCATCCGTGTTTCCGGCTACGCCGTCAACTTTATCAAGCTGACCCGTGCCCAGCAGGATGAGGTCATCTCCCGCACCTTCCACGAAAGAATGTGATCGCCATGTCGGAACTGACTGGACGCATCCATTCCCTTGAGAGCTTTGGCACGGTGGATGGCCCCGGAATCCGCTATGTTGTGTTTTTCCAGGGCTGTCCCATGCGGTGCCTCTACTGCCACAATCCCGATACCTGGGAAATGGCGGGCGGCACCCAGATGACCGCCGATGAGATCATCGAAAAGATCACCCGCAACCGGGAGTTTTATACCTCAGGCGGCATCACCGCCACCGGCGGCGAACCGATGCTCCAAATTGATTTTCTCACCGAGCTTTTTACCAAAGCCAAGCAGAACGGGATCCACACGGCGCTGGATACCTGCGGCATCCTGTTCGATCCCGACCATACCGAAAAAGTCGAAAAGCTGATGGCCGTTACCGACCTGGTGCTCCTCGATATCAAGCATATGTTTGATGAAGAGCACAAAAAGCTGACTGGCCACAGCAACGCGCGGGTCTTTGCCTTCGCGGAATACCTTAAAAAAATCGGCAAGCCGGTATGGATCCGTCATGTCGTTGTGCCGGGTATCACCTTCCAGCGGGAGGAGCTGCTGGCCCTTGGGCGCTACCTGAAGACGCTGACCAATATGGAAAAGCTGGAGGTGCTGCCTTACCATTCCATGGGTAAGGTAAAGTACGATAGCCTGGGGATCGAATATCCCCTGCTTGGTACTCCACAGCTTTCCAAAGCGGAAGCAGCCCAGGCGGAAGCGATCATCCGTGAAGGCATGGCGGAATAAATCAGCCTTCCTCTTTATTCTTCTTTCATTTTCTCTCTAAACGGAAAAGGCCCTCTGCGAAAGCAGGGGGTCTTCTCCGTTTATATATATTATTGTATTATTTATGCCAGCGCGGTGAACAGCCCGTAGGCGATCCCGCCGGTGATGAACCCGCTGGCCAGTACCCCGGCCGTGATGACTAGAAATGCCTGCCAGATGCGCATCCGCAGCACCGCTGCCACCAGTGAACCGGTCCAGGCGCCGGTGCCCGGCAGCGGAATGGCCACAAAGAGGAACAGCCCCCATTTTTCGTAATGACCGATCTCGGCCGCTTTTTGGTCCGCCCGGCGGATGATTTTCTGGAAGAACCCGCCGATACGGGGCAGGGTAGAGAGAAACTCCAGTATCTTTTTCGCGAATAAGATAAGGAACGGTACCGGCAGCAGGTTGCCCAGTACGCAGGTGAGGTACACCGGCCAAAAGGACAGCCCCATGGCAGCCCCGGCCGGGATGCCGCCCCGCAGCTCCACAATAGGCAGCATGGATATGCAGAACAGATAAAACCATTTGTTTTGGAACATGTTTTGCATTCTCTCCTTTAGCAAGTAAGTGCAGGCTCCGGGCTGCGCCCCGCCTTTCTCCGCCCACCCCGGCTCATCGGTTATACTTTATTGGTTCCCTCGCGCGTGCGCGTACGCGCACCCATGTACGCTAAACCCGCGCGGGAAGCCCGCCGGGCAGCTTTTTCTCATTATAGCATGCGCTTAGCACTCTGCAACGGTGACTGCGAAAAATAGTTGTAAATTATTTGTGAACCCTATTGACAACCGCGAAAAAGTGAGTACAATAATAATCGTTAGCACTCGAAGTGAGTGAGTGCTAAAAAGGAGGGAGCAATATGGAGCTGGATCCGAGAAAAAGCAGGATCCTCACCTGCGTGGTGGAAAGCTACATCCGCACCGGCGAGCCCATCGGCTCCAAGATGATCGCCGCCATGCTGGAGGAGACTGTCTCCTCCGCTACCGTCCGCAATGACTTGGCCTACCTCAGCGAGCAGGGCTACATCGAGCAGCCCCATACCTCCGCCGGACGCATCCCCACTCACCGCGGTTTGCGCTACTACCTCGATCACCTGATGAAGCCGCAGCCGCTGGAGGACGCCGCCCGCGGCGAGATTGACGCCCTGTTCAATTACTGCGACCCCGACCCCGACCGCGTGCTGGAAGGCGCCACCCGGATGCTGGCCAAGGAAACCGGCTGCTTTGCCATTTCCACCACCATCTCCCGCCAGAGCCTCTTTGTCAAGCGCATTGAGATCATTCCGGCTACGGCCCACACCGTCGTCATCCTGCTGCTGTGCAGCAATGGCATGGTGAAAAACAAGGTCTGCCGGGTCAATTTCAATCTGACCCCCAATGTGGTGGATTTCTTCCAGAGCTTCGCCAATGGCCGCCTGGCCGGGCGCAGCCTCAATGAGATCACCGCCCAGTACATCAATTCGATGGCCTTTACCCTGGGTGAGCACACCGATATCTTTGCGCCGCTTCTGGCCGCTATTTACGAGCTGTGCCGGGAAGCCTGCGAAGGCGCCCTGTACCGCAGCGGCACGGGGAATCTGCTGGAACACCCAGAGCTGAGAAATGTGGCCGACCGGCTGTACCGCCTGCTGGATTCCCGCGAGGAAATGCTGCGGATCATTGGCAGCCGGGAAAATGACCTGTTTGTCAGCGTGGGGCGGGAAAATGCCCGCCCCGAAATGGAGAATTCCTCCATGATCGTTGCCCGTTACCGCATCGGTGAGGATTCCATCGGCGCCCTGGGGCTGGTTGGTCCCGTCCGCATGGATTACGCCCGGCTCATCCCCCATGTGGAGTACTTTGCCGGGATGCTGAGCCGGATGCTGAGCGATACACTGAATAACGGCTTGTAAACCGCGAAAGGAGAGAGACCCTGTGGATCAGGAAAACAAAAACACCACCCCCGAGGAAGAGCTGATGGCGGAGGAAACGGCCGAAGCTGTTGAAGCCGCCGAGCCTGCCGAGGAAGCCGCCCCGGAGCAGAAAAAGGGCAAAAAGAAAAAGAGCCGGGAAGCGGAAGCGATGGAAAAGTGCGAGGCCGAAAAAAAGGAGCTGGAGGATCGATACCTGCGCCTGATGGCCGAGTACGATAACTACCGCCGCCGCACCCAAAAGGAACGCGAAAATGTCTATCCCGATGCAGTAGCGAATACCCTAAAGGAGCTGCTGCCGCTGCTGGATAACCTCCAGCGGGCGCTGGACACCCCCTGTGCCGATGAAAATTATCTCACCGGCATCAAGATGATCCAGACGGGCTTCGAGGAATATCTCAAGAAGATGGGCGTGGAGACCTTCGGCAAAGCCGGAGAGCCTTTCGACCCCAACCTGCACAATGCCGTCATGCACATCGAGGATGAATCCCTCGGCAAAAATGTGGTGGCGCAGGTGTTCCAAAGTGGCTACCGCCGCGGAGACCGCATCCTGCGGCACGCCATGGTGCAGCAGGCCAATTAAATTAAGTTAGCAATTCAAATTCACATAAATCAACCAATTCACAGTAGTTTTTAGGAGGAATAGATTATGAGTAAGATCATCGGCATCGACCTTGGTACCACCAATTCCTGCGTAGCAGTTATGGAAGGCGGCGAAGCCGTCGTCATCCCCAATAGCGAGGGCGCCCGCACGACCCCTTCTGTTGTAGCATTCAAAGACAATGAGCGTCTGGTAGGCCAGGTGGCCAAGCGCCAGGCTATCACCAATCCCGAAAAGACCATCTCTTCCATCAAGCGTCACATGGGCACCGATTACAAGGTGAACATCGATGGCAAGCAGTACACCCCTCAGGAAATTTCCGCGATGATCCTGCAGAAGCTGAAGACCGATGCCGAGGGCTACCTGGGCGAAAAGGTCACTGAAGCGGTCATCACCGTTCCCGCCTACTTTACCGATGCCCAGCGCCAGGCCACCAAGGACGCCGGCAAGATTGCCGGTCTGGAGGTCAAGCGTATCATCAATGAGCCGACTGCGGCTGCTCTCGCCTACGGCATCGATAAGGAAAGCGAGCAGAAGATCATGGTCTACGACCTGGGCGGCGGCACCTTCGATGTTTCCATCATCGAAATGGGCGACGGCGTACAGGAGGTACTGGCTACCGCCGGTAACAACCACCTCGGCGGCGATGACTTCGATGAGCGCCTGCTCAACTACATGGCCGATGACTTCCAGAAGACCAACGGCATCGACCTTCGCAAGGATAAGATGGCGCACCAGCGCCTGAAAGAGGCTGCCGAGAAGGCGAAATGCGACCTTTCCGGCATGACCCAGACCAATGTGAACCTGCCCTTCATCACCGCGGATGCCACCGGCCCCAAGCACTTTGATATGACCATCACCCGCGCCAAGTTCAATGAGCTGACCGCCGATCTGGTGGAAGCCACCATGGGCCCGGTTCGCAATGCCCTTTCCGATGCGGGCCTCAAGCCCTCCGATATCGGCAAGGTGCTGCTGGTAGGCGGCTCCACCCGTATCCCCGCTGTCCAGGAAGCTGTCAAGAGCTTCATGGGCAAGGAACCCTTCAAGGGGATCAACCCCGATGAGTGCGTAGCCCTGGGCGCCGCCCTGCAGGGCGGTGTTCTCACCGGCGATGTCAAGGGCCTGCTGCTCCTGGATGTTACTCCTCTGTCCCTGGGTGTGGAGACCCTGGGCGGCGTCATGACCAAGGTCATTGAGCGCAACACCACCATCCCCACCAAGAAGACTCAGATCTTCACCACCCCTGCCGATGGCCAGACCACCGTTGAGGTCCATGTACTGCAGGGCGAGCGTGAAATGGCTGCCGATAACAAGACCCTGGGCAACTTCCAGCTCACCGGTATCCCGGCCGCTCCCCGCGGCGTTCCGCAGATCGAAGTGACCTTCGATATTGATGCCAACGGCATTGTCCATGTATCCGCCAAGGATCTGGGCTCCGGCAAGGAGACCGGCATCACCATCACCTCCTCCACCAATATGAACAAGGACGATGTGGAGCGTGCCGTGAAGGAAGCCGAGCAGTACGCTGCTGAGGATAAGAAGCGCCGTGAGGCGATCGATACCCGCAACAACGCCGACCAGATCGTGTACCAGACCGAAAAGACCGTAAAGGACCTGGGTGATAAGATCTCCGCTGACGATAAGGCCACCATCGAGAAAAAGACCGAGGCCGTAAAGGAAGCGCTGAAGGGCACCGATGACGAGATGATCAAGGCTGCGACCGATGATCTGGCCAAGGTTTCCATGGAGATCTTCGGTAAGGTATATCAGTCCAATGCCGGTGCTGCCGGCCCCGATATGGGCGGCGCAGCCGGTGCGGGCGCTGCCCCCGATGACGGCGTGGTAGACGCCGATTACCGTGAGGTAGACGATAACTAACCGAAAAACAAATTGTAATGGGGCGCGCAGAGGCAGTTTTGCCGCTGCGCTGTCCTGCTTGCAGAGGATAAAACCATTTTCTCTGCATGATCCTGTAATAAAGGGTGAGATGAATGGCAGAGAAAAGAGATTACTATGAGGTGCTGGGCCTGCAAAAGGGCACCAGCGAGGATGAAATAAAAAAGGCCTTTCGCCAGCTGGCGAAGAAGTACCACCCCGACCTGAACCCCGGCGATAAGGAGGCTGAGACCAAGTTCAAGGAGGTCAACGAGGCATACGAGGTGCTCTCCGATAAGGAGAAGCGCCAGCGGTATGATCAGTTCGGCTTTGCCGGAGTGGACCCCAGCTATGGCGGCGGTGCGACCGGTGGAGCAGGCGGTTTTGGCGGCGGCTTCGGTGGCTTTGGCGATTTGGGCGACCTGTTCGGAGATATCTTCGGCGGAGGCGGCTTTGGCGGCTTTGGCAGCGGCCGGGTAAGGGACCCCAATGGGCCCATCCGCGGCGAGCACCGGGAAGCGCAGGTTACCATCTCCTTTATGGAGGCGGTAAAGGGCTGCACCAGGGATATTAAGGTTTCCCGCCTGGAAAACTGCAGTGAATGCGGCGGCAGCGGCGCCAAGAAGGGTACCAGCCCCGAAACCTGCCCCGATTGCCACGGCACCGGCCAGGTGACCGTGCGGCGTCAGACCGCCATCGGCGTAATGCAGATGCAGCAGCCCTGCGCCCGCTGCGGCGGCCGGGGACGCATCATCAAGGAGCCCTGCCCCAAGTGCGGCGGCAAGGGCCGTGTCAAGGTCAGCAAGACCGTGACCGTCAATATCCCTGCCGGCATTGATGACGGCCAGACCGTAGCGGTGCGCGGCCAGGGCGATAGCGGCCGCAATGGCGGTCCCGCCGGTGATCTGCGCGTGACAGTCAGCGTGCGGCCCGATCCGCTCTTTGAGCGTGACGGCTATGATATCTGGTGCGAGATCCCCATTACCTTTGCCCAGGCGGCTATGGGTGATGACATTGTAGTCCCCACCGTGGATGGCAAAGTGAGCTACCATGTGCCGGAGGGCACCCAAAGCGGGACGGTATTCCGCCTGCGGGATAAGGGTGTACCCGCTCTGAACGGCCGCGGCCGCGGCGACCAGTATGTGCGTGTGGTGGTGGAAGTGCCCAAGAGCATGACCAAGGCCCAGAAGGATAAGCTGCGGGAATTTGACGCGGCGCTGAGCGACAAGAACTACCAGAAACGCAAGAGCTTTGCGGAGCGGCTGAGGGATTGCTTCAGCGATAAGTAACGGAATAAAACAGGAGTCTGCCGTTGAGGGCAGGCTCCTGCTTTTTTGGTTTGCGCAGGGGGCAGGGGAGGCGGGCCGCAGGCCGCCCGCCGAAGGCGGGCACACGGGCAAAGCCCGTGTCGGCGGCTGCGCCGCCGGGCCTGTGGCCCGCCCCGCTCCCGGCACAAGCTACATTTCCGCCGCCAGCTTTTTGAGCAGGCCCTCCGCCAGGCGGTCCACTTCGGCAAAATTCGTTGCCTCGATGTAGTACTGTTCCAGATCGTCGTGCCGCCGGTGCGCCTCGGCAATGGCCAGTTCCGCCTGCCGCAGCAGCGTTGCGGCCGTCTTTTGCAAAAAGCGGATGCGTACCCGCCGGGATTTTATGGCGCTGCCATCATCGGTAAAACGCTGAGCGTGGATGGCCCGGCCCGCCAGCGGTACCCGGTGCAGGCTGTTGCTGGTCACAAAGGCCAGCCCCGCTTCCGGGATCAGCAGATGATCCAGCTTTTCGGGGGAGAGGGGACAGGGGCAGCTGATGACATGGTACCCCCGTGCCACTGCTTCATCCCGTAGCCGGGGCAGCAGTGCCGCGGCTGCCGCCCCGCAGGGGTCCTCCAGGCAGATGACCCGCTCGCACAGCGTCGAAATTGTTTCATGAAACAAAATGGTGCCCCGGTCGGTCACCGCGGAGAGCAGCCGCAGCGCCTCGCTGCCCGGTTTGCCCCGGTCAGGCAGCTCCCGGGCGGCCAGCCGCTGCACATAGTGCTCGATTTTTTCCCAGTTTAGGGCCTCCGCCGCCAGCCGGCGCACCTCCCCCAGCAGCGCCCCCGCCCCGGAAAGATACCGGACCGCCTGCCAGTGCAGCCCGCTGATCTCCCGCCCCAGTCGGACGATCTCCTCCTGCCGGGTGAATAGAAGCTCCTCATCCCAGCACCCACACAGGGAAAACGGCTGCTCCACCGCGCCGGGGAACTGCGGTTCCAGCGCGTGGGGCGGGGTGGCATCCAGCAGTACCGTCCTTTGCCGCGGCAGAATGACCCCATCCAGGCTGGCGGCATCGGAGGAACAGTGGATCTCCTCCACCGGCTGGCCGCGCTGCAGGGCCAGCTTTATTACCCGCTTCATCAGGGTGGATTTGCCGGTGCCCGGCCCGCCTTTGATGAGGATGCAGCGCCAGCCCTCCTCCGGCCGGGTGAACTGCCCGAACAGCGAATAAAACCCGTTTTGGGAATTGCACCCCATAAACCAGCGGCAGGGGATCGTTTTTTCCATGAAAAGGCTCCTTTCGGCGGGGTATGGCGTTCGCGCCCGCTGGTGCCATTCTATGCCGCCCCGGTGGATGTTGCCCCAGGCTCCTGCAGGGTGCCGGTTCGGCCCGCAGGGCAAACCGTCCCTCCGGGACGGTTTTAGGGCGGCTTCGCCGCCCCACGGGCGCCTGCGGCGCCCGGCCCTGCGGGCTGCCTGCCCCCTTCGCTCACCCGTGCGAAAGCCACAAAAAAAGAGGGCCCGCAGGCCCTCCCGGTACAAAAATCATATCTTTATCCCCAGCTCCTGTATTTTCTCCCGCAGCGAGAGAAAATCCGCGAAGCCGTTTTTGGTATTGTAGGGGTTGCGCAGCAGTGCCGCCGGGTGGAATGTCCCCATCATCCACACCCCGTTTTTTTGGATCCACTCGCCATGCTGGCGTGTTACCTTGTAATCCGGCTGGATCAGCGTCATGGCGGCAATACGCCCCACGCACACAATGATCTTGGGCCGGATGAGCGCCACCTGGTTGCGCAGGTAGCCCATGCAGGCGGCGATCTCCTCCTGCTCCGGGTCGCGGTTCTGCGGCGGGCGGCACTTTACTATATTGGCTATGTAGATATTGCGGCTGCGGTCCAGGTCGATGTAGTGCAGCATTTTATCCATCAGCTGGCCGCTGCGCCCCACAAAGGGCTCTCCCTGCTCGTCCTCGTGCTGGCCCGGCCCCTCCCCGATGAACATGATCTCTGCCTTGGGGTTGCCCACCCCAAAGACCACATGGTGCCGGCCTTGGCACAGCTTGCAGGCGGTGCAGTGCAGCGCGGTATCTCTCAGGCTTTCCCAGTCCATCATGGGTGTCGCCTCCTTTTGTAAATTTTTCGATAAACCTATTATATCAGATAATTAGACTCTTTGCAAAATAGAACATGGGTGTTATAATATTATGGACAAAAAAGTATGCGACAATAAGGAGGCACCCCCCTATGGCAAAAATATTAGTAGAAACTTCCGCCCGTCACCTGCATCTGACGCAGGAGGATTTGGAGACCCTGTTCGGCGAGGGCTTCGAGCTGACCTTCAAAAAAGCGCTTTCCCAGCCCGGCCAGTTTGCCACCAATGAAAAAGTCGAGGTCATCGGCCCCAAAAAGTCCATGGGAATGATCTCGGTTCTCGGCCCCGTCCGCAAGCAGACCCAGGTCGAGCTTTCCATGACCGACGCCCGTTCCATCGGCATCGCCCCCTTCGTGCGGGAATCCGGTGACCTGGCCGGTACCCCCGGCTGCCGTCTGGTTGGCCCCAAGGGCGAGATCGAACTGAAGGAAGGCGTTATCGTCGCCAAGCGCCACATCCACTTCACCCCGGAGGATGGCGAGAAGTTCGGCGTTAAGGATAAGCAGATCGTCCGGCTGAAAATTGATTCCGATAGCCGCAGTCTGGTGTTCGATGATGTCATCTGCCGTGTTTCCCCCACGGCCGGCACCGCCTGCCACCTGGATACCGATGAAGCCAATGCTGCCGGCTGCTCCGGTGAAGTCTACGGCGAGGTCATTCTGTAAAATCACGCACCCCCGGCGGCAGACTTACTCACAGTCTGCCGTCTTTTACAAAAATCAAAGCGACCGAAAGGAGTTCTTCTATGGCCACCCTTTTGCAGCTCTGCCAGCCCTTCGATCACGCTGTGATGGCCGCCATCCAGCAGCTAAGCGGTGCCATGATGGATAAGATCATGCTGGCGTTCACCTTCCTGGGCGAGGAGACCTTCGCTATTCTGCTGCTCATTGCCGTGTACTGGTGCTGGGATAAGCGGATCGGCGAATATCTCTTGTTCTCCCTTTACACCGCCATGAGCCTCAACGGCCTGCTCAAGGATATCATCTGCCGTCCCCGCCCGTTTTTGAATGACGAGTTCAGCGACCTGCGCTATGTCAAGGTAAAGGGCCTGCTGGTGGATACTGAGCACCTTTCTTCCTCCTGGTCCTTCCCCAGCGGCCACAGCCAAACCGCCGGCAGCATCTACGGCAGCCTTATCAATGGCCGCAAGCTCGGGATCAAAGTCTGCGGCATCGCGGTCATCCTGCTGGTCATGCTCTCCCGGGTCTATCTCGGCGTCCATTACCCCACCGATACCATTGTGGGCGCGGTGCTGGGCCTGCTGTGCGCCTGGGTGTGCGGGCTGCTGTTCCGCCGCTTTTATCAGCACCGCCTGCTGCTGATGGCCGCCACTGTGCTGCTTTCCGGCCTGATGCTGCTGGTCAGCCCCTCCGGCGACAGCGTAAAAACCCTGGCGATGGGCGTGGGCGCTGTACTGGGCATGTGGCTGGAGGACGGCCTGGTGGAGTTCCGCTCCGCCAATGGCTTCTTCGGCGGGGCGCTGCGGCTCATTTTGGGCTTTGCACTTATCATGGCCATCCGCATCGGCCTTAAGGCCCTGCTGCCCGATATGATGTGGTGTCACTCCCTGCGCTACGGCCTCATGGGCCTGTTCGGTACCTTCCTGTGGCCGTGGGTCTTTACCAAATTGGGCTTTTGATAAAAAGACAACCCAGGCGGCGAACGCAAAAGCGGGTGCTGGCTGCGTTGCCCCCTCGAAAGGCATAAGCCCGTCTTGCGCCGGGCGCGAGCCTTCCTTCGGGTGCAGCCTTGCCATCCCCTCCCTTTTCTGCCCGCCGCCCGTATCACCATAAAAAATTCATTTTAGGAGGTCGTATTATGGGATTTCTGAAAAATCTGCTGGGCCTGGGTGTTGCCGCCGGCACCGCCTATGCTGCCGTTAAGGTAGCGCAGAAGTACAACGAAAAGAAGAACGCGAACGCGGATCTGAACGGCGATGGCGCCGTGGATGCCAATGATACCGTCTACGGCGTTAAGGAAGCCGCCCGCGAGGTGTACGCGGAAACCGCCGCCAAGGTGCGGGAGAAGGCCCCAGAGGTCCGGGAAAAGGCCGCTGCCGCCATCGGGGCCGTGCAGGAAAAAGCCCCCGAGTTCATCGAGAAGGTGAAGGGAGCCGCCGGCGAAGCCTGGAGCGCCATCCACGGCGAGAATTTCCCTGCCGCCGAGGTGGAGCTGGAGGAGGAACCCGCCGAAGCCCCCGCCGCCGACGAACCGGAATCCCCTGCCGAGGAACCGGAAGCCCCGCAGGAATAAGCAAACCCCGCAAACCAAAAGACCGCCCCACGCCGGGCGGCCTTTTTTGCTGCGCTTATTTGATGAAATTGGTGCGGATGGGCGCTTCCCGCTGGGGCAGGCCGTATTTCTCCCGGCCCAGCGCGATGCTGCGCATCAAGAAGGTCATATTGCGGGCCAGCGTGCGCATGGTCTGCCGGCCTTCCTCGTCCTGCTCAGCTTCGCCGGGCGCCCGCCCGTGGATGCTGTTCCAGTATTGGCTGGAAGCGACCGGCATCCCCGCTATGGTAAAAAATTTGTTCAGCTCATCAAAGGTCGCGCTGCACCCGCCGCGCCGCGCGCACACCACACTGGCCCCTACCTTCATGGATTTATCAAAGTGGCTGCTGTAAAAAAGCCGGGTCAGGCAGGCCACCAGCGTGGCATTGGCGCTGGCGTAGTAGACGGGGCTGGCCACCACCAGGCCGTCCGCCGCCTCCAGCTTGGGCGCCAGCTCGTTTACGATGTCATCAAAGACGCACCGGCCGGTCTCGGCGCATCTGCCGCAGGCAATGCACCCCCTGATATCCCGCACGCCCACCTGCACCGTTTCCACCTCCACGCCTTCCTCCCGGAAGATCCTTTCCATCTCCTCCACCGCCACAGTGGTATTGCCG
Source organism: uncultured Oscillospiraceae bacterium (assembly GCA_900547385.1). Taxonomy (GTDB): domain Bacteria; phylum Bacillota; class Clostridia; order Oscillospirales; family Ruminococcaceae; genus Angelakisella. Next base: position 30,967 of record URGQ01000003.1, on the reverse strand, counting down.
CCCACACGGGGGCTGCCGTTCAGAATCAAAACCTTCATTGCCGTGCCTCCTATCTGTTAAAATGTGTTCAGCCTCATTATATCTGCTTTGGGTGGAATTTACAACAGCCCCGCCGGGGCAAAATATTGCACAAAAAAGAAAGGTGAATTTGTGCACCCCACCAATTGTTTCCTGTGCCAATTGACACCCCCGCCCCGCCGTGCTATCCTGTTTATACCAATCATATCCCCATGGGGATATTTTGTGTTTGCGGAGCAAACACAACCCCGCCTGCGGGAAAAATAAAAAAGAAGAGAGGTTTGTTCAAATGAAAAAGCTTTTAAGTGTTGTGCTGGCGCTGCTCATGCTGGCCGTCATGCTGCCGGTCACCGCGATGGCGGATGAGGTTCCGGCTGGCTATACAGAGAATGGCAACAGCGTTTCCATCTCTGATGAGGACGGCTTGAAATGGTTTGCGAAGCAGGTAAATACCGGCAATACCTATGAGGGGAAAACAGTCACCCTGACGAACGATGTAACAGTCAGCAACTGGATTCCTATCGGCCAAAAAAACAATGAGAGCAATCGCTTCAAAGGCACCTTCGATGGCAACAGGAATACCGTTACAATAAATGGTATCGGCAATCTTGAAGTCGACTTTGGCGGTTATGCTGCCTTCTTTGGCGGCACCACCGGCGCAACTATCAAAAACCTGACGGTTGCCGGAACTATCACTGGCGCAGATGTTGCCGGTATCGTTGCCCGTGCCGATGGTGGCTTGATTGAGAACTGCCATAACAAAGCAATCATCACTGGCGCAAAAAAAGCGGCTGGTATTGCTGTTATCAATAAAGCCGGTACCCTTACTATCAAAAACTGCACCAATGAAGGCGAGATAAAATCCACCGGCGACCGCGCCGGCGGCATCATCAATCTGATTCAGGCTGCTGCTACCATCGAAAACTGCACCAACAGCGGCAGCGTTACCTCCGAAGCTACCGCAACCTATGGTGCGGGCGGCGTAGTAGGTTGGATTGCAGCCGATAATTATAGTATTGCAAATTGCAAAAATACCGCTGCCGTATCCGGTAAGGGTGCCGCTGGTGGTATTGTCGGCGGCATTGGCGGCATCGGAACGGTTTCCAATTGTGCCAATACTGGCGCTGTTACCATTAGTGCTCCTGCAGGCAAGGAGAACGAGCACAATAACATCGGTGGTGTTGCTGGCTATATTAAAGACAGTGGTCTAACAGCAACCACAAACTCCAATAGTGGCCCCCTTACCGGCACCTGCACCAGGAGATACATTGCTGAAGATGTTACCTTGTCGGATAGCTCCTATCCCCAGCTTATCATTAGCAAAGGCGCAATTGTTAACATTACCGCTGGTAACCTTGAAAATATGGTCACCAACTACGGAACTCTGACTGTAAAGACCCAGGTTGGTGCAAGCGGTGCGGAGGGCAACAATACCCAGTTCCACAATTATGGAAACGCTACCATTAGCGGCACAATGGCTGCTGGCAGTATCCATTCCCACGAAGGTGCTAATACTGTCTTTGATGGCGGAAATTATCACTTTACCTGCATAACAGGTATGAGAAATGGTTTGAAATTTGTTGCCGGTACCTTCAATGATCTGCGTAAAGATAACGGTCAGGCCCAGTGGACAGATGAAGAGTTCAGGACTTATGTGGCAGAAGATTCGACTGCTTCTAAAGAGGGGCATGTTTGGACAGTAACCAAGAATGCTACGCCTCCCGATGATGGCCCCTCCACCATCGTCATCATCACCCCCACCGGGGACACCCCCAAGACCGAGCCCGAGAAGAACCCCACCACCGGCGCCAATGATATGGTCGCCGCGGCTGCGGCCCTCATGGCCGTCTCCGCCCTTGGCATGGCCGTCCTCTCCCGCAAAAAATAAAATCATCCGCCCCACCCAAAAAGCTCCCCCACCGGGGGAGCTTTTCCATATGGTGCAAGGTTCGTAACATAGGTAAAGGTTCACCAAAAGAAAAAGACGCCTTTGGGCGTCTTTTTCTTTTGGTGAACCATCGGGGATTCGAACCCCGGGCCCTTTGATTAAAAGTCAAATGCTCTGCCGACTGAGCTAATGGTTCATATTGCCGCATGGCAACAGATATATTATAATGGCCTCCCCCCGGCTTGTCAAGCATTTTATCACTATACTTTCCATCTCCTTCCCATCTTTTCCCCGCAATGGGCTATAACATTTCCCCGCCCCGCATTGCATTTCTCCCGCGCTTTCGTTATAATACTTTCAGCGTTAATTTTGGGAGGATATGTTTATGCTTTTCTGGATCGGTCTGGGCGTTCTGCTCATCGGCGGCATCATGGTCCGCGTCGCTTCTAAGCGCGGTGACGAGGGCGAAGCCCTCAAAAAGGTCGGCATCGCGCTCATCTTCATCGGCACTGCCATTCTGCTCTTTGTGCTCACCATCAATATCCTGGTGTGGACCGGCCGCTTCGGCGTTGCCTCCTGATCACCCTGCCCCCCTACGGGGGCTTCCTTTTTTAACCGCCGCCGGGTATAATAAACTCATACCCAAGTACTCCCCGGAAAGGAGGCCGCCCTGTGCCGCTGGAACTGCAAAGCGATATCCGCTACCTCAAAGGGGTAGGGGAGAGCCGCGCCCAGCTTTACCATAAGCTCGGCGTGGATACCGTGGAGGACCTCCTCTACCACATCCCCCGCCGCTATGTCGATCTCACCCATCCCACCCCGCTGGCGGAAGCCATTCCGGGGCAGAAGTGCGCTGTCCGGGCGCTGCTGGCCGCCAAGGGCCGGGAGCAGCGCATCCGCCGGGGACTGTCTGTTTTTCGGCTTACCGCCGTGGATGGCCCCGTTACCCTCCACATCACCTTTTTCAATGCCAAATATACGGTGGATTCCCTGCGCGAGGGAGAGGAGTACCTCTTTTACGGTACCCTTACCGGCGGCTTTTACGCCCGGCAGATGGACTCCCCGCAGGTATTCCGGCCGGAGGAAGCCGGTAGCCTGCTGCCGGTCTATCCGCTCACCCAGGGCCTCAGCAATAAGATGGTCAGCCGCCAGGTCACCGAAGCCCTCCATCGGGTGGAGCAGCTCCCCGATCCTTTGGCGGGCAGCGGTCTGCCGCAGCAGTACGGCCTGATGAGCTACTCGGAAGCCCTCCATGCCGTCCACTTCCCGCGCGATTGGGCGGCGATCGAAACCGGCCGCAGCCGCATGGTCTTTGATGAACTGCTCTGCCTTACCATCTGCTTTGCCCGGATGCGCCAGGGCCGGGCATTGCGGCATATCGTCCCCATGCAGCCGCACCCCCTTACCGCCTACTATCAGGCTCTGCCTTATCAGCTGACCGGTGCCCAGCGGCGCACCATTGCCGAAGCCATCGGCGATATGTGCAGCGGCACCCCCATGAACCGCCTGGTGCAGGGGGATGTGGGCAGCGGCAAAACGGCGGTGGCCGCCGCCCTGTGCTATTTTACCTTCCTCAATGGCGCCCAAAGCGCCCTGATGGCCCCCACCGAGATCCTGGCCCAGCAGCATTACCACAATCTCGCCCCTCTTTTGGAGCGCCTTGGCATGCGGGTGGCCCTCCTCACCGGCTCCCTTTCCGTCAAAAAGAAGGAGACCCTCAAAGCCGCCCTCGCCGCCGGGGAACTCGATCTCTGCATCGGTACCCATGCCATCCTCACCGCCGATACCGAGTTTTCCCGGCTGGGGCTGGTCGTCACCGATGAGCAGCACCGGTTTGGGGTGCAGCAGCGGACCGCCCTGCGGCAAAAGGGCCAGGATACCCATGTCCTGGTCATGTCCGCCACCCCCATTCCCCGCACCCTGGCTATGATCGTCTACGGCGACCTGGAGATCTCCGTCATCGATGAGCTGCCCGCCGGCCGCCAGCCGGTGCGCACCTACCTCATCAATAGCGAGATCCGGGAGCGGGCCTTCGGCTATATCCGCCGCCACCTCGATGCCGGTTATCAGGCTTATCTCATCTGCCCCGCCGTGCAAAGCGAGGAGGAAGAAGCGGCCGCCGCCCATCTCAAATCCGCCGTGGAATACGCCGAGGAGCTGGCCCACGGCGCCTTTGGGCAGTATCGGGTCGGTTTGCTCCACGGCAAAATGCGCCCCGCCCAAAAGGAAAAGGTCATGGCGGAATTTGCCGCCGGGGAGATCCAGCTGCTGGTGGCCACCACCGTGGTGGAAGTCGGCGTGGATGTTCCCAATGCCGTGATTATGATGATTGAAAATGCCGAGCGGTTCGGACTTTCTCAGCTCCACCAGCTGCGCGGCCGGGTGGGCCGGGGCCGGGTGCAGTCCCACTGCATCCTCCTTTCCGATACCGATAACCCCGAAACCAGGGAGCGTCTGCGGGTGCTGTGCAGCACCAATGACGGCTTCAAAATAGCGGAAGAGGACCTCAAGCAGCGCGGCCCCGGCGATTTCTTTGGGGAGCGGCAGCACGGCCTGCCGGAGCTCAAGGTGGCGGATCTTGCCGCCGATAGCCGCCTGCTGCAAAAGACCCAGCAGGCCGCCGGCGAGCTCCTCGCTCGTGATCCCCAGCTGGATACCCTTCCCGCCCTCTCCCGCCGTGTGGACCGCCTGATGGCGAAAATGAGCTTGTAAAGCCGTCTGCCCGCCGGGCCCTGCTTTTCTCCGAAGAAAAGCAGATAAAAGATTTTCAGGCCAAGCTGGTGATCGCCTGGCGGCGGGGCGGAGTCTTTTGCAAAGGCATAGTTAGTACGCCTACCCGGCGGGGGCCTACTTTTCTATGAAGAAAAGTAGGCAAAAGTCATTTAGGGCTCCGCCCTAAAAACCCGTAACGCGTCGGAGTCCTCCCGCCCGGAAACGCTTCGCATTCCCGGAGCAGGATTAGACGACGCTTATAAGGTGTTATTTTAATTCGGTTTCTGCTGAATCCAAAATAAAATGCGCCGCAGGCACCTTGGGAGCGTATCTGCGGCGCCGTACGGACGATGCTTTTGCATCGTTCGTATCCAGCCGCAGCTTAGCGTTAGGGGGTCTTGGGGCACAGCCCCAAGTGTGTTTTGGTTCCTTTTACACAAGTAAAAGGAACGCCACGCCGGCGAGGCGTACTAGCTAAGCCTTGTAAAAGGCTCCGCCCCACCGTCAGGCGATTACCATCTTGGCCTAAAAATAAAAATCTTTTGCCTACTTTTCTTCATAGAAAAGTAACCCCCCGCCGGGTAGGCGTGCCAACCGTCACCTTCCGGTGACTTTGCCCCGCCGTTAGGCGAGATAAAATTATGTCATCAAAAAATTATGTCATCAAATAGAAATCCCCTACGCGCGCGTGTACGCGTATATCGCGTATATATGGGTACGCGATGGGTGCGCACCTGCCCGCGCGCGGGAGAAAAATCCCACCGGACGGCCGAAAAATCGCTGCCTAAAAATTTTTGCCCCAACCGCGAACAAATTTTCGTTTCCCTCTTGCAATCCCGGCAAAAATCGTGTACAATGGAATCAGAATACCATCACTTTGGGAGGAAATTGCATGGCCATCGAGAAAAAAGCAAAGGAAACCGCCCCCGCCCCCAGCGATAAGCAAAAAGCCCTGGAAACCGCCATCAGCCAGATCGAAAAGCAGTTTGGCAAAGGGGCTGTAATGCGCCTGGGCCAGAATGCCACCATGAATGTGGAAGCCATCCCCACCGGCTCCCTTTCGCTGGATATGGCACTGGGCATCGGCGGCCTGCCCCGCGGCAGAATCGTCGAGATCTACGGGCCGGAATCCAGCGGTAAGACCACCGTGGCCCTGCATGTGGTGGCCGAAGCCCAAAAGCGCGGCGGCTCCGCCGTTTTCATCGATGTGGAGCATGCCCTGGACCCCGTTTACGCCAAAAATTTGGGCGTGGATATTGACCAGCTGCTGGTCTCCCAGCCCGATACCGGCGAGCAGGCCCTGGAAATCTGCGAAGCGCTGGTTCGTTCCGGCGCGGTGGATGTCGTGGTCGTCGACTCGGTGGCCGCGATGGTCACCAAGGCCGAGATCGAGGGCGAAATGGGCGATACCCATGTGGGCCTGCAGGCCAGATTGATGAGCCAGGCCCTCCGCAAGCTCACCGGCGCCATCGGCAAAAGCAATGCCATCGTCATCTTCATCAACCAGCTGAGAGAGAAGATCGGTGTGATGTACGGCAACCCGGAGACCACCCCCGGCGGCCGCGCCCTCAAGTTCTACTCCTCCGTCCGGCTGGATGTCCGACGCACCGAGCAGCTCAAAGCCGGCGGTGAGGTCATCGGCAACCGGGTGCGCGTCAAGGTGGTCAAAAACAAGGTCGCCCCGCCCTTCAAGGAGGCCGAGTTTGATATCATGTACGGCCAGGGCGTTTCCCGCCTGGGCGAGATCCTGGATCTTGGCAGCAAGCTGGATATCGTGCAGAAATCCGGCGCGTGGTTTAATTATGGCGAGATAAGGCTGGGCCAGGGCCGTGATAACGCCAAGGAATACCTGCGGCAGAACCCCGAGCTGGCCGAGGAGATCGCCGCCAAGGTGATGGCCAACGCCGATAAACTGATGGGCCGTACCGCCGCGGCCGCCGCCCCCAAAAAGCTGGGCCAGGTAAACCTGACCGCCGAGGTGGACGAGGACGAATAAGCCGGCCGGGTAAGAAAATTTGCCGCTTTTTGCCGTATGGACCGTGGCCCGCCCCAAAAGCGCAACGACCCGGCAAAAATACCCTTTGCCGGGCCCCGCAAAACTGAATTTCTGCCTCCCGGCGCCCCGCGCGCCCGGGAGGTCTTTTGCTCCGGGGCGGTGTTATCCGGCGGGCGGGCTTTGGGAAAGCCGGCAAAAGGCATGGGGCGCCCGCAGGGCGTTCCGGCAAAAGCCGGAACCGGCGGCCGGAGGCCCGCCGAGCCCGCCTGCGGCGGGCTGCCCTGCGGGCGCCGGGGCCGGGATGCGGCAGGGACCTGGCCATTTGCGGCCGGAAAGCCCGGATTTTATGCGAATTGTGCATTGTTTACCGGGCGGGATTATGGTATACTGAACTATTAGCGAAGGGGGAACAAAAACCATGCGCGTCACCGGGATAGAAACCACCAAAAAGGGCCGTTACGCCCTGATGGTGGACGGCGAATTTGCCTTTTCGCTGCACCGGGATACCTTCCTGCTGTGCCCCTGGCTGCAAAAGGGAGCCGAGGTGACGCCGGAGCAGCTGGAGACCCTGCGGCAGGAGGACGAACTGCGCAGCGCCCGGGAACGGGCTTTGGATCTCCTTTCGGCGGCGGAGCAGACCAGCGGCACCCTGCGGCAGAAGCTGCTGCGCTGGTACGGCGAGGAGGCCGTGGAGGCCGCTGTGCTCCGCATGGAGGAGCTGGGGCTCATCAATGACCTGGACTACGGCCGGCGGTACGCGGCGGACGCAGTGAATCTGCGGGGATGGCCCCGGAGAAGGATCGCCATGGAGCTGCAAAAAAAGGGCGTCCCGGCGGAAGTCATCGAGGAGGCCCTGGCCGATATCACCGAGGAGACCGAGATAGAAACGGCCTGCCGTTTGCTGGAGGGGCCGTACCGCGGAAGGCTGCAGGACCGCAGGGAGCGGGACAAGGTGAAAGCCGCCCTGCAGCGCCGGGGGTTCTCCTACGAGGTGATACGGCAGGCGGTGAGTTGGGCGATGGAAGCTCTGCCGGAGGGCGGAGAAACGCCGGAGCCGGAGGAAACGCCGGAAACCGGGGATGGGCAGGAGGAGCTGCTTGCCCTCATCCGGAAGAAATACGCGAAGAACATGGCCGACCGGGCCGGGATGGAAAAGACCATCGCGGCGCTGTACCGGCGGGGCTACCCGCTGGAGGCGATAAAGGCGGCGATGAATACGATACTGGAGCAGGAGGAAAACTGCCGTGACGATTAAAGTGGGAATGATCTCGCTGGGGTGCAGCAAAAACCAGGTGGACGCCGAGCGCCTGCTGGCGATGCTGGCCGGGGATGGATTTACGATCTGCAATGACATGACCGAGTGTGACGCGGTGATCGTGAACACCTGCGGCTTTATTGAGGACGCCAAGAAGGAATCCATTGACACGATACTGGAGTGCTGCGCGGCCAAAGGAGAAGGAAACCTGAAGTGCGTGGCGGTGACCGGCTGCCTGGCGGAGCGCTACCGTGAGGAGCTGGCGCGGGAGATCCCTGAGGCGGATGTGGTGCTGGGGATAGGCAGCAACGGAAAGATAGGCGAGGCGATACGGAAAGCTGTAATGGGCGAGCACTTTACGGAATATGGCGAGAAGGAGTCCCTTTCGATGGAAGGGGAACGGATGCTGGCCAATGAGCCGTGGTTTGCCTATGTGAAGGTGGCCGAGGGCTGCGACAACCGGTGCAGCTACTGCGCCATTCCGCTCATCCGGGGCCGATTCCGCAGCAGGCCCATGGAAAATGTGATAGAGGAATGCAAGGAGCTGGCCGCCCGCGGCGTGACCGAGCTGAACCTGGTGGCGCAGGATACCACCCGCTACGGGGAAGATATTTACGGTGAGGGCCGCCTGCCGGAGCTGATCGACGCGGTGTGCGAGATAGAGGGGGTGCACTGGGTGCGCATCCTGTACTGCTACCCCGACCGGGTCACCGATAAGCTGATCGACACCATAGCCCGCCAGCCCAAGGCGGTGCATTACTTCGATATTCCGGTGCAGCACGCCAGCGCCCATGTGCTGCGGGATATGAACCGCCGGGGCGACCGGAGATCTATCACCACGCTGTGCCAAAAGATCCGGGAGAAGATCCCCGATGTGGTGTTGAGAACGACGCTGATCGCCGGGTTCCCCACCGAAAGCGAGGAGGACTTTGCCGAGCTGTGTAAGCTGGTGGAGGAGGTGCGCTTTGACCGGCTGGGCTGCTTTGCTTACAGCCAGGAGGAGGACACCCCCGCCGGCGCGATGGAACAACTGCCGGAGGAACTGCGCCGCCGCCGGGCCGAGATCATTATGGAGCTGCAGATGAGCGCCGCCTTTGACTTTGCCGACCGCTGCACTGGACGCACGCTGGAGGTGCTGGTGGAGGGATATGAGGACGGCCAGTACTACGGGCGCAGCTACATGGACGCCCCCGATATTGATACCAGGGTGTACTTTACCAGCGAGGACGAAATAGAGCCCGGCAGCTATGTGCCGGTGCTGATCACCGATACCGACGGCTATGACCTCATCGGCATGGCGAAAGCGAAGGAGGACACAAAATGAATTTACCCAATAAACTGACGATGCTGCGCATCATTCTTATCCCTGTTTTTCTGGTGCTGGTGCTGGTGGAAAGCATCCCGCTGCACTACCTGTGGGCGCTCATTGTCTTTTTGGCAGCCTGCATTACCGATACGCTGGACGGGCATATTGCCCGCAGCCGGGGCCTGGTGACCGACTTTGGCAAGCTGATGGACCCGCTGGCCGACAAACTGCTGGTGATGAGCGCCCTGGTGGCCTTTATCCCGGTGGCGGGCGTGCCGGTGTGGGTGGTCGTGATCATTCTGGCAAGAGAATTTATGGTGACGAGCCTCAGGCTCATCGCGGCCGGTAAGGGCGTGGTGATCGCCGCCGATAAATGGGGCAAGATCAAGACCATCAGCCAGATGATATGGCTGAACTACACCCTGCTGATGCTGTGGCTGTTCCCGGAAGCGGGCTGGGCCCATACTGTCTTTGTGGTGCTGATGGGCATAGTGGTGGCGACGACGGTGCTGAGCGGCGCCAACTATATGCTGAAGAACAAAGAGCTTTACAGCGACCGGTAAGGGTCGAATTGCAATACAAGGAGTAATATTATGCAGCTTTATAACAGTTTGAGCCACAAAAAAGAGGAATTTGTGCCCAACCACCCGGACATCGTGAAGATGTATACCTGCGGCCCCACCGTGTACCACTTTGCCCATATCGGCAATCTGCGCACCTACATCATGGAGGATGTGCTGGAAAAGTACCTGCGGTACTGCGGCTACAATGTAAAGCGGGTCATGAACATCACCGATGTGGGGCACCTTTCCAGCGACGCCGATACCGGCGAGGACAAGATGCTGAAGGGCGCGAAGCGCGAGCATAAAACGGTGATGGAGATCGCCAAATACTACACCGACGCCTTCTTTGAGGACTGCCGCAAGCTGAATATTAAGACCCCGGATGTGGTGGAGCCCGCCACCGCCTGCATTCCCGAATTCATCAAGCTGGTGGAGGGGCTGCTGGAAAAAGGCTACGCCTATGTAGCAGGCGGCAATGTTTACTTTGATACCTCCAAGCTGGAGAAGTATTATGTCTTTAACGACCACAACGAGGAGGATCTCGCCGTCGGTGTCCGGGAGGGCGTGGAAGAGGACCAGAACAAGCGCAACAAGGCGGACTTTGTGCTGTGGTTCACCAAGAGCAAGTTTGAGGACCAGGAGCTGAAGTGGGATTCCCCCTGGGGCGTGGGTTACCCCGGCTGGCACATCGAGTGCAGCGGCATTTCGATGAAGCACCTGGGCGAGGACCTGGATATCCACTGCGGCGGCATTGACAATGCCTTCCCGCACCACACCAATGAGATCGCGCAGAGCGAGGCCTACCTGGGCCACAAGTGGTGCAATTACTGGTTCCATGTACACCACTTGAACACCAACAGCGGCAAGATGAGCAAAAGCAAGGGCGAATTTTTGACTGTTTCTCTGCTGGAGCAGAAGGGCTATCGTCCGCTGGCGTACCGCTATTTCTGCCTGCAGAGCCACTACCGCAAGGCGCTGGTCTTTAGCTACGAGAACCTGGATAACGCCGAGCAGGCCTATGATAAGCTGGTGGCGAGAGTGGCGGCGCTGAAGCCGGTGGAGAGCGATGCCATCGATGAGGAGGCGGCCGCGGCGCTGCGGAAGGAATTTACCGACGCCTTGGATAACGACCTCAATACCTCGCTGGCGGTAACTGCCGTATACGATGTGCTGAAAGCCAAGACCAACGATAAGACCAAGGCCATGCTGCTGCGGGAATTTGAAACGGTGCTGGGGCTGGGACTCCTTGAGGAGGCGGCCAAGCACCAGGAGAAGAAGCAGGCGCCGGCGGCCGAGGAAAGCGACCCCGAGATCGACGCGCTGATTGCCGAGCGGCAGGCCGCCCGCAAAAATAAGGACTTTGCAACGGCGGACCGCATCCGTGATGAGCTGACCGCCCGGGGCATTGTGCTGACCGATACCCCCGAAGGGGTGAAGTGGCACCGCGCCTAAACAAAACGGAGGACGATATGGACTGGCAGAAAACCGCTGAAAATATGAAGAAACGGGGCTTTACCGTGCGGCGCTACGCCACCGGCGCCGAAGCCGCCGAGGCCCTGTGCGAGGAGCTGAAGGGGCAGGAAATCGGCATGGGAGGCAGCGTGACCGCCGCCCAGCTGGGCCTGCCCGAAAAGCTGGAGGCAGCGGGCTGTACCGTTTACGCCCGGGGCCGCAGCTGGGATAGAAAGGACACCGATAAGGGCGTGACGGCTCCGGTGTATATCAGCAGCGCCAACGGCGTGGCGGAAACCGGCGAGCTGGTAAACATCGACGGCACCGGCAACCGGGTGGCGGCAACGCTGTATGGACCCGAGAAGGTGTACTTTATCGTGGGGCTGAATAAGCTGGCCCCGACGCTGGAGGCAGCGATATGGCGGGCGAGGAACATCGCCAGCCCGCTGAACGCGAAGCGGCTGAACCGCAGGACCCCCTGTGCCCTGAGCGAGGTAATGAAGTGCTATGACTGCCAGAGCCCCGAGCGCATCTGCAGGGGTATGACCATCCACATGGGGCCCATGAAAGGCGTGGGGGAGACCATAGTGGTGCTGATAGACGAGGAACTGGGATATTGAGCCGAAACGGCTGTGAAGAATAAACGAGGTGGAACATGAAACACGAGACAGTTTTGGTGTTGGATTTCGGCGGGCAGTATAATGAACTGATCGCCCGGCGGGTGCGCGACCTGGGGGTCTACTGCGAGGTGCACCCCTACAAAAAGGCACTGGAAAAGATAGAGGAGCTTTCGCCCATCGGCATTATTTTTACCGGCGGGCCGAACAGCGTATATGAAGAAGGCGCGCCCAAGGTGGACCCGGCGGTATTCGAGCAGGGACTGCCGATCCTGGGGCTGTGCTACGGTCTGCAGATGATGAGCCAGGTGCTGGGCGGCGAGGTGAAAAGCGCGCCGACCCGCGAATTTGGCAAGACGCCGGTGCACTACGATACCGAGAGCCTGCTCTTTAAGGGGATGCCGCAGGAGGCCATCTGCTGGATGAGCCATGTGGACTATGTGAGCCGTCTGCCGGAGGGCTTTACCGCTATCTGCCGCACGGCGGCCACCGCCAACGCGGGCATCCAGTGTAAAGAGAAAAACCTGTACGGGGTGCAGTTCCACCCGGAGGTGGAGCACACCCAGTTCGGCAATGATATACTAAAGAATTTCCTGTATGAGATCTGCCATGCCAAGGGCGACTGGAGCATGAAGGACTATGCCCGCAGCACGGTGGAAGCTCTGCGGGAGAAGATCGGCGACGGCAAGGTGCTGCTGGCGCTTTCCGGCGGGGTGGACAGCAGTGTGGCGGCTGCCCTGCTGGACCGCGCGGTGGGCGATAAGCTGACCTGCATCTTTGTGGACCACGGCCTGATGCGCAAGAACGAGGGCGATGAGGTGGAGGCGGCCTTTGCCGGGCGCGGGATGAAGTTTATCCGCGTGAACGCCGAGGAGCGGTTCCTGGGCCGGCTGGCCGGTGTGACCGAGCCGGAGAGAAAGCGCAAGATCATCGGTGAGGAGTTTATCCGGGTCTTTGAGGAAGAAGCGAAGAAGATCGGTAAGGTGGATTTCCTGGCGCAGGGCACCATTTACCCGGATGTGATCGAATCCGGCGCGGGGGATGCCGCGGTCATCAAGAGCCACCACAATGTGGGCGGCCTGCCGGACTATGTGGACTTTAAGGAGATCGTGGAGCCGCTGCGGCTGCTCTTTAAGGACGAGGTGCGGCGGCTGGGCCTGGAGCTGGGCCTGCCGGAGTATCTGGTTTGGCGGCAGCCGTTCCCGGGACCGGGGCTGGCCATCCGGGTCATTGGCGAAGTGACCAAGGACAAGCTGGAGATCCTGCGGGACGCAGACGCCATTTTCCGTGAGGAGCTGGCGGAGGCCGGGCTTTCCCGCAAGGTACACCAGTACTTTGCCGTACTGACCAACAACCGTTCCGTGGGCGTGATGGGGGACTTCCGCACCTATGACTACACGCTGGCGCTGCGCGGCGTGACGACCACTGACTTTATGACGGCGGACTGGGCACGCATCCCCTACGAGGTGTTGGAGAAGGTTTCGAGCCGGATCATCAACGAGGTGGACCACATCAACCGGATTGTGTATGATATTACGAGCAAGCCGCCGGCAACGATTGAGTGGGAATAATTTTATAGGTTCAAAAAAGCCCGTAAACACTGGACTTTTGCGTTACGGAATTGCCCCGTGACAACAAAATGACAACATTTTAGATTATCCAAGAATAAAGAGCTATCTGATTTCTGTTAGAGATGTCAGTTAGCTCTTTTTTGTTTTCTGTATTTTTTATGTTGCCTACCTTGCAAAAATACTTCCCGCGATGGGGCATATGAATGCCTTTCTCAAAGCTTGTGCGCTTTCATGGAGGTGAAATCTTTTCTACCCCCAAAACCGATACAGCGGTGAGCGGCCAAAAGAGAAGAGGAAAATCTCCCGGTTCTTTGCTTTTAGGGGGAATTATGGTATAATCCGAAGGGAAAACTGCCCTCAAGGAAAGGAACGCGACCATGAAACAGAACCGGAAAGTCCCCAAGCCTCCCCGCGATCTGCGTGCGGTGATCCACAAAAAACCCACCGTTTTCGCGGTGTATCTCATCCTGCGTATTGTCGTCTTATTGACCCTTGTTTCCTCCATTATCCGCGGGGAGTACGAAAACGCCTTTGTGTGCCTGCTGGTGCTGTTTTTATTTATGCTGCCGCTTTTTATCCAGCAGAACTTTGGCATAGAGCTGCCCAGCACGCTGGAGATCATCATCCTGCTGTTTATCTTCGCTTCCGAGATCCTGGGGGAACTGGGGTGCTTCTTTATTACCTACCCCAACTGGGATTCTATTCTGCACACCACCACCGGCTTTTTATGCGCGGCCACCGGCTTTGCGCTTATTGATATTCTGAACCGCAACAGCAAGATCAAGTTTGAGCTTTCGCCGGTGTATGTTTCGCTGGTGGCTTTCTGCTTTTCCATGACCATCGGTGTGCTGTGGGAGTTCTTCGAGTTCGGCATGGACCGGCTGTTCCTAATGGATATGCAGAAGGATACCATTATCCACAGCATCACCTCCGTGATGCTGGACCCCACCAATATGAACATCCCGGTGACCATTGGGGATATCACCAGTGTGGCGGTAAACGGGCAGGAGCTGGGCTTTGGCGGGTACCTGGATATCGGGCTGTACGATACCATGGAGGACCTGTTTGTCAATTTCATCGGGGCGCTGGTCTTTAGCTTTATCGGATACTTTTACATCAAGCGCCGCGGGGAGGGCAAGATCGCCAGGGCTTTTATCCCCACCATTACCGAGCCCAAACCGGAGGAAGGACCTGCTGAAGTACCGGCTACGCCCACGACGGAAGAAGAGTGAGGGAGGGCTTAGCGTATTCCTCCTTGGCAAAAGAAAAGGCCCGTACCGATGGCAAAACCACCGGTACGGGCTGATATTTTTTATTCGGCTGGGGGAGGGGAGAGGATCACTCCAGCAGGCCGCTTTCACGCAGCAGCAGCTCCACATCGGTGCCCTTCACCTTCTTCAGCAGGATCTTGACCGCTTCCCGCTCGCCGAAGGAGAGCGGCAATTCGCTGATGGGCTTCTTATCGACGGCATAGTAGCAGGCACGCAGCAGCTCACGCACATCGTATTTGCTGCCCCATACCTCCGGCACGCCGCGGTCGATATTCAGCAGGGTGTAAACCGATTCCATACCGGTACGCATGGAGTACTCGGTGGTGAAGATGGTATCGCGGGGGGTCTCCGCAAACTGCCCGATGAAGGCGAAGTTCACGGCGCCATCCGGTACCACCTTGGGGCGGTCGCTTTCCTTGCGGGGCTGGAAGAAGGCATTGATATAGGGCATATAGCAGGTGGTGGTATTGCAGGCCGTCGCCGCCAGCTCCACAATGCGGCTCTCCTCTACGCCGATGTGGTACAGCCACTCCTGGCAGATCTCCTCGCCGGTGCAGTCCCGCATGGCCTTCTTGACGAAATTACCCTCCCGGTCGGTGTGCAGGCCGTACACCCACACCAGCACGGTGCTCTTGTCCTGGCTCTTAAACTGCGGCTGGCGGTTGATGGTCCAGGAAAGATACCAGTTTTCTGTGCTGTCCTTTACGGTGACGATACCGCCGGTGGTCACTTTGCCGGCACGGGGATCGCGCTTGCAGATGTTCATAATATGGCGGATGATCTCCTCATCGGCGGTGGCTACGGTGGCGCTCATCCAGTTGGTGGCCTCCACATCGCCGCAGAAGGCATCGGGGTTGCCGTATTCGCCGTGCCGGGCCTGGGCGGCTATGGCCTTCCACATATCCCAGGATTCACCGCAGCCATCTTTGACGCCAGAAAGATCGGGCGCGTGGGTCTGGTCGCCGTAGCAGGAGGTATCGGTGCAGCAGCCATTGGTGATGAAAACAAGATCATCCTCGATGAGATCAATGGTCTGCTCCTTGCCGTCCTTCACATAGACGATCTGGCGGGCTACCTTCTTGTCGCCCTCTGTTTCAATAATGACATTGCGGACATCCATGCCGTATTCGATGCGGACGCCGTGGGATTCCAGATACTTCACCAGCGGCAGGATCATGCTCTCGTACTGATTATACTTGGTAAAGCGCAGGGCGCTGAAGTCGGGCAGGCCATCGATGTGGTGGACATAGCGGCACAGGTAGCGCTTCATTTCCAGGGCGCTGGACCACTTTTGGAAGGCGAACATGGTCTGCCAGTAGAGCCAGAAGTTGGTGCTCCAAAAGCTTTCCGGCAGGACTTCGGAGATCTTTTTATCCTCCAGGTCCTTTTCCGGGGTAATGAACAGCTTGGAAAGGGCCATGGCGCTTTCCTTATCCAGCGCGAACTTCTTATCGGTGTGGGCGTCCTCGCCGCGGTTTACGGTGGCACGGCACAGGGAGTAGTTGGGGTCGTGCTTATTGAGCCAATAGTATTCATCCAGTACGGATACACCGGGGGTTTCGATGGAGGGCACATCCCGGAAGACATCCCACATCACCTCAAAGTGGTTATCCATTTCGCGGCCGCCGCGCATATAAAAGCCCTTGGTGACATCCTTGCGGCCATCGCAGCTGCCGCCGGCCAGGTCCAGCTTTTCCAGCAGGTGGATGCGCTCGCCTTTCATCTGGCCATCGCGCACCAGGTAAAACGCCGCGGTAAGACCGGCCAGGCCGGTGCCGATGATATAGGCGGATTTGTTATCAACGCCCTGGGGCTTTTCGGGGTGAGCAAAGCTTTCGTAAGTACCGGCAGAATAATACATAAATAAGCCTCCTGTAAGATTTGGTTTTGGGGGTGTTGGTCCCCTCTTGATGGCTTTATTGTAGCCTGCCGGAACACATTTTAAAATAGACAGAAAAAGCCCCGTGACAAAAACTTCGTCACGGGGAAAGAGCTGAATAAGTTTTTATCAAACGGGCTTGTTTGTCAAGGATTTGAGGGCCGGTCGGTGCGGAAGCGCTCCAGCGCGGCGCTGATGCTGCCCTGGATGACCAGAGCCAGCTTATTCACCAGCAGCTCCGGTTCCGCCTGCATATCATCCTTGATCCAATCCAGCATGAGCCCCACAAAGGAATAGGAGTGGACCTGCGCGATAAACTGCTTGTCCTCCTCCCGCACCGTCATTCCGGCGGAGCGCTCCGCAATGACACCCATGATGAGCTGATCGGTGAGGGGGACCAGGTATTTTTCCACCTGCTCCCGGCTGACGCACCGATAGACATTCATCACAAAGACCTTATTTTCCCGCACCGCGTGGAAGATCTGGATAAAGCCCTGCTGCCAGGTATCGTAGGTCTTTTTGTTGGCCAGTGCCTTGGCTGCGTCCTCCATGCAGGCCCATTCCACCAGGTCGTAGATATCCTTGAAGTGATAGTAGAAGGTCATGCGGCTGATGCCGCAGTCCTCGGTGATATCAGTGACAGTGATTTTGGAAAGCGGTTTTTCCCGCAGCAGGTTTTTCAGCGATTGCTCCAGCGCGCGTTTGGTGATCTGGGACATGGGGCATCTCCTTCCGGCTCTATTTTTCCCTATTATAGCATGCGGCGGCCCTACCGTTCCAGCGGCTTTTTGTAAACAAACCGAACCATGGAGGAAAAACGGGACAGGCGGGGGCTTTTGTGGTATAGTAATGGTATAATAATGCTTGCAAGGAGGATATGCCATGAGCTGCTTTATTACCCATTACGCCTCCCCGCTGGGACGCCTGCTGCTGGCTGCCGATGAGGAGGGTCTGACCGGTCTGTGGCTGGAAGGACAGAAGTACTTTGCGGCCGGACTGCCGCAGCAAAGGGAGGAGCAGCGCACGCCGGCTCTGGAAGAGGCCTGCCGCTGGCTGGATACCTACTTTACCGGCCGGGAACCGGATTTTACTCCGCCGCTGCATCCTGTGGGCTCGGATTTTCAGCGGGCGGTGTGGCAGCTTCTGCTGCAGATCCCCTATGGGCAGACCACCACCTATGGCGCGCTGGCCGGGGAACTGGCGCGGCAGCGCGGCTTGACACATTTTTCGGCGCAGGCGGTGGGCGGTGCCGTGGGGCATAACCGTGTTTCCATTATCATCCCCTGCCACCGGGTAGTGGGCAGCGGCGGCAGCCTTACCGGCTACGCCGGCGGGCTGGAGAATAAGATCAAGCTGCTGGAGCTGGAGAGTGCCGACCTTGGCGGTCTGTACCGGCCAACCAAAGGAACGGCGCTGTAAAGCCTGTTCTCCGGCTTGACGCTGGCGACGGCGCGCATTATACTGGTAGAAGATTTTGCAGGACGACCCGACAGGAGGGATGTACGATGAAACAATATCATATCGTGGATCTCTTTGCCGGGGTGGGCGGGCTGAGCTACGGTTTTTCCCAGCTGCCGGGTTTTCGCATCCTGGCGGCCAATGAGATAGAAAAGGACATTGCAGTGGCCTATTCCCTCAATCACCCCGGGGTAAAGATGTTGAATTGTGATATCGCTGACCTAACCAAAGAACGGCTGGCCGGGGCCCTGGGCGGGCAGCAGGTGGATATTGTGGTAGGCGGCCCACCCTGTCAATCCTATTCCACGCTGGGTAAGCGCCGGATGGATGACCGGGCGAATCTCTTTTTGCAGTATAAGCGTATCCTGCAGATTTTGCAGCCGCAGGCATTTATCTTTGAGAATGTGACCGGCATCCTCAGCATGGATCACGGCCGCCTGTTCCAGCGGGTGGAAAGCGAGTTCCGGGCGCTGGGCTACGATGTGCGCCACGGTATCCTCAATGCTGTCGATTTTGGTGTGCCGCAGCAGCGGGAACGGGTGATCCTGGTGGGGATGAAGGGAGAAAATAACTACATCTTTCCGGTTCCAACCCACGGCCCGGGGAAAAAGCCCTATGTAACGCTAAAGGATGCTATAGGAGACCTTCCCCAACTAAAAAGCGGGGAGAGTGCCAGCCACTACGCCGGGGTCGCGGAGAACGAATTTCTGCGGTTTGTACGGGCAGGTGCCGGGCAGCTGGTAACGGAACACGCTGCCCCCAAAAACGGCGCGCACCTCATCCGCATTATGCAGACTTTGCAGGATGGTCAATCCAAGGATGACCTGCCGGAGGAGATCCGCCCCAAAAGCGGCTACGGCAATACCTATGCCAAGCTGTGGTGGGAGCGTCCCTCCACCACCATCACCCGAAATTTTGCCTGTCCCTCCTCCTCCCGCTGCATTCACCCGCGGGATTCCCGCGCCATGTCCATCCGGGAGGGTGCCCGGTTGCAAAGCTTCCCAGATGATTACCGGTTCTATGGCTCCGATGGTATGAAGCGGCTGGAGATCGGCAATGCGGTGCCGCCGCTGCTCTCGGTGGCCATTGTCCAGGAGATGCAAAGCGCCCTGAAAAGAAAGGAACAGATGCCGGAAAGGAGTGACCCCATGCGGTTGACCGACCAACAGATCGAAGAAACCTATCGGCTGATTGAACAGCACCACCAGGAATTTCTGGTATCCCAGGGGGTAAGGCTGCCCCGGCTGCGGCAGGCCGGGCAGTACACCAAATATGCGCTGACGCTGGTATATCTAGCGCAGGGTTACCCCCATACCCGCACCGTCAGCAAAAAGGAACTCACCGAGTTTATTCGGCAGTACTACCCGGATGTGAATGATGTGCAGCAGGCTAGGCACCTGGGTGCCCAGCAGGGCTGGTGCATCCTTTCCGGGGAGCGCAATGACTTGGCTTCGGAGGGGATGAAGTCCGGGGAATACCGCCTGCAAACGCTGGAGGAGTGCTATCCGGGCTTTACGGCGGAGCGTCGGGAAGAACAAATGGATGCTGACTACTGGGAAGCGCTGAAGGCAAAGTATGATTACCGCTGTGCCTGCTGCGGCTCCCGGGAGGGCGAACCACACCGTTACTGGAAAAATACCCTTACCAAGTTGCAAAAGGGGCACAAGGACCCCCGCCGGCCGTTGGGCCCCGGCAATATCATTCCCCAATGCAGCAAATGCAACCAACCCGACCGCAATTGCTGGGTCTACGATGATAAGGGCCGGGTGGTGGGCCTTGCCAATGCCATTGTAGTGGAGCGCTGCCCCGCCGATCTTCAAAAGGAGATCTACATACGGCTGTACCGGCAATTTGGCGGCAAAGACCCCAAGGACCTGTGATCTTTTTACGACAAAGGAAAGCCAGCCCCCGCGGTTGGCTTCTTTTTATAGGGAAACAAGGGAAACCTTGTTATAAATTTGACGAATACCGCGAAATTTGGTATACTATCTCCATCCTAATCAAAGGCAAGGGGACCGGGAATATGAAACTTTTACCCTGCGCGGTGCGCGGCGTGCTGGCTGGTTTGATGATCTCTATCGGCGGCTATGTGTACCTGGGCTGCGAAAACCGTGTGGTGGGGGCGGTGTTCTTCACTGTGGGGCTCATCACCATCACCCTGTTTGGGTTCGATCTGTATACCGGAAAAATTGGCTACTGGCTGGGCCAAAGTCGGCAGGAACGCTGGCAGACGCTGCTTTCTCTGCCCTGTAATGCCGTGGGCTGCCTGATAGCGGGCCTGGCCCGCAGACCGGCCGGTGCCGTGCTGGCCCTGTGTGAGGCCCGCCTGGCCAAAGCACCCCTTACCCTGCTGGTGGATGGCATCTTCTGCGGCATCCTTATCTTTATCTGCGTCGAGATCTACAAGACCCGGGGAACGGTGCTGGGCATCCTTATTTGCATCCCCACCTTCATTCTCTGCGGGTTCGAGCACTCCATCGCCGATGTTTTCTACTTCTGCAATGCCCGTATCTTCAGCGGCCAGGCTGTGTTGGTGGTAGTGCTGGTGGCGTTGGGCAATGCCCTCGGGGCACTTATCATCCCGGCAGCCCGGCTGGTGTACCAGCCCAAAGAGGAACAACCCCATTGGGAATAAAACCGCTGCGTGGTCCATCGGGCTGCGCGGCTTTTTTTACAAAAGATCGCATCTCCTTATCGATATCCTGTTGGATGCCGTATGTGTGCGGCGGCTCCTGCCGCAGAGCCCCAGCCCCAGGGTGCTCAGGCGTTCTTCGCCCCTTGGCAGCCTACAGTATTCCATCATTTCTTCTCAAACTCCTTTGCTGCATCTTTCAGGTATTGGCGGATGGGCAGATGCTGGGGGCAGGCGGTCTCACTTTTGCCGCCCAGGTACACCCGCACGGTATCAAAGCAATTGAATCCCGCCGCCAGGTATTCGTCCACCATCTGGCTAAACTGTGCCAGGTCCACCTCCTCGCCCTGCATGGGCAGCCGCATACAGCCAAAGCCAAAGTTCTTTTTTACTTCCGCAAAGCTCATAATAGGCGCTCTCCTTCCATTTTGTTGCTATTTTCATTATGAACCCTAAAGTTCACTTTAGGTTAGGAGCTTTTTCACAGAAAAACCGTCCCCCGGCTGTTTCACAGTTTGGCTCCCCTGTCCCAAATTTTCTCATCCGCCGACTTTTACCGATGGGCTCCGAGCCGCCCCGGCGCTACAATGAAGAGGAAATAAAGGGCTTTGCCCTGTACTACCGGGAAAGGAACGGGAACTGACTATGACACTGATGGAAAAAGCCGCCCATGCGGCAGAACGCAAGGCCTTCGAGAAGGTGCTGGAAAACTTCATCCAAAAGGGAAAAACAGCGGATGCCGCCTCCGCCGCGCAGGACCTGGTGGATATGGCCGAAAAGATCCAGGGCAGCGTGTGGAAAAAGGAATCCTTCGAGGTGCTGCGCATGATAGCGGGCCAGCCCGATGGCAAATGGGCGCACTATGTCCAGCGCATCCTGGATGAGATCGACCCCTATATCCTCAGGAACTTCCTCACCAACGCGGTGTATGAGGGTGGCTTCCGCGGCTATCAGCAGGCCCAAAAGAACGCCGAAAAGTACGGCTGCAACATCCCGTGGCTCATTTTGATGGACCCCACCTCCGCCTGCAATATGCACTGCACCGGCTGCTGGGCGGCAGAGTACGGTCATCAGCAGAGCCTGATCTTTGAGGAGATGGATCGAGTCCTCACCGAGGCCAAGGAGCTGGGTACCCATGCCTGCCTCTTTACCGGCGGCGAGCCGCTCATCCGCAAAAAGGACATCATTCGCCTGTGCGAAAAGCACCGGGATATGGCCTTCCACGCCTTCACTAATGGCACCCTCATCGATGATGATTTCTGCAGGGAGCTGCTGCGGGTCGGCAATTTCTTTGTGTCCGTCTCCATCGAGGGCTTCGAGGAAGCCAATGACGGCCGCCGCGGCGAGGGCCACTTCCAGAAGGCGCTGGCCGCCATGGAGCTGATGCACCGCTACAAGATCCCCTTCGGCGTTTCCATTTGCTACACCGCCAGGAATTATAAGACCGTCACCAGCGATGAATTTTTGGATCTGCTCATCAGCAAGGGCTGCGTCTTTGCGTGGTACTTCCACTATATGCCGGTCGGCGTGGGCGCCTCCACCGAGCTGCTGCTGACCCCCGAGCAGCGCACCTACATGAAAAACCGTGTGCGCGAGATCCGCGGTGTGACCGGCGGTAAGGAGCTTTACTGCATCGACTTCCAGAATGACGGCGAGTTTGCGGGCGGCTGCGTGGCCGGCGGCCGCATCTACTGCCATATCAATGCGGCAGGCGATGTGGAACCCTGCGTCTTTATCCATTATTCCGGCGCCAATATCCGGGAAAAGAGCTTTCTGGAGTGCCTGCAGCAGCCGCTATTCCTGGAATACCGCAAGGGCCAGCCCTTTAACGGCAACCACCTGCGGCCCTGCCCCATGCTGGAAAATCCCGATCTCCTGCCGGAGATGGTGAAGCGCAGCGGCGCCCGCTCCACCGATCTGGAGGCGCCGGAAAGTGCCGAGCACCTGTGCGAAAAGTGCAAGGCCTACGCCGCCTGCTGGCAGCGCACCGCCGAACAGCTGTGGGACGAAGAGCACCGGCAGTAAGCCGGGACCCAAGAAAAAACCGCTCATCCGTGCCAGATGGGCGGTCATTTTTATACGCGGTATGCGGGTATGCCTGCGCGGCCGCCTTTTACCGTCCAAAGGGCGCGGCCTGCCGCAGTGCCGCCACAAACTGCGCCAGCGCGGGGTTTTGGGCGTCCCGCCGCCACGCCGCTATCACTTCCTCCTGCTCGCCCTGTCCGGTCAGCGGGATAAAAACCAGGTTTTCCGCCGGAGCATGCTTTCGCGCCGAGTAATCCGGCAGAATGGATACCCCTTCTTCCGCCGCCACCATCATCAGGATGCTCTCACTATCGGAGGAGCAGAACAGGATATTAGGCCGGTAGCCTGCCTCCTTATACAGGTTCATAAAAAACGCGTCGCCGTAGGAATCCAGCGTTTCCGCCGGGGACATGTAAATGATCGGCTCCCCCCGCAGCTCCCGGCGGGTCAGCCGCACCCGCTGCGCCAGCGGATGCCCGGCATACAGCGCCGCCACCAGCCCCACCTCCTCGGCCAGCAGCCAGTCCACCCGTTCATCCTGCTTCAGGTTGGTGCTGTCCCAGGTCAGGATCAGATCAAACTGATTCCCCAAAAGTCCCGCCGCCAGCTGGTCGGTGGTGCAGCGGTAAAAGGTGATCAGCAAATTGGCGTGCCGCTGGTGGAATTCCCGCAGGAAATCGGTAAATCCGCTTTGCTCATAGCCCTTTAGGTACCCAATGCGCAGGCTGCCGGAAAGCCCGGTGGAAGCTCCGTGCGCCCGGTCAATGGCTTGATCCATCCGCTCCAGGATCGCCTTCGCTTCGGTCAGAAACGCCTTGCCCGCCGGCGTTAGGGAAACCGGCCGGGTACTCCGGTCAAACAGGGGACACCCCAGCATCTCCTCCAGCAGCCGTATCTGCTGCGTCACCGCTGTCTGGGAGATAAAAAACTGGTCGGCTGCCTTGGTAAAGCTCCGGCTCTCCGCCGCCGCCACAAAGTATCTCAGTTGGTTTCGGTTCATCGGTTTCCTCCCTTTCTCCTTTCCGGTCCCTGCAATCCGCTGCATCATAACTTTTTCTTATATTATAATGCCAAACTGCTCCTTGTCAATGCTCCTCTCCCGTCCTATAATAAGAATACTTTTTATAAAGTCGAAATGAGGAGTATTGTATGCAAAGAGAAAATTTCCGTTCCCGCTTAGGGTTCCTGTTGGTCAGTGCCGGCTGCGCCATCGGCATCGGCAATGTCTGGCGCTTCCCCTATATCACCGGCCAGTACGGCGGCGGATACTTTGTGCTGTTTTATCTCATCTGCCTGGTCATCATGGGCATCCCGGTTATGACCATGGAGCTGGCCGTGGGCCGCGCCAGCCGCAAAAGCGCCGTACAGGCCTACCAGACCCTCGAAAAGCCGGGCCAGAAGTGGCACATCCACGGCTGGTTCTGCATGCTGGGCTGCTGCCTGCTTATGATGTACTACACCACCGTCACCGGTTGGATGGTGGATTACTTTTATAAATTCCTCCGGGGCGATTTTGTCGCCGGCATGGGCACCGAGGAGATCGGAGGCGTCTTCAGCCAGATGCTCTCCTCCCCCGGAGAAATGACCATCTTTATGGTCATCGTGGTCGTTCTGGGCTTTTTGGTTTGCAGCTTTGGCGTGCAGAAAGGCCTCGAGCGCATCACCAAGGTCATGATGATCGCCCTGCTGGCCCTCATTGTTGTGCTGGCGGTGCACAGCCTGCTGCTGCCCGGCGCCGCCGAGGGCATGAAATTCTACCTGCTCCCCTCCGCCGAAAGCATCCGTACCAACGGCCTGGGGAATATCATCACCGCCGCCATGAATCAGGCCTTCTTTACCCTCAGCCTCGGCATCGCCGCCATGGAGATCTTTGGAAGCTACATGAGCCGGGAGCACACCCTCGCCGGCGAGGCCACCCGCATCTGTGCCCTGGATACCTTTGTGGCCCTCATGGCCGGCGTCATTATCTTCCCGGCCTGCTTCTCCTATGGTGTCCAGCCCGATGCCGGCCCCCCCCTCATCTTCCAGACGCTCCCCAGCGTTTTCGTCAATATGGAGGGCGGCCGCCTGTGGGGCACCCTGTTCTTCCTGTTCATGACCTTTGCCAGCTTCTCCACGGTGCTGGCCGTGTTTGAGAATCTCCTGGCCTTCGCGGTGGATACCTTCGGCATCAGCCGCAAAAAGGCCTCCCTTATCGGCTGCATTGCCATGCTGGTGCTCAGCATGCCCTGCATCCTCGGCTTCAATGTCTGGGGTGATCTGCACCTCATCGGTGCCCGCGGCGTGCAGGATAGCGAGGATTTCCTTGTCAGCAATCTGCTGCTGCCCATCGGCGCAGTCGTCTATCTGCTGTTCTGCGTCAGTCGCTGGGGCTGGGGCTTCGAAAATTACCTCGCGGAGGCCAATACCGGAAAAGGCCCCAAGCTCCCCCGCTGGCTGCGTCCCTATTTCCGCTATGTTCTCCCCCTGCTCATCATCGTCATTCTGGTGCAGGGCCTTCTGTAATCAGTCAAAAATCAAGAGCCGTCCCCATGGGGCGGCTCTTTTCGTATCTGGTATTCCGCTATCTTAAGGCTCCTCTTACATCGGGAAGCGGCCAGCCGTATAAATGACGGCATGGCTGCCGGAACAAGCAAAACCGAGATGATCGCCCCATCTGCCGGTAGGAGAATAGACCAAACCTAACATACCCATCCAAAAGGAAAAGCCCCTCTCGGAGCTTCCTTTTCATAGGACGATCGCTTATGTCATTATCGGCGCTTCTCCCTT
The DNA here is from genome assembly GCA_900547385.1 of uncultured Oscillospiraceae bacterium. Taxonomy (GTDB): domain Bacteria; phylum Bacillota; class Clostridia; order Oscillospirales; family Ruminococcaceae; genus Angelakisella. The sequence continues at coordinate 5,555 of URGQ01000003.1, read as the reverse complement.
CGCGAAGACCATCACACTCACGGTGTAGCACCCGTCGCCCGGCTTTGTCTCCATCTCGCCGCCGTATTTCTTCACCACCCGGTTGATGATCCCCCGGCCGTTGCCGCGGGTCATCTTGCCCTGGTTCACGGCGGTGCCCTCGGCGCCCTTACCGCAGCTGTTGCGGCACAGGATGGAAAGCGCCCCATCCGCCGTCTGCATGGTTAGTCCTACCTGCTTCGGCTCAGCTGCCCCGGCCGCCGCTATGGCGTTATCCAGCAGATTGCTCACCAACGCCACCAGGTCATAGTCGTCAAAGCCCGCCGTCCCCGCCGTCAGCTTTATGTCAAAGTTCGCCTCAATACCCGCCTTTTCACAGTCGGCGGCCTTATTCACCAGCAGCGCGTTCAGTATGGCGTTGCGGCAGTAGTGCAGGTTGATGAGCTTCGGCGCGGCCACCTCCTCGGCATACTGCTTCAGGTCGGTGCCCTCCGGGGCCCCGGCGGTCAGGCTGCGTATCACCGCCACATGGTTATTGATGTCATGCTGCATCTCCCGTATCTGCTTCTGCTGCTCCTCCAGCAGGGTATAGTAGCTCTGCTGCATCCGGGTGGCCTCCAGCTGGGCCCGCAGCGCGGCGTTCTCGTTCATCCGGCGGATCATCACAAACAGCGCCAGGTCGCCCAGCATCCCCGCCACCAGCGCCGCCACCCCATAGGGGTTAAAAATGGCCGTCTTGGTCTCATTGGCGTACAGCACCAGGGTAATAAAAAACAGAATAAACTGCGAAGCGGGGATCAGGATATACGCCATGATGTCCAGCCGGGCATTGCGGCTCTGCACATACCGTATCAGCCGGATGATCCCCCAGCAGAGCCCCACGATGATCAGCTCCGAGGCGGCAATGGAAGCGTTAAAGTACCACACGCCCCGCACATTATCCAGCAGGTAGTAGTACATGTAGTCGGGGATCAGCCAGATCGCCAGGATATCCCCCAGCGCCATCCCCAGTATTTCTATTATCTTTTCCACAAAGAACAGCAGCAGCCGCATCGCGATGCTGCCGTCAAATACCGTAAACAGATAGACCAGCTGAAAGACAAAATACAGCGCCATCAGCAGGTAGAAAATAGGGATCGCGTTGTTGCCGGGCACTTCCCGCAGGTAGCTGATGATGACTAGCCCAATATACAGCAGCAGGGTGGCACGGGTCAGGTTTTTCCGGCTTTGGTATTTCGGCTTGTAGGGGATAAACGCGTGGATAAACCACACAAATATAAATGTGATCAGATTATTGATGATGCCATACACCATGTTTCCAAAGAAATGCGATGTAAAAAACTGAATGATCGCTGTCATGCTTCTCTCTCCTCAATTCCGTTCTCTCTCACAGCTCGATATGGTGGTATTTACGGAACTGCTCCCGCACGGCAGGGTAGTAGCCGTGGCTGATGGGCACCACCGTCCCGTCCTTCATCAGGAAGCTCTCCCGCCGAAACACCGCCGCATGGTCCAGGCTCACCGCAAAGCTGTTGTGGCACCGCAGAAAGGCCGGGTCCCCCAGCCGTTCCAGCAGCTCCTCCAGCCTCAGGGCGGTGGTCACGCATTGCCCGTCCGCCAGGTACAGCTTGGTCACCCGCAGCCGCCGCTCCAGGTGGGAGATATCCCGTTTTTCCAGTACCAGCTGGCCGCCCTTCTGCGGAAGCACCAGTTGGCCGTTTTCGGCCTCGGCCAGTGCGGTCATCGCCTTTTGCAGCGCCAGCGGCAGGTGCTTCTCCATCGTCGGCCGGTACACATAGTAGGTGTGCCGGGTGGCATAGGCGTCGGGGGCACAGTCCAGGTATCCCGTCAGGTAGATGATCTGGCAGGTGGGCAGCAGCCGGTTCAGCGCTTCTCCCACCGCTATGCCGTTCATCTCTCCCAGCTCAATATCCAGCACCGCCAGCTGGTAGCGGCAGTTCTCCTCCCGCACCGCGCGCAGCAGTGCTTCCCCGCTTTCAAATGGCGCAATCAGCGCCTCCTCAGCAAAATATTCCCGCAGTCGGGCGGCGGTCGCTTCCCGCAGCTCTCTCTCATCATCGCATATCGCTATTTTTATCATCCCGTCGCCTCCACTCTTTTGTCAAATTATATCACACCTGTGCGAATTTTGGAAGAAAATATGACAGTATCTTACCTATTTATGCACGCTGTCCCAAAGGGTCTTTCCCCGGCACCCCTTCTGTGTTACAATAGCCTTGATAAGGGGTAAGGGAGCGGAGAAGAACGACTGGGCAGATGTCACCGCTCCGTTCCCATGCCGGCACCGCTTTCGGGCAGCGGGGCCGCCGCAGCCAAATAGAGAAAACATAGAAGATCGAAAGCGGCAGAGCCTCATTTTTGGGGTTCTGCCGCTTTCGTTTTTTGCGTTTTGGCCAAACTTTTCTCCCGCCGCTTGGTCATTTCGGCGAAGAAAAGAACAGCCCTATTTCGTCCTCAAAAAAATTTCCCGCCGTCTTCGATGCCCTTTTGCCGTTTTTCTGTTGCAAAAACGCAACAACCCACCCCGTTTTTTTCTTTTTATAGGGGGACCCCGCACAAATTGTCGGAAAAAATTTTGGAATTCTGCTAAAATCCGTGTGTTGCGCAAATGCATCACTGTTGCGATTACGCAACACAAATTATTTGCAAAAATGCAACAAAACAGTATAATAAAGCCAGCAAGCCCACTTATTTCTACAAAAGGGGAGGAACTCTCATGAACTGGCTCGATACCATCGTCTACATCCTGTATGGCTGCGGCGTCCTCATCATCCTGCTGTTCGCCGTCAATCTCATCCTCGCCAAAAAGCGCGGGGAGGACTCCAAATGGGTGCGCCGGGCGCTGTATGTGGTGGCCTTCATCGCCGCCGTCCTCGGCGCCATCCGGGCCAAGGCCGTCTATTCCGAAACGGTTTTCTTCGCCGATCTGCTCGTGATCTTCTGCCTCATCGTTGCCTTCGTCCGCTCAGAAAAACCCCAGCAGCCCCCGGAGGACGACGACCAGCAGTAATTTTCACCCGCTCCAACCAAAAGCCTCCCTTGTGTAAAGGGAGGTGGCACGGCGCAGCCGTGACGGAGGGGTTGTCAGTATAAAGTTTTATCTCGCCTATCGGCGTTGCCCCACCCCCAAGGCTCCCCTGTGTAAGGGGAGCTGGCACGGCGTAGCCGTGACGGAGGGGTTGATGACACAAATTATGCCAAAGTTTCCTTTCGCCTGTCAGCGTCGCGGAGCCTTTTGCAAAGGCATAAACTGTACGCCTACCCGGCGGGGGTTACTTTTCTATGAAGAAAAGTAGGCAAAAGTCATTTAGGGCTCCGCGCTAAAGACCCGACGCTCGTCGGACGCAACCTCCGCTTGAGTCGGGCCGACCCTATGCTTTGCTTCGGGCAGCCCTCCTCGCTGCGGTGCATCCTCCTCTCCCCACAAGGTCTTGCGACCTTGCGGGGGCCCCATTTGCCCCGCCCGGAAGGTCTATGACCTCCCGGAGCGTGGGCTAAACGGTGCTTATAAGGTGTCTGCGACGCATTTTTATCGCCCCGCGCTGGAGCGCGGAAGGGCGAACCACCACCCCTGTCCCCTCCTCTGAGGAGGGGAACTAAGGTGACAGTTAAGCAAATACTTTATAGTCTGCAAAACTGCTCCCTCGGCCAATCGGCGGCCCGCGCCCCAACCCCCGCGACCCCTCACCATCCACAATTTCCACATAAAATGCGCCGCAGGCACCTTGAGAGCGTGTCCAGCCGCAGCTTAAGCGTTAGGGGGTCTTGGGGCGCAGCCCCAAGTGTATTTTGGTATGGGGCCCCCAGCGGGACGCAAGGCCCGCTGGGGAAAGGAGGAGCGGCGAAGCGTTGGAGGGTTGTCTATCCCATAGGGATAGCGACCCGACATGGAGCGCAGCCCGCGACGACGCACACGAGTAAAAGGAACGCCCCGGCGGCGAGCCGTACCGGCTTTGCGTCCGGCAAAATCAACGCCCCGCCGCTAGGCGACCACAAATTCGGCCCAAAAATTCTTTACTATTTTCCTTCATAGAAAAGTACCCCTCACCGGGCGGGCGTACAAACTAAAACCTTTTATAAAATTTCGCGACGCCGACAGGCGATTGCAATCTTGACCTAAAAAGTCTTTTGCGTGCTTTTCATTGTGGAAAAGAAGCTTTGGATTAGGGGTGCAAAAGCCCCCAGATTTTGTGGGCATCGGCGGCCAGGCGGGCAAAATCCTGCGGAAGAAGGGCTTGCTCCCCATCGCTGAGGGCCTGGGCGGGATTTGTGTGGACTTCCACCATAAGACCACCGGCGCCGGCGGCTATAGCGGCCCGGCCCAGCGCCGGAATCCAGCCGGCGGCCCCGGAGGCATGGCTGGGATCCACCAGCACCGGCAGGTGAGTAAGACCCTGCATCACCGGAATGGCGGCCAGATCCAGAGTGGCGCGGGTGCCGCTTTGGTAGCTGCGAATGCCCCGTTCACAGAGAATGACATGGGGATTTCCCTCCCGCAGGATGTACTCGGCCGAGGCAAGCCATTCTTCGTAGGTGGCGGCCAGCCCGCGTTTTAGCAGGATGGGTTTGGGCTGGCGGCCCAGTGCCTGCAAAAGGGTATAATTCTGCATATTGCGGGCCCCCACCTGCAAAATATCGATTTCCTCAAACTGGGGCAAAAGGGCGGCATCGGTGATTTCACTGACGGTGGGGAGCTGAAATTCCCGGCCGGCTTCCGCCAGAAGGCGCAGGCCTTCCTCCCCCAGGCCGGCAAAGGCATAGGGGGAGGTGCGGGGCTTATAGGTGCCGCCCCGCAGGATGGTGGCCCCGGCGGCCTTTACCGCGGCCGCGGTGGCAAACAGCTGCTCCCGGCTTTCCACGGCGCACGGCCCGGCAATGAGGGTCAGATTCTCCCCGCCGATGGCGGCGGAACCGACGGGGATAACGGTCCCCTCCGGGTGGGCGGTACGGGCGGCCAGCGGGTAATCTTTCATCAGGGCTTCTTCATCGTAAAGGTGACGGTTCATTTTGCTCTCCTTGCAGTTGGCGGTTTTCTTCTACAAGATTACCACCCGCGGGGCATTTAGGCAAGCCATCAAGAAATATTCTTTTTTCAAGGTGCAGGTGGGAGGCAGGTTCCCACTTAAGGCAGACCCCCAAATTGCCCGATGAGGTCTGCTGAGATGAGTGAGCTTTTCGAAAAGCAAAACCGGCGCCCCTGTTTGACCGGTGGGGCCGAAAGGCTCTCAATTTATTATTCGGGGAGAGAACCGACGCGAAAAGATTTTTGCCGGTGAAAAAAGGCCTTTCACTAATCCCTGCAAATCGCCCCTTTTTTGCATGAGAAAGGTTAATATTTCACTTTTTTTAATGGAAAGTTTACAGGATTGGGGATTGCTGGGTGAGATTTATATAGGATATGGATTTATTAGGGGAAAACTCGCTGGAAATATAAGTTTATTTTGGAGGTAGTTTGTGGTCGCCTGGCGGCGGGTGTGGCCCTGTGCAAGGCTTTGGGAGCACGCCTACCCGGCGGGGGCCTACTTTTGTATGCGCAAAAGTAGGCAAAACGCACT
>URGQ01000002.1 GCA_900547385.1 uncultured Oscillospiraceae bacterium | reverse complement strand
ATAGCATACAGCTATGAATTTTTCTATTGCGTTCCCCTGACTTCGGAATAGTGGCAGGGCTGGCTATCCTTGTTTTGCTTTGTGCTTCTCTACCGTACATGAGCATTTTTTCATGGTATAAACCTCTCTTTAAGTTGATTTGACAAACGCACAGTCAATCGTTCATCATAATACAGAATAACGATAAGGCAGAAAATTGTCAATATCATCTCGTCGCAATTGTTAAAAAATCGTTAACTAGGAACGAGATTCGACATTTACGAATAATTTCCGCCTGATTCCACTGTATACCTCATAAAAGAAGAAGCCCCGTAAGGGCTTCCATCTGTTACTTTGCTTCTTTTTTACGCCGCGGTGGATACAGCTTGATGCAGTAATCCAACTCCACCGCTTTTTTCATTTGATCTTTTGCGTAGTCGCAGGCTTCCCCCCATAGAGTAAAGTGTGCATCACACCGATTCTGCCGGAAATGGTCACAGGTCAGTTCGGCATATCGGGGACCGCATTCCGGGCAGCACGCTTGCCCGATAAAATGCTTATCATCCAATGCGTACCAGCAGGGCAGCCACAGCGGCAAGCCGCAGGTGGGGCAGGGGAACGCAACATACTGCTCCATCCTTATTGCTTTTTTTACACTATATATCAGTGGCAGCTTGGGCTTTTTTGGCTTTACCAGGGTATTTTTCAGCGCCTGAAGTTCTTCTACGGCCGGTAAGGGTCCGTAGCGTTCGGTTAGTGCCCGCCCGATAGCAGCTGTAAACTGGGCATCGCAGTAGGCATCGTGGTATTCCTGTCCCTCCGGTTCCGGCAGCTCCATGGCCTCCACCGCGGTTTTTAGGGCATAGTTGCGGATGCTGTTCTCGGTCCGGTAGGCATAGGCCATCTGCACATCGTAACGGACCAACTGCTCCGGTATCTTCATTCCTATGTGCGCCAGGTGCTTTTCCAGCACGCCAAAGTCATTCCCGCTCCATGCAATGAGGGTATCACAATCGCCGCACCAGTCAAAGAACGCCTTCGCAACCGAGGCCAGAGGCTCTTCGCCCTGCAGGTCCTTCATGGTGATCGCCAGGATCTTCTGAATATACGGGTTCATCTTGCGGTAGATCACAGGGCGGATCAACCGCCGGAATCCATCGATCTGTCGATATTCTTCATCGGTTTTCACAGCGCCTATTTCAATGATTTCATCAAAGCTGTTGCCATCCAGAAAACCGGTGTTCCATTCCAGGTCAAAAAATACTTTGTTCAAGGGATTTGCTCCTTTTTCTTGGGGTACTGCTCCTTATTTTAGCGCATTTTGCAGCAAAAGGAAAGCTTTTCGACAATTTTCCTTTGGTTTATGAGGCGCTAAAGTGCCAAATTCTATTGACAAACGGTCTTATACCATGCACAATGGGGGTACTCCGCAAGGAGAAAGAGAGGAGAAGATCAATAATGGCAAGGAAACTTTTCTGCCAGCTAAGTCCCTTTTGCTACCGTATCTCGGTGGAAAAGGAGATCTTGCTGCGCAACATACGGGACTTTATCTCTCCGGTACGCTTTGCAAAGCGCCGGGAAGAGGAACCGCTGCCGGCCCTCATTAAGGGGCACCGTTCCCCCATGCTGCGCCAACTGGCTGGTGTGGATATGCAGCTGCAATATAATAAGGAAACCAATCTCCGTCTGGCGGGAGAACGCATTCATGGTCTTATCATTGAACCAGGTCAGACCTTTTCCTTTTGGCATACGGTGGGCCGCACCACCGCCCGGAAAGGTTATCTCCCAGGGCTGACCATCGGGGCTGGGCGGCTGGGAGCAGAGACCGGCGGGGGACTATGTCAGCTGGCCAATCTTATCCACTGGATGGTTCTCAATAGCCCTCTTACAGTCACAGAGCTGCACCATCACACCGATGCCCTTTTCCCGGATAGCGGGCGGCGGGTGCCTTTCGGCACCGGGACAAGCATCTTTTATAAAAATGTTGATTACCGTTTCCGCAATGATACCGATACGCCGGTACAGCTGCTTATTTGGCAGGAGGGGCATGATCTCTGCGGCGAACTGCGGGCTCAGCATGCTTTCCCGTACCGCTGGCGCATTATAGAGGAGGACCACCATTTTCAAAGGGAAGCGGATGGCCATTATTACCGTTGCAGCCGCATTTACCGCGCTAAAATAGACTGTGAAGGCAATGAGCTTGACAGAGAATTGCTGCTGATCAATCACTCCCAGGTGATGTATGATCCAGCTCTCATCCCTCCGGAGCAGCTCCGGGAGGAGCTTCCATGCTGAGAGAACGGAGTTTTGCCCATCGGGGCGGCATTGCCTGCCGCATGGGGGAGCAGGACTTGACCTGGGAGGAGCTGCACAGCCGTGCCAGCGCACTGGCGGCAAAGCTGGCGGAGGGCAGCGGGCCTGTCCTCATTTATGGCGAAAAATCCCCGGCGTATGTTATCGCTATGGTGGGATGTCTTTGGGCCGGCAGACCTTATGTTCCGGCCGGACCGCACTATCCGGCGCAGCGGGTCAGTTCTATGGTCGCGCAGGCCAACATCCATACCGCCATCTGTTTGCAGCCGCTTCCCACAGCGCTGCAGGATACCGTCCATTGCCTTTCCATCCCGCTCCAGGGTGGGGAGTGCTTTGCTTTACCTGCTGCCGCTCCGGATGATATCGCCTATATCCTGTTCACCTCCGGCAGCACCGGTGCGCCAAAGGGCGTTGTGGTCACCTATGCCAACCTGGAAAATTTCATCGCCTGGTTCACCACGCATCCTGCCATTGCCGGGCTGTATCCTCATGCTGTGCTCAATCAGGCGCTGTTTACCTTCGATCTTTCAGTCGCCGATCTATATTATACATTATACACCGGCTGTACTCTGGAGCTTTCTCCGGAGGGGAGCTCCCTTTCCACCTGCGACAGCCGGGCGCAGCTGGCAGTTATGACCCCTTCCTTTGCGGACTGCTGCCTGCTGGATGAACGGTTTGCGGCCAAGATGCTGCCTTGCTTACAAACGATTTTCTTTTGTGGGGAGCCGCTGAGAGGCAGTACCGTGCGGCGGCTGTGGCGGCGTTTTCCAGGGCTGCGGATCATCAATGCTTACGGTCCCACCGAAGCAACTTGTGCGGTTACAGCCGTGGAGATCACCAAGGAGCTGGCCAAAGAGGAGAGGCTTCCCATCGGTCACCAATACGGGGAAGCGGTTAGTGTTACGGTGGAACAGCCGGACGGTATTGTCCAACAGGCGGGAAGCACAGCAGACGATACCGTGGGCGAGCAATTCCATGACCATTCTGGACATATTACTTTACAGGGGTTAAGTGTTGCCGCCGGTTATCTTGGGGGAGAGAAATTTCATGGCCGCTTTGTGACCGGCGATATCGGGTACTTTGAAAATGGGTACTTGTGGTATGCTTCCCGCTGCGATGACCAAATCAAATATAAGGGCTACCGCATAGAGCCCGGCGAAATAGAAGCGGCATTGACGGCATTGCCGGGGATTCATCAAGCAGTGGTGCTGCCGCGCAAAGACCGCTTGGGACGGGTTATTTCCCTTCAGGCGGTGGCGGCTGCAACCGGAGAACCACAGGAGGAACAGGTGCGTCAGGCTCTTGCCAGTATGCTGCCGGAGTATATGGTTCCCCGGAGGATATTGTTTTGTCGTGCACTGTCCATGACGGTAAACGGTAAGATCGACCGAAGGAAAGCAGCTGCGCTATTGAACCAAAGCACTGTGCCAACAGACGAAAAAGAAAGGAACAAATGTTTCACATGAAACATTTTGGAGAAGATGAGGTGAGCACATGAAAAAAGATAAACTGCTGGAAGTACTGTGTCGAGCCTGTGACCGGCCGCTGGAGTGGAACACGGAGCTGCTGCAAAGCGGCTATCTGGATTCCCTGGCGATGGTGCTGCTGGAGGAAGAGCTGGAGATGGCCGGGGAGAGTATCTCGGTGGCGAGAATACCGAGGGAAGCGCTGGGAACCCCGATGACCCTATGGGACTGGTACCGGATGAATACCCAGGCAGGGAAGCGTGAATAAATATGTTTGACAGCCCGGTGATGATATGCTACAATCATCGGGTTACCTTATTTTTTGACTGACATGGGGTGAAGGCATGAGTACAGTAGAAATTCTGCTCATTGGGATCGGCCTTTCGATGGACGCTTTTGCGGTGGCGATATGCAAGGGCCTGGGAATGCGGCGCATCAACTACCGGCATACCTTTATCATCGCATTGTTTTTTGGCGGGTTCCAGGCGCTGATGCCCTTTTTGGGCTGGCTGCTGGGCAGCCGATTTGCGCAGTACATCACCCGGTATGACCACTGGATCGCCTTTGTGCTGCTGCTGTTCATCGGCGGGAAGATGGTGTGGGACACCCTGCATGAGGATGGCAAGGAAGAGGAAGAATTCGCCAATGAACGATTGGATCTGAAGGAACTGCTGCTGATGGCGGTGGCGACCAGTATTGACGCGCTGGCAATGGGGATTACCTTTGCGTTCCTCTCTGTGAGTATTGGCAAGGCCTCCGGGCTTATTGGATGTACCACCTTTGTAATCTCAGCGTTGGGCGTATTTATTGGCAACCGTTTTGGCGCTAAGTATAAGGACAAGGCCTCGCTGACCGGCGGCATTATTCTGATCCTTATCGGCTGCAAGGTGCTGCTGGAGCATCTAGGCATCCTGGGATAAGATTTAGCCGAAACTAACGGATTGACAAATCCGGAACATCATAATATAATAAACCGCGTAAGAGGGAGTAGTTTGCACGGTCTATCGGCTGTGTTGGGCGGTATCGTCATCCCGGCGCTTTGGCGCTCGTGCCGTCCGTAAACACCATGTGTTTAGAACAAGACTTTTACAAAGGTCCCTAATGGGGGCTTTTGTAAGAGTCTTTTTTATATTTAATTGCAAATAATATGCATGAGGTGACTGACTATGATTTTTGAAGAAATCGGCAGCCTGTTTGTGAATGTAGCGGCACTGAGCGACTGGCGCTACTGGGTGATGTGGGCCATCGGCGGCCTGCTCATCTACCTGGCGATTGCCAAGGACATGGAGCCGACGCTGCTGCTGCCGCTGGGCTTTGGCACCATTTTGGTCAATATTCCGCTTTCCGGCGCTATCGACCAGGTGGGTGCGAACGGGCAGGTGACAGAGGGTGCTTTGACTACACTGTTCAATGCCGGCATTGCCAATGAGCTTTTCCCGCTGATCCTGTTTATCGGCATTGGCGCGATGATCGACTTTGGGCCGGTGCTTTCCAATCCCAAGCTGATGATTTTTGGCGCGGCGGCGCAGTTTGGTATCTTTTTGACCTTCTGTGCGGCTTCGATGTTCTTTGGAACCAATGACGCGGCTTCCATCGCGGTCATCGGTGCGGCGGATGGCCCGACCTCCATCTTCGTTTCTCAGATGCTGGGTTCCAAGTATCAAGGTGCCATTATGGTGGCGGCATATTCCTACATGGCACTGGTGCCTATCATCCAGCCGCCGGTCATTAGGGCGCTGACTACCCACAAGGAGCGGTTGATTCGGATGCCCTATAAGCAGGTGGAGATCAGCAAAACCACCCGCATTCTGTTCCCGATTCTGGTGACTATTGTTGCCGGTATCATTGCCCCCACTTCTGTGGCACTCATCGGCTTTTTAATGTTCGGCAACTTGATCCGTGAGTGCGGAGTGCTTAATTCCCTGAACGATACCGCCCAGCATGTGCTGGCAAACCTGGTGACTATTTTTCTGGGAATCACCATTGCGGCCAATATGCAGGCGGAGCAGTTCCTGAAGCCTGAGACCCTGCTGATCCTGTGCCTGGGCCTGGTGGCGTTCATCTTTGATACCGCGGGCGGCGTGCTGTTTGCCAAGTTCCTTAACCTGTTCCTCAAGACCAAGATCAACCCGATGATCGGCGCGGCAGGGATTTCCGCCTTCCCGATGAGCGGGCGTGTGGTGCATAAGATGGGTCTGGCGGAGGATAAGCAGAACTATCTGCTGATGCAGGCCATTGGTGTAAATGTATCAGGGCAGATTGCTTCCGTTGTGGCGGGCGGCCTGATCCTCAACTTCTTCCTGTAATCGTAAGGGGGTAAAGCAGATGAACTATTTTAATCCTGGTGCTTTTGTGAGTAACTTTCATTACTTGGTTTCCGGTATGCTGGGCATCTTCCTGGTCATTGGCATTATTATTCTCTTTACGATGTTGCTGAACCGGGTCTTTCGTAAGAAATAATTAAGGAACTCTTCATTGTTCGTTTATTGCAGACTGTTCCCAAAAGGGGTATCCTAATGGTAAAATCCATATTGGGACAAGAGGGACGATAAATGCAGATGACTGACCGCCAAAAGAAAATATGGGGCATTGCCACCGTCATCGGGCTGGTAGTCTTTATGGGGCTGCTGTGCTGGTTTGTAGGACGACCGATGATTCGCTTTGTTTCGGAGCCGGAGAAATTCCGCCTGTGGGTGGATGAACACGGCATTTGGGGGCGGCTGGCTTTCATCGGCATGGTGATTTTCCAGATCATCGTGGCCATTATTCCTGGAGAGCCGCTGGAGATCGGCGCAGGGTATGCCTTTGGGGCGGTGGAGGGTACCATTCTGTGCCTGACCGGTGCAGTGCTGGGCGGAGCCATTGTGGTGCTGCTGGTACGGCGCTACGGCATTAAGCTGGTGGAGGTCTTTTTCCCCAGGGAGAAGATCATGTCGCTGCGTTTTATGCAGGACAGCCGTCGGCTGGAGCTTCTGGTGTTTATCGTCTTTATGATCCCCGGTACACCGAAAGATCTGCTGTGCTACGCAGTAGGGCTGACCAACCTGCGGATGCGGGACTGGCTGTGGATTTCTCTGGTGGCAAGGATCCCAAGTATTATCACTTCCACCATAGGCGGCAACGCCCTGGGGGAGCGAAATTATGTTTTTGCGGCGGCGGTATTTGCAGTAACGCTGTTCATCAGTTTGGGAGGCATCCTGCTGTACCGGCACATCTGCCGGAAGGAAAATGAGGAGCTGGCCCGAAAAGAAGAACAGGAGGACAACCACAATGAAGAAAACAATTAGTCTTATCTTGGCGGCGGTAGTGCTGCTGACGATGCTGGCTGCCTGCGGCAGCAAAGCACCCGTAGAACCTGCCGAAACGGCGCTGTATGGCAAAGTGACGATGGAAAACGCCCCCGCGAGCGCGATGGGCACGGTGGTCTATCTGGGTTATTACGAAAGTGCCGATGCCATGAAGGCGGAGCTGCCGGAAGTGCTGAAAGACCTGCCGCTGGCAGAGATGGGCGGCGGAGAAGCCTATGCCATCATTCCGCGGTTTGAAGGCGAGAGCGTGACCCTGTATGCCGTGACGATGAAGGAAGACGCCGCGACTGAACGGGCAAAAAACGGTACGGTATATGACGGCGCGGTGCTGCTGATGTGTAATGAGAGCGATATCTTTGCCAATACCGAGGTGGAACTGAAGCTGGGTGAGGACAGCATAAGCTTTGGACCGTACATCAGCCTAATGGACGGCAGCGTGGTGACCCATGGCCGGGTACCCGTTGGAACGATCCAGTGAATGTAAAATGAATAAGACCCCCGTTCTCTCAGGAGAGCGGGGGAATTTTTTACGGAATTAGCGGACGATGATTTGGGAGAGGACTTCTCCGACCTTACTATGCAGAGTGAGGGAGGTTTTATCATCCATGGGGGTGGGACCGCGGTTGATGAGGACCAGATACCGGCCATGGAAACAATGGACAAGAGAAGCAGCCGGATAGACCGTGAGGGAAGTTCCTGCGACGATGAGCATATCGGCATCGATAATAGCATTCAGGCTTTCATCAATGGTTTCGCTATCGAGCTGTTCCTCATAGAGGACAACATCGGGTTTGATAAGACCTCCACAGGTACAGCGGGGAATGCCGGCCGTGGCGAGGATCTCCTCCGCTGAATAGCACTTATGGCACTTTTGGCAGTAATTGCGGTGAACGCTGCCGTGCAGTTCCAGGACCTTTTTGCTGCCAGCCATTTGGTGCAGACCATCAATATTCTGCGTGATAACGGCCGTGAGCTTTCCGGCGGCTTCCAGCTCCGCCAGCTTGCGGTGGGCTGCATTGGGACGGGCTGTAAGACAGATCATCTTCTGCCGGTAGAAATCGTAAAACTCCGCCGTGTGGCTGACAAAAAAGCTGTGGCTGAGGATGGTTTCCGGTGGGTAATCAAATTTTTGATTGTAAAGGCCATCGACAGAACGGAAATCGGGGATGCCGCTTTCGGTAGAGACACCGGCACCGCCGAAAAAGACAATGCGAGGGGATTCATCAATCATCTGCTGGAGTTTTTGGATATTCTCATCCATATAGGAACCTCCTTTGGATAATAATCTGCTGAAAAAGCCGCCGGTGGGCGGCTTTTAACGATTTATTGCTTGGCTTTTTGGCTATTCGGCTTCTGACGGAGCCTTTCCCGGGTGCCATCCGGCTTTTGAATGTAAGTGTTATCCAGGGTATGCTTAAGACTGGCCTTCATTTCGGCAATGTACTGTCCACGCAGCTCCATGCGTTCTTTGATTTCTTCATCGGTCAGGTTGCGCTCCCGGGAAAGGCGGGAAAGATGACTGATGCGTTCTAACTTTTCTTTTTCCATAGGGGCTCCTTACTTGGGGAAAATGAGATCCAGCAGATGCTGGATGACATCGTAACCAAACTGATACTTGGCGATGACGCAGCCACCAATGACCAACCCGACAAAGATGAGTTGGAGCAGCAGGGCAGCGATGCCGAGATTGCGGCGGTTGCGGTTATTGCCGCGGCGGAAGGTCCATTTGATGGCGCAGACAAAATTGACAATGGGAATGGCCAACAGCACCAAAGCGCCCATAAAGGAGCTGACCTTCATCACGGAAGTATCGGGAGGAGTTTTTCGGGGCTTTTCGGGCTGTGGTTCCTCCTGCGGTGGAGCTGTGGGCTGTGGTTCTTCCTCCGGCGGGGCAGCATGCTCATCGTTTCCGGCCACGACGGCAGGCGGGATATCCGAGAGGAGATCGTCATTCCCGGCAAAGGAGCTGTTTTGCAGGTCTTCCATCATGCGTGATCCTCCGTTTACAGCTTAGCGCCGCACTGGGAACAGAACGCGGAACCGGATTCCACAGGCTGGCCGCAGGCAGGGCAGACGGTAGGCGCAGAAGATTCCTCAGCAGTAGGCTGTTCCTCTACGGACTCTGCGGGAGTCTCATCGGTATTAATGATGCAATTGTTATCATCGGAATTATCGGATTTGACAAGAGCGATACGGGCGCGCAGGGATTCAATCTGATCGTAAAGGCCGGTAATCTTGGCACAGTCGGCAACATAGGGGCCTTCCGCCTCGGATTTACTCTGCTCATAGGTCTTGCGGCCCAGTTCCAGCAAGGCAGCATTGATATCGGACTGGATACCGAGGATTTCAGCCTTGAGCTTGGCGATCTCGCCGAGGTCTTTGGCTTTATCAGCGGCAGTACCAGCCACAACAGAGATTTTTTTACCGAGATTATCGAAGAATGCCATATGATGTTCCTCCTTGGGTGGATGAAATTTTTTTATTATAGGATGATTCTATCACAGTCTGTCCGACAGTTCAAATATTAAAGTGTAGAAAGGTCAGGATGTTTTAATTTTTTCGGCTGTTTGGCCGGGGCAATAGGGCCGCAGGGGGCAGCGGATGCACTGTGGGCGCCGGGCAATGCAGTATTCCCGGCCTAGAAGCACCATACGGTGGCAGAAGCCAGTGGATTTTTCCGGGGGGATTTTTTCCCGCAGCTGCATTTCGACCTTGTAGGGGTCTTTGGAAGTAGTAAGACCCAACAGATTGGTGATACGGATACAGTGGGTATCGCAAACATAGGAAGGTTGGCCGTAGATATCACCACAGATGAGATTGGCTGTTTTGCGGCCGACGCCGGGGAGTCGGGTGAGTTCCTCAATAGAATCCGGGACTACGCCACCGTATTCATCCCGAAGCATTTTGCACATTTCAACGATATCGCGGGCCTTGGTGTGATAAAAGCCGCAGCTGCGCACCATTTCTTCCACATCGGCGACATCCGCTTCGGCAAAGGCTTCAATGGAGGGGTACTTGGCGAATAGGGCGGGTACCACTTGGTTTACACGGGCATCGGTGCACTGGGCGGAAAGGCGTACAGCAATGAGTAGCTCGTGCGGGATGCGATACTGCAGGGAACAAAGATCCTGCGGGTAGAGCTTTTCCAGTTCTGAGATGATGTGCGCAATGCGTTCTTTTTCCTGCATTTTCGCCACGCTCCTTTCTGTGACCATGATAAAGATTTGCGGGCAAAATGTCAAGGAGGAGGAACCATGCTTCGACCGTTTCTTTTGTACATGGGGATTACAATGAAGCATGACACGGGAAGGGCGGGCGGAGAGAAATGAAGATATACGGTGATGTGCTGGCGGCGGTGAATTTTACAGTGACACTGCTTATTTTGCAGCTGTGCGGGCGGATACTGGGGATAAGGCCGGGAAGAGCGGTAAAGTACATATCTGGAGCTCTGGGAGCCGCTGCCGCGTTTATTATCTTTGTGCCTATTCATACGGTAGCAGTGCAGCTTTTATATCGGTTGGCAGTTTCGGTACTGTTGGTAGGGGTAGCTTTTCCAGCACTGAATCGCAAACGGCTGCTGCGGGCCATCGGGGTGTTTTATTTGGTGAGTATCGTTTTTGCTGGTGTGACAATGTTACTCATTTGGCTGCGGCCTGGATTGGGCTTCTATACCGCTAATGGAGTGGTGTACTATAACATTCCGCCGCTGATGCTATTGGCCTGTGTGGCAGCGGCCTATGGTGCAGTAAGCCTATTTGACCGCTTTACAGCGCTGCGGATGCCGCAGAGAGACCTTTACCGAATTACGATAGAGCGACGGGGACGAATGGTGCCGGTGATGGCGCTGGCCGATAGCGGCAACCGGCTGATTGAGCCGTTTTCCGGGCTGCCGGTACTGGTGGTAAACGCGGCAGAAGTATGGGGACTGCTGAATCCGGAAGAACGAAGAATCGTGCGGGAGATGGATACCGAGACGCCTGTACCTGGTGTGCGTTGGGTGTTGGCTGGGACGGTGCAGGGATGTGAAATGATGCCGGCATTTAAGCCGAAAAGAATGTATACGCTGGTGAACGGAAAAAGAGCGGAGCTGGGCGGCTATTTTGCCGTGGCGGTGGATGCCGAAATAGGGAATGGAAATTATAGTGGGGTATTTAACCCCAAGATGATACAGGTACTACTGTGAGGTGACTGAAATGCTGCTGAATAGATTATTGAAAAGACTAAGAAAATTCTTTCTGGGTTATTATCTGGAGATTTACTACATCAATGGGCCGGACAATCTGCCGGCACCGTTGAGCCGGGAGCAGGAAACGGCGATCTTTATGCGGCTGGAGGAAGGCGACCCCAAAGCCAAGGAAATATTGATCACCCATAATTTGCGGCTGGTGGTATATATCGCGAGGAAGTTTGAATCCACCGGTATTGGAATTGAAGACCTGATCTCCATAGGGACCATTGGGCTTATCAAGGCGGTGAATACCTTTTGCCCGGCGAGAAACATAAAGCTGGCGACCTATGCCTCCCGGTGCATTGAAAATGAGATACTGATGTACCTGCGTAAGATACAGAACCAGAAAACGGAGGTTTCCATAGATGAGCCACTGAATGTTGACTGGGACGGCAATGAGCTGCTGCTTTCAGATATTCTGGGGACGGACGGCGACACGGTGAACCGTGAGTTGGAGCAGGAGGTGGAGCGCAGTGCCATACGGGGGCTGGTAAGCGGCCTGGGGGAGCGGGAGCAGCGTATTATGCGGCTGCGATTTGGGCTGGACGGGGGTGAGGAACGCACCCAAAAGGAGGTAGCAGATATCATTGGGATCTCGCAATCCTATATCTCGCGGCTGGAAAAGAAGATCATACGGCAGCTGCGGGAGGAAATGCAACAGATCTACTGAATGGAATTGGCCGCCGGGCAGAAAACACCGGCGGTCAGTTTTATGCGTCGAAAGGGAGAAAATTCCCGGCAAAATATAATGAAATGCTGTTGCAATGGTAGAGGATAAAATGCTATACTGACAATAGTTATAATATGTACAAAGGAGTGTGTTTCCGTGCAGGAGGCAAAGCGCTTTTCCACCGCGCTGTTTGGGTTTGACCGTAAGGCAGTGCTGGACTATATTTATGAACAGGATAAACAGGCACGCGAAGCACTGGAGGAGCTGGCGGTGCGTAATGACACACTGGACCGTAAGGCTGCGGAACTGAATGAGAAGCTGGAAGCCATGAGCGCCCAGTATAAGCAGGCGGTAAGTGATAGCAAGGAAAAGGAACGCCAGCTGAATGAGCAGGGAAGCGACTGCGCGCGCCTGCGGGAGCGCACCAATAAGCTGGCCGCGCAACTGCGGGATAAGGAGAATGCCCTGCAGCTGCAGATGGAACTGAATAAGAAGATGCAGGCCCGTGTAAATGAACAGGAGGCTGCGCTGAACAGCCTGCGAGCGGAGCTGAATGAAGCAAAATTGCAGGCTGACCTTTTTAAGGGGCGGCACGAGGATTTTAATGGGCTGAAAAACCAATTGGATGAAATAAGGGCGCAGTTTACCCAGCGACTGGATCAATTTGAGAAGGATTTTGACCGGCTGGAGGCAGAGGTGCCGTGCTGTAAGGCAGCTGCTCGGTGTGCCAATAAGCAGGAAGGGGACAAGCCGGAGGTACATAAGGTGACACTGCGGCGGCGTGGTGTGGCACAGCAGACTGAGGAACTGGCCAAAACGGCTGGCGGCGCCGGAAGCCGTGTGTGCAAGATCCTAAATGAGTGGAAGTGATGTGACCGATGTTCAAATCAATTACCTCAATGGAGGTATTTTGGGATATCCTGCGCAGTATCCGTGTGCAGGATATTTTGGATATTCTTATTGTTGCCTATCTTGTTTATAAGCTGATCAACCTGCTGCGGGAGACCCGTGCGGGTCAGCTTATCAAGGGCGTTTTCGGTATTATACTGGTGTATGTACTGGCACGAGCTTTCCAGTTGCGTGCTGTCAGTGCTATCATTCGCTACTTGATCACCTACGGCGTTTTTGCGCTACTGATCATTTTTCAGCCGGAGCTGCGAAAGATACTGGAAAAGCTGGGGCGTACCAGCTTCTCGCTGACACAGATCCGAAAGACAGTGAACAGCATCGGCGGAAACAGCTTTGAGAATAACAGCAATATGATGCGCTGCATTAATGCCATCTGTGATAGCTGTGCCATACTTTCCAAGGAACGCACCGGTGCGTTGATCGTCATAGAGCGCAGTACCCGTCTGGGGGATATTATAGCGACCGGTACGCTGGTGGATGCCAGTCCTTCCGCCGAGCTGATCCGCAATATCTTCTTCAAAAACTCCCCTCTGCATGATGGCGCTATGGTCATCCGGGATGGACGGGTACACGCAGCGGGGTGCTTTTTGCCGCTGTCCAATAACTATGATATCAGCCGGACGCTGGGCACCCGCCACCGGGCGGCCTTGGGCATGTCGGAGGTCAGCGATGCGCTGATCGTGATTGTTTCGGAGGAGACGGGCGCGATCTCAGTAGCCAAAGACGGCAAGCTGAACCTGCGGTTGACGGTAAATAGCCTTAACTCGATTCTGTGTGACGAGCTGCTTTCCGAGCAGGAGGCAAAGAAAGGTAGCGCGATGGATACGCTGATGAGCATTTTCAGGAGAAATGGCCATGAACAAGAATCAAAATGAATCAGTCCAGCAGGCTGCGGAACGCCCTAAGACACTAAGGATCATCCTTTCGATCGTTATTGCGTTTTTTGTGTGGATGGCTGCCATGCTGGCGGCGCCGGAGATCACAAAAGCGATAAGAGATGTTCCCATTACGGTGGATATCCCAACCAGTGCGATGCTGGAGGTAGTGGATGGCGCGGATACCAAAGTCTCACTGGTCCTGGACGGCAAGCAGTTTGAGATAGGCAGCTATGGCCCAGAAAATGTGCGAGTGGTTGCTGATGCTTCCGCGATTACCGAGCCGGGTACCTATGAGGTGCCGCTGGTGGTGAGCGATAACGGTACCAGAAGCTATACGGTAACATCGATTTCTCCCGCTACGGTGACATTGACTTTTGAAACTAGGGCAACAAAGCTTTTGCAGATCCAGGCGGATATTACCGGGCTGACAACCCCGGCCAATTACATTGCTCCGGAAGATGAGATCGTGCTGGAGCCTTCCACCGTAGAGGTAAGTGGAGCGGAAAGCCTTATCTCCCGTGTAGAGCGTGCAGTAATCGAAGTGGACTTCAGCCGGGAGGTAAGCAGTACCCAGCAGCAGAATTCCAAGATCGTTTATTATGATGCCGAAGGCAATAAGCTAGAGACGGAGGAGGTTACCTACTTCCACCAGGATGTGAGCAGCGTAGCGGTAACCGTTCCGGTCAAACGGGTGGCGACTCTGCCGCTGACTGTATCCTTCCTAAATGTGCCGGAAAACTTCCCAGTGGATGAGCTTTCATACAGTCTTTCTGTGGATTCCATCACAGTAGCGGCGGAGGATTCCGTGCTGCGCAATCATTCCAGTTTGGTGCTGGGGTATATCGACTTTAAGCAGATGAACCTGCTGACCTCCTCGCAAATGGACTTTGCGGTGCAGCTGCCGGAAGGCTTTACCGATATGGATGATATAGAGGTTGTAACGGTGTCCTTTGAGGCGGATGATCTTGCTTCTACCAATCTGAGCCTAAAGAACTTCCAGCTGGTGAATGTGCCAGAGGGCTTTACGGTGACGGTAGAGGAAAGCGCTTTGCGTGTGTATGTTTTGGGCAAAAAGAGTATCATCAGCGGAATAGCGGCGGGCGACTTTGTAGTGAAGGTCGATCTTTCCGACATGAGAACGCGTGCTGGAAAATACGAGATGCCGGTTTCCATCTATGCGCCGACCAAAGGCTATGTATGGGCGGTGGGTGAATACAGTGTGACAGTGGACGCCAAGTCCAGTTAATTTTAATGATAAATTCGGCTCTGCTTTTTATGGGCAGAGCTGAATTTTCTTTCCCGGGGGATCGTTATGAGTATTTATCTGATCAACAATATTATTGTACCGCTGGAGGAGGAAGCAGATTTCCGGCGAGAGGCGCTGCGTGCCCTGCGGTGTAAAGGCAGCGACCTTTTGAAGGTGGATATCTATCGGAAAAGCGTAGATGCCCGCAAAAAAGAGAATATCAGGCTAAACTATACCATAGCGGCTACGCTGAAAGAAGGCGTCACCCTACGGGAAAACGCGAAGTATCGCCTGCTGATGGAAGACAAACCGCAGTTCCGGCCGGGGATGGAGACGATGAAGCACCGCCCGGTGATTATTGGGTTGGGGTCTGCGGGGATGTTCTGTGGTTTGATGCTGGCACGAGCCGGGTATCAGCCGGTCATCCTGGAGCAGGGAGCACCTATGGAGGAGCGCGTGGCAGATGTAGAGGCCTTTTGGCAGGAGCAGAGGCTGGATGAAAGCTCTAACATTCAGTTTGGTGAAGGCGGAGCCGGGACCTTCTCCGATGGGAAGCTGATGACCCGCATCAATGATGGGTTTTGCAGGGTGGTGTTGGAGGAATTTGTGGCACATGGCGCGCCTAAAGAGATCCTAACGGCTGCCAAGCCGCATATTGGTACAGACCTGCTGCGAAAGGTGGTTGTGGCAATCCGGCAAGAGATCGTATCGCTGGGCGGCGAAGTCCGCTTCCACGCGGCAGCGGAAGATATTATCGCCAAGGACGGTAAGACCACCGGTGTTATTGCACAGGGAGAGGAAATTCCATGCGACTGTCTGATTTTGGCGCCCGGTAATGCGGCAAGACCGCTTTTCACCTGCTGTATGGAGCGGGGGATTGCAATGGAGGCGAAACCTTTTTCCGTAGGGGCTAGGATAGAGCACCCGCAGGAAGCGATAGATCACGCCATGTATGGGGACTATGCAGGTCACCCCAAGTTGGGACATGCCGAATACCAGCTCTCGGAACGGGAGACAGATACCGGCCGGGCAGTGTATACCTTCTGCATGTGTCCAGGCGGTGTGGTGGTGCCGGCGGCTTCCGAACGGGAAACGATAGTGACCAACGGCATGAGCTACCACAGCCGGGATGGAAAAAATGCCAATGCTGCGCTGGTAGTTTCGGTGGACCATCGGGACTATGGGTCAAATCCGCTGGATGGGGTTTGGTTCCAGCAGGCGATAGAGCAAAGGGCCTATGCTGCCGTGGGGAATTACTGCGCTCCGGTGCAGACCGTGGGATGCTTTATGCAGGAGCGTCACGGGGCGGAGTGGGGCAAAGTAGAACCAACCTACGCCATTGGTGTAAATCCTTGTAACTTCACAAGAATACTGCCGCCTTTTGTGACAGAACAGATGAAAAAAGGATTAGCGATATTTGACCGACGAATAAAGGGTTATGCTGTCTCGGATGCGGTGTTGACAGCACCGGAGACACGCACATCCTCACCTGTGCGCATTCTGCGCGGGGAGGACAGACAAAGTATTTCGGTGGAGGGAATTTATCCCTGTGGAGAAGGCAGCGGCTATGCCGGAGGCATCATGAGCTCAGCGGTGGATGGGATCCATACGGCGGGAGCGGTGATTGAGCGTTTCTCACCGCCAGGTGATTGAATAGTTGGACAAAATATGCTATAATATTTTATCAAAATGGAAAGGAGGCCGGCTGTCATGAGATTTTTTGCGTGGAAAGAAAACTTTGCCAAAGCGGACGCGCTGATCGTTGAGAACCGGCCTCTGCCGATGTTCCTGTGCCGGGTGTTGGCTTCCCGCGGGATCAAGGATTCCGCATCAGCAGAAACCTTTTTGAACTGTACCCAACCGCTGTGCGACCCCATGGAACTGCATGATATGGAAAAAGCAGTGACGATTGTGCGCAGGGCGATAGACGAGGGAAAGAAAATTCTTGTCTTTGGCGACTATGACTGCGATGGGATCACCGCCACGGTGTTGCTGTATGAGTACCTGGAGGGCGAAGGCGCTGATGTGTGCTATTACATCCCGGAACGGCTGAATGAGGGCTATGGTCTTTCCATGAAGACGATGGAAATGGTCATTTCCTCTGGAATCGAGCTGATCATCACTGTAGATAACGGCATTTCTGCTGTGGAGGAGATTAAGCGCGCTAAAGAAGCTGGAATCGAGGTAGTGGTGACTGACCACCATGCGCTGCCCCAGCAGCTACCACCCGCGGATGCTTTGGTCAATTCCGCATTTGAGGAAAACAGCTCGCCCTGTCGGTACCTGTGCGGTGCCGCCATGGCATTTAAGCTGATTGCTGCATTGGAACAGCAGATGCAGGGGGAGGATCCCCAGGACCTGCTACTAGAACAGTATGGCGACCTGGTGGCAATCGCTACACTGGCTGATGTGGTACCGCTGAAAGGGGAAAACCGTATCCTAACTCGGCTGGGGCTTGAGGTGCTGGCCCAAACAGAGCGACCTGGTCTATTGGCTTTAGCTCAAAATGCCAAAGCAGATCTGGCAGCCTGCAATAGCGATACCATCTCCTTTATGCTCGCACCGCGTATCAATGTGACTGGGCGGATAGGAAGTGTAGATACTGCGGTACAGCTGCTGCTGACCCAAAATGAGGAACAGGCAGTGGCACTTGCGGCGGAGATAGAAAAGCTGAATGCGGAGCGTCGCCGTATGGAGGAAAATATCTCTGCGGAGGCAGGGGAGCTGCTGCACCGCAAGCCTGCTCTGCTGCACAACAGAATATTGACGCTGGTGGGGGATGACTGGCATTTAGGAGTGATTGGGATTGCCGCGGCTCGGATGCTGGAACGCTACCGCAAACCATGTATTATCATTTCTTGCTCTAATGGTATTGCCAGGGGTTCGGCCCGCAGTGTGGAGGGCTTTAGTATCATTGATGCCATTGCTGCGTGCAGCGAGAGGTTGCAGAAATTTGGCGGACACCCCATGGCTGCTGGCTTTACACTGGCGGAGGAGGATATTCCGGCTTTTACTGCCGCATTGGAAGAATATGCTGCGGAGCATTATCCCATTATGCCAGTGCATACGGTAAAGCTGGATGCCCCCATTGCGCCGGAGGAGATTACCGTGGCGAATGTAGAGGAGATGAGCCGGCTTTCTCCTTTTGGATGCGAAAACCCCATGCCGACTTTTTTACTACCTGGTGTGACAGTGCAGGCTGTGAATTCTATTGGGAATGGTAATCATCTGCGTATGTCTGTAACAGCTGGGCGGTATACAGTACCGATGGTGTACTTCGGAATGCCTGTAAAGCAGTTTCCCTTTTCGATTGGCGACCATATAGATGTGGCCTGTGCGTTAAGTATCAATGATTTTAATGACCAGCGGACGGTTTCCGTACGGGTCATCAATGTGCATCCGACGGGCTGGCGGCAGGGAGAGAATCTGCGTGCAGCAGCGGCCTTTGAGGCGGTGGTGCGCGGAGAAGAAACTGCTGATGCCACGGAAGTCTTTACCCGGAACGACTTGGCAGGAGTGTATCGTTATCTGCGGGATAACAGCCCCATAAAGACAGGAACGGACGGAATGTACTACATATTGCGAAAAAAGTTGGATGGCTATACCTACTTTAAGCATTTGGCGGCACTGCAGATTATGCGGGAGCTGGAGCTGATGGAGGATATGCAGCCTGAAGGCTTTGTGATAAAAAACGGAGAAAAGAAGGTGGAGCTGGAACACTCCCAAACCTTCCGAAGGCTCCAGAAAGGATAGGTGAGCGATGGACGCCATGTATGAGAAATTGGCGGATGCCATAGAAAAATCCAATAAGGCCTATGATATTCCGCGGATAAGAGCGGCCTATGAGCTGGCAAAAAAGGCGCACGAAGGACAGATGCGTTCTTCTGGTGACCCATATATTTCCCATCCCATAGAAGTGGCGGTAATACTGGTAGGACTGGGCATGGATTCGGATACCATCATCGGTGGGCTGCTGCATGATGTGGTGGAAGATACTACCGTAACGCTGGAGGATATAGAAAAGCAATTTGGCGGCGATGTAGCTGAACTGGTGGATGGTGTGACAAAGCTCGCCAATATTCCTTATTCCAGCCGGGCAGAGCAACAGGCGGAAAATGTACGCAAGATGCTGTTGGCCATGGCAAAGGATGTTCGAGTTGTCATCATCAAGCTGGCCGACCGGCTGCACAACATGCGCACGCTGGATTATCGCATTCCTGAAAAGCAGCGGGTCAAATCGCTGGAGACGATGGAGATCTATGCGCCGCTGGCGCACCGGCTGGGTATCCGCAGTGTCAAGGAAGAGCTGGAGGATCTCTCTCTGAAACATCTGGATCCGGTGGCTTACCACGAGATAGAGCAGCAGCTAGCCCTGCGCAAAGAAGATCGGGAAGCGTTCCTGAGCAATATTATTAAGCGAATTCAGGCCAGGCTGGAAGAAGAGCATGTGACCGCGCAAATAGATGGCCGGGTGAAAAGCATCTATGGCATCTACCGTAAGATGTATATTCAGGGCCGCTCCTTTGATGAGATTTATGATATTTATGCGGTGCGCATTATTGTGGATACTGTACCGGAGTGCTACAACATTCTGGGGATCATCCATGATATGCTGCGGCCGATCCCGAATCGCTTTAAGGACTATATCTCTACCCCCAAGCAGAACATGTATCAATCGCTGCATACCACTGTGCTGGATAAAGAAGGCGTGCCTTTTGAAGTGCAGATCCGTACCTGGGATATGCATTACACTGCGGAATACGGTGTTGCGGCGCACTGGAAATACAAGATCGGCATGGAGGGTAAGGATTCGCTGGATGAGCGCCTGGCGTGGATCCGGCAGCTGTTGGAATCGCAGAAGGACTCCGATGATGTAGAGGACATTGTAAAATCCATTAAAACCGATATTGCACCGGAGGAGGTTTTTGTATTTACGCCGCGCGGTGATGTGATCCGGCTGCCACAGGGTTCCACCGTGGTGGACTTTGCCTATGCTATTCACTCAGAGGTCGGCAATAAGATGATCGGTGCCAAAGTGGATGGGCGGTTGGTTTCGCTGGACTATAAGGTAAAAACCGGCATGATTGTAGAGATCATTACCTCCACCACCCAGAGTAACGGCCCTAGCCGTGATTGGTTGAAAATCGTAAAGACCAGTGAGGCCCGTAATAAGATTCGCTCCTGGTTCAAAAAAGAAAAGCGGGAGGAAAACATTGCCGAAGGTAAGCTGGCGCTGGAAAAGGAAATGCGCCGCAATCTGATTGCCCCGCCGCAGGAAGAGCGTGAAAAGTTTATCGCGGACATTGCCACCCGGCAGAAATACAACACGGTGGATGATTTTTACGCCTCTATTGGCTATGGCGGTATATCGCTGGAAAAGATCATGCCGCGTGTCAAGGATGATTTTATCCGCCTATACCGCAAGCCAGAACAGACCCTAGCCCCAACTGTTAAGAAAACCTCGCAAAAGGCTTCTAACGGCGTTATTGTGGAAGGGCTGGATGGTTGCTTAATCAAATTTGCACGGTGCTGTAATCCACTACCCGGCGATGAGATCGTAGGTTTTATCACTCGTGGGTTCGGGGTATCTATTCACAAGTGCGACTGCGCCAATGTGGTAAATGCTCGTCGCCGTGGGGAGGACCCGGAGCGGTGGGTAAATGCCACCTGGGCCAGTAAGGTGAAAGAAACATTCAAATCCACGCTGGATATTCTTGCATCGGACCGGATCGGTATACTAGCAGATGTAAGCGTACAGTTGGGGAATATGCGCGTTCCCATTCATTCGGTGATGGCTAAGGAGTTGAAGACCGGTCAGACTAGTATTCAGGTTTCCATCGGCATCAGTGACCTGAACCAGCTGCAAACCATTATCAATAACCTCAGCCGAATCCCCGGCGTATCTTCGGTGAAAAGGGCGGTGCTTTCGTGAGAGCGGTCGTACAAAGAGTCAGCGAGGCATCGGTTCGTATAGCTGGCGAAACGGTAGGGAAAATCGGAAAAGGATTTTTGATCCTGCTGGGGGTAACCGAAGGGGATACCCCAGAACTGTGCAGTTACCTGGCGGAAAAATGCGCTGGGCTGCGGGTCTTTACCGATGAAAACGATAAAATGAATCTTTCTTTGAAGGATGTGGCGGGAGAAGTACTGGTGGTTTCGCAGTTTACGCTGTATGGTGACTGCCGAAAGGGCAAACGGCCTTCTTTCATTGCGGCAGCCCGGCCGGAAACAGCGATTCCGTTGTATGAGCGGTTTGTGGCAGAGCTGATGGACCATGATCTCCATGTGGAAACAGGCTGGTTCGGCGCGGATATGGAGGTATCCCTTATAAATGACGGACCGGTGACGCTGATACTGGATACAGAAGAAATGCGTACCGGCCGGGTGGATCGATAAAAGGAGTGAAAAAAATGAATGTGATCAGTGTGCCGATGCATTGCTTTGCATCGAATTGCTATTTGGTGGCCAGTGAGAAAGGCAACTGTGCCGTCATTGACCCCGGTATGGAACCGGAAAATATTATCAAGGCGATAGAAGAGAACCACCTGACCCCTAAAATAATTCTGCTGACCCATGGCCATTACGATCATTTCTGCGCAGTGCCAGGGCTCAAGGAGCACTATCCGGAAATCCAGCTGATGGCGGCGGAAAAGGAAGTACCGCTTCTAAGCGATCCTCGCAAGAATTACAGCGCTTCTGCCATTGGTGCGCCAGTTACCCTTCAGCCGGACCGACTGCTGAAAGAGGGAGACAAGATAGAGCTGGATGAGCTGGAGTTTACCGTTTGGGAGACACCTGGCCATACCGCCGGTTGTCTGACCTATTTCTGTGGGGATGCTATTTTTACAGGGGATACCTTGTTTGTGCAGAGCTGCGGCCGTACCGATATGTATAGCAGTGATTTCATGGATATGGTGGATTCACTGACCAGGCTGCGTTCTATTAAGACCAACTATCATATGTACCCCGGCCATGAGCAGGATGGAATGCTGTTTGACCAGTACGCCTGGATTGATAGCCTGGTAGCACGGGTACGCGCGGCTTATGGTCGTTAAACTGAATCGACCGGACATCCGGTACGAGGTGGAAAGTCTGATACGGATGCTGTTGGGAGAAACTCCGGTGACGATTGTTTTGCCGGGAGAAGCCATCCCAGATGACAATGACAGCATTGCCATTACGGTGCAGGAGCAGGAAAAATGCTGCCTGTGCCATGTGGTTGCCTGCCTGAATGGGGAAAAGCGTGAGGCGTCATCTCCTAGTACGGTAGACCGGACGGAGATAGAGCAGACCATCTGCCGGATGCTGTACAATCAATTGACAGCACTGTTGGGACACACTCTTCCCTGGGGAATGCTGACCGGTGTGCGTCCGGTAAAGCTGGTACGGCAAATGACCGAAGTAGGAATGACAGAAGCTGATGTTATGCAAAAGCTATCTGATTATGGTGTCAGTGAGGAGCGGGCGCAACTTTCGATGGATACTTGGCATAACCAGCGGGAGATTGTGGAGGCACTTTCTTCGGATCAGATCAGTTTGTATGTTGCGATCCCGTTTTGTCCCTCCCGGTGCAGCTATTGCTCCTTTGTGTCGCATTCCATTGAACGGGCGGGAAATATGCTGGAAGAGTATCTGCCGCTGTTGCTACGGGAGCTGGAACTGACAGGCCGCCTGGTAAAAGAGGCGGGGCTTACCGTTATCAGTGTATACATTGGCGGCGGGACACCGACGACCCTAACCGCAGAGCAGATGGATCGGCTTTTGCGAGAGATTCGAAAGGACTTTGATCTGACTGCTTGTGAGGAATTTACCGTAGAGGCTGGCCGTCCAGATACCATTACGCTGGAAAAGCTAAGGGTAATGGCGCAAAATGGTGTGGACCGCATCAGCATTAACCCGCAGACGCTGAATAACAATGTTCTGGAGGCTATTGGACGGCGACACACGGCGGAGGATTTTCTTGATGCATGGAAGCTTTCGGAGCAATTTTACTTTGACCGAAATGTTGACCTCATAGCCGGACTGCCGGGGGACACTTTTGTGTCCTTCAAAAGCACTATGGAACAGGTGCTGGCACTTCATCCAGAAAATGTTACAGTACATACCCTAACGGTCAAGCATGCTTCCACACTAAAGGAAGAGGGCCCGCAGAAGCGAACTGCCATGGAGATGGTGGAATATTCCCGCTATTTGTTAGAGGAGGCGGGTTACCAACCCTACTACCTATACAGGCAGAAGGGCACTGTGGAGGCATTGGAAAATGTGGGCTATACCCTGCCGGGAAAGGCCTGCAAATACAATGTCTATATTATGGATGATGGGCATACCATAATCTCAGCAGGGGCTGGCGGTGTAACCAAGCTGGTACCGAACGGTCCACAGCGCATTACCCGTAGCTTTAACTATAAATACCCGTATGAATATATCAATCGTTTCCAAACGGTGCTGGAGCGAAAGGAAGCCCTGCCGCTGCAGCGCCTAAATGATACCGAGTGAACCGAAAGGAGCGGAAGTTATGAATCAGGCAAACTGGGATGACATTTTGGGAAAAGCCAAGGAATTTGGCAAGGCGGTAGGCAATGTTGCCGGTGAAGTAGTGGATGCTTCCCGCCAGAAGCTGGACGAGATGAAAAAGCGCCGCGAGCTAGAGGAATGCTATATGAAGCTGGGACGGATGTACTATGCCCTGCTACAGGAAGGCACCGAAGATGCGGAGACCGCACACGCCATTGCAGAAAAGGCGGCAGCTATTAAGGTGATGCTGGAAAGCGTAAAAGAGAAAAAGCGGCGGGAGAATACGGAGATTCATATGGTGGCATGCCCCCACTGCAATAAACTGGTACCCTCTACGGCGATGTTTTGCAGCTATTGCGGCAAGGCTATTTACCCTGCAGAGGAAAAATAAACTGTAATAGTAAACATAACGGGGAAGTCGAACAGCAAAGTATGCTGTTCGGCTTCCTTTTTTGGTGAAAAGGGGCGGAGGAGATGATGGAAAAAGGAAAGCAGACTATTTTGCAGGGAGCGCTCATCTTAACAGCGTCCACCATGGTCGTTAAGGTGATCGGTGCGCTGTTCAAAATCCCGCTGGCTAATATACTGGGCGGCGTAGGAATGTCCTATTTTGTTTCCGCTTATGATGTTCTCATTCCCATTTATTCCATGACAGTGACCGGATTGGGTGTAGCTGTTTCCCGTATGGTATCGGAGTACGGCGGCAGGGGAGAAGAGGCTGGAAACATTCTAAAAACTGCGAGACTCATGTTCTTGGGGATTGGCACGCTGGCGGCAGTGCTGCTGTTTATTGGAGCTGGACCATTAACAAAACTCATCGGAAACCCTGCGGCGGCACTTTCGGTCTGCTGCATTGCGCCGTCTGTTCTGTTTTCCTGCCTCTCTTCGGCTTATCGTGGCTACTTTCAAGGGCGACAGAACATGCTGCCGACCGCTCGTAGTCAAGTCGTGGAGGCCATGGTTAAGCTGGTTGCCGGAATCTTATTGGCATGGTTTTTCTATTCCAGGCTGAACGACGCGGCAATGGCGGGAACACTGGGCTGGCCTGGTACAATGCAGGAGGTACAGCTGAGGATTTTGCAGTACTCAGCGGCTGGAGCTGTGCTGGGCGTATCACTGAGCACATTGTGTGGATTATTGTTTATTCGTGGTCAGTACCGACGAAATGTACCGGAACGAGGAGGGCGTTTTTCCGGTACGGATGCCAAAAAGCTGTGGCATGTTGCGCTGCCAATTGCACTGACTTCTCTCTGTGCCAATCTTACCACTGTTATCGATCTTTCCTCTGTAATGAACTGCCTGAAAAATGCTGTGGAGCAGGGGAGTGAGCATATCCTGCGGATGTATACTGGGTGTATCCCTCCGGAGGTAACGGTGGAGGTGCTTCCAGAATATCTGTATGGCTCATATTCTGGGCTGGCAGTTTCAATTTTTAACCTAGTACCGGCGGTTACGGCCGGCATTGGGATGAGCGCGATTCCAGCCATAGCCCGCTATTGTGCTGCAAAAGATGACAGGTGCTTGCAGCAATCGGTGGAATCGGTAATGGCAACCACAGCGGCAGTGGCTTTCCCGACCGGGCTTGGCATTTTTACCTTTGCGGAAGAAATTCTATCATTTCTATATCCGCATCAGTTAATGGAGGTTGCCATCGTAGCACCAACACTGCGGATGATGGGCGTGGTGACAATTCTGATTTCTTTTGCCGGGATTTTTAATAATGTCTTGCAGGCTTCCGGAATGGAACGAACGCCATTAACAGCGCTCTTGATTGGCGGTGTGCTGAAGATGGCGACAAATTACATTCTTGTTTCCAGGCCAGAAATCAATATTCATGGGGTAGCCTATGGCAGTTTACTGTGTTACTGCTTTATAGTACTGTACAGTGCGCTGCGCTGGTTTGGCAGCGGTCGACCGTTTGCGCGGGTATCGGTGCTCCTCAAGCCGATGATCTCTGCCGTTGTGTGCTGTTTCGCGGCGCGGGCGGTTTATAACCTCCTTTTGGGATACATAAGTGCTTGGGCATCCCTGCTTTTTTCCATTGCGGTGGGGGGCGCTGTGTACATCGGGCTGCTGTTTTGTCTGAAGTTTATTAAAAGTGCTGAAATATGTGTTGCATTTTCGGGCAAGAATAGAAGAAAATAGCTTGAATTTAAGCCGCGTTTCTAGTAAAATGGGAGTACTATCTGAAAAGCAGGTTATTCACAATGCCAAATCTGTGCGACAAGGAATCCTATGACTGCAATGATTTAATTAAGATTGTTGGAATTCTGCGGAGCCCGGAAGGATGCCCGTGGGATAGGGCGCAGGATCATCACACCATCCGCAATAATTTCTTGGAGGAGGCGTATGAGGCTGTAGAAGCCATTGATCTGGAAAGTTCCGCACTTCTGCGGGAGGAGCTGGGAGATGTGCTGCTTCAGATTGCGCTGCACAGCCAAATGGAGGCGGAGCAGGGCCATTTTGATTTTAATGATGTATGCACCGGGATTTGCCGCAAGATGATCGGCAGGCATCCGCACATCTTTGGCAGTGAGTATGCTGCGAATGCTGCGGAGGCGGCACAAAACTGGGAACAGCAGAAACGCAAGGAAAAAGGACTTTACAGTTTGGAGGATCGTTTGCGGCAGGTTTCCGGCGCTTTACCGGCACTGATGCGTGCGCAAAAACTGATCTCCCGAGCAGCCGCATCCGGATGTTTCGAAGATCCGAATGATGGTATGCTCCGAAATTGCCTGGAGGATGCGCTTTTGGCGGATGAAACGGATGTGCAAGGTTGGAGCAGGTTACTGTTCCTTGTATGCGAGCGAATGGAGCGACTTGGAATTTCTGCAGAGGAAGCGCTTTCCCGTGAGTCGGACCGGATGATCGAATGCTTTTTGGAGATGCAACATAGCGAGAAACCCACGGAGGGTGGATCGTTGTGAATATGAAAAAGGCATGGTTGCCTACTATTCTTTTATATCAGGAGGAAATACAAAATGACCAAAGCTGAAATGATCGTCGCCGTAGCCGAAAAGGCCGGTATGACTAAGAAGGATGCCGAGAAGGCAGTTGCCGCTGTTTTGGAGACCGTTACCGAGACCTTGAAGAAGGGCGATAAGATCACCCTCACCGGGTTTGGCTCCTTCGAGGTTAAGACCCGCGCGGCTCATGCTGGTATTAACCCCAAGACCCGCAAGCCCATCACCATCGCTGCCAGCAAAGCTCCCGTTTTTAAGGCTGGTAAGGCGCTGAAGGATGCTGTAAAATAAATTCTGAACCAGTGGAGTCGGTGCTAGCGCACCGGCTCTTTTGTAAGGAGGCCCCCTATGAGGCTGGATAAATATTTGAAAGTTTCCCGGATCATCAAACGGCGGACCGTGGCCAATGAGGCCTGTGATGCCGAACGCGTAGTAGTAAATGGCAAAACCGCCCGCGCCTCCTACGAGGTCAAGGTAGGGGATGTTATTGAGATCAACCTGGGGCAAAAACCGGTAAAACTGCGGGTGACCGCGCTGAAGGAAACAACCAATAAGGATAACGCATCCGAGAATTTTGAGATTTTGTAAAAGGGAAGCCGCGGCAGCAATGCTCCGGCTTCCTTTTCCATTTCTTTCAACTGCCGAGGAGTGTTTACTGCTCCTTCGGTCGGCCCATACTTCTGCCATCGCGTTGGTGGGGGAAAGGCTATGTATTATAAGGTAGAGATCAGCGGCGTTGATACATCCAAGCTGAAAACACTGAAAAACGACGAAACCAACGAATTATTGCGACGGGCACATGCTGGTGATAGAGAAGCGCGTAACCGGCTGGTGGAAAGCAACCTGAAGCTGGTGCTCAGCGCCGTACAGCGCTTCAGTAACCGAGGAGGCAACCCAGATGACCTGTTCCAGGTGGGGTGTATCGGGCTTATCAAGGCTATCGAGCGCTTTGATATTGAGCTGGGACTGAAGCTGAGCACTTATGCTTTTTCCCTTATTATTGGAGAAATGCGTCGCTTTCTACGGGATTCTGGCATGGTGAAGGTGACACGACGAGTAAGGGAACAAGCTGTTGCTGCGCTGAAGAAAAAAGAGGAGCTGCAAAATTCCTTAGGACGCGAGCCGACCGTGGAAGAGATAGCGGCAGCCATGCAGCAGCCCAAGGAAGATGTGGTGCTGGCAATGGAAGCGATCATGGAGCCCAGCTCGCTGTACGATCCTGCTTATTCCGATGGGAGGGAGAACATTTGCCTAATAGACCAGGTGCAGGATAAAACAAATGAGAGCGACTGGCTGGATGAAATGTTGCTGCGGCAGGCGATGGAGGCACTCTCCGCCCGAGAAAAGAAAATACTGTCGTTGAGGTTCTTTGCTGGCAAAACGCAGGTGGAAGTCAGCCAAGCGGTAGGAATATCACAAGCTCAGGTTTCGCGTATCGAAAAAGGGGCATTGCAGCGCATTAAAACACAGATGTAAACTGGAATAGCCCTGCCGCATAGGATTGAACAGAATCCTGCGAACAGGGGAGGGAAGCGGATGGTATGCAGTTTAATGGAGCTGCGCTGCAAGGAAGTGGTCAATATTCAAAACGGTGCCTGCCTAGGATGCGTTTGCGATGTGGAGTTTGATACCTGTACAGCGCATATTTGTACCCTTATCATTTTCGGCAGACCGCGCTTTTTTGGCCTGTTTGGCAGGGAGCCAGACCTGATTATTCCATGGGATCAGATCAAATGTATTGGGGAAGATACCGTACTGGTGGAAAATGTGGCATGCCCGGCACCGCCCCATCGTCGGCCGTCCTTTGCCGGGGCCTTGCACTGATTGAGGATGATCCGCAGAAAACTGCGGATTTTCTTTTTATTTATGCTTGATTTTCCAGAAAAGCTATGATAAACTATATCGGTACAACGCATGCGGTACGATCTGTTCGGCCATGTGCCCGCAAGGGTGGCAGGGCGGAGATGACTGCCGCAGAGGTTACACAAACAAATTTTTGGAGGTAAACAAACAATGGCAGTAGTATCTATGAAACAGCTTCTGGAAGCTGGCGTACATTTTGGTCACCAGACCCGTCGCTGGAACCCCAAGATGGCTCAGTACATCTTCACCGAGCGCAACGGTATCTACATTATCGATCTGCAGAAGACCGTAAAGAAGCTGGAAGAGGCTTATGATTTCGTTCGTGAGCTTTCCGCCAACGGTGGCACCGTTCTCTTTGTTGGTACCAAGAAGCAGGCTGGCGATTCCATCCGTGAGGAAGCGGAGCGCGCCGGTGCTTACTATGTAAACGCTCGTTGGCTGGGCGGTATGCTCACCAACTTTGAAACCATCCGTAAGCGTATCCGTCGTCTGGAGCAGCTGCGCAAGATGGAAGCAGATGGCACCTTTGAGCGTCTGCCTAAGAAGGAAGTTGTTAAGCTGGAACTCGAGATTGAGAAGCTCGAGAAATACCTCGGCGGCATTAAGGATATGAACAAGCTGCCAGCTGCTATGTTCGTTGTCGATCCCCGCAAGGAGAAGATCGCTGTTGCTGAAGCGCACAAGCTGGGCATCCCCGTTATCGCTATCGTAGATACCAACTGCGATCCTGATGAGATCGACTATGTTATTCCCGGCAACGATGATGCTATCCGCGCTGTTAAGCTGATCTCCTCCGCGATGGCCAACGCCATCATTGAAGGTCACCAGGGCGCTATGGGCGCCGCTGAAGCTGAGGCCGAGACCGCTGCTGAGACCCAGGAATAAGAACTGACACGGAGAAGCCCGAAGCACTTTCGGGCTTTTCTTGAGAAACTGTGATAAAACATCCATAAAAGATACAGGAGGAAACAAAAATGGCATTTACTGCTCAAGATGTTAAGGATCTGCGCGAAAAAACCGGCTGTGGCATGATGGACTGCAAAAAAGCTCTGACCGCTTCTGACGGCGATGTAGAAAAGGCGATCGAGTTCCTGCGTGAGAAGGGCCTGGCCGCTGCCGCCAAGAAGTCCGGCCGCGTAGCTGCCGAGGGTGTGGTATGCACCATGGTAGATTACGAAAAGAAGGTTGGCGTTGTTATCGAGGTCAACTCCGAAACCGACTTTGTTGGTAAAAACGCTGATTTCATCAGTTTTGTCGAGGCTTGTGCCAAGACTGTTATTGATGAGAATCCCGCTGATGTAGAGGCCCTGATGAACTGCAAGCTGGCCGGTACCGATGTTACTGTTGACGCCGCGCTGAAGGATAAGATCCTCACCATTGGCGAAAACCTGAAGATCCGTCGCTTCACTCGCTACGAGGGCAATGTAGTCAGCTACACCCACGGCGGCGGCCGTATTGGCGTCCTGGTCAAGTTTGAGCTGGATGGCGTGGCCGCCGACAAGGACTTTGAGACCTTCGGCAAGGATATCGCCATGCAGATTGCGGCTGTAAGCCCCAGCTACATTTGCCCCATGTGCGTTCCCGCTGATGAGGTTGCCAAGGAGAAGGAGATCGTTCTGGCCCAGATCGAGAACGATCCTAAGCTGGCTGGCAAGCCCGCTCAGGTTAAGGAGAAGATGGTAGACGGCCGTATCAACAAGTTCTATAAGGAAGTCTGCCTGCTCAAGCAGCCCTTCGTTAAGGACGGCGAGATCGATGTTGCCGAGTATATCGAGAAGACTGGCAAGGAGCTGGGCGGCACCATCAAGGTTGCTGAATTTGTCCGCTATGAAAAGGGTGAGGGTATCGAGAAGCGCGAGGACGACTTCGCTGCTGAAGTTGCCAGCATGGTAAAGTAATTTAGTGAAAATGATAGAGACAGCAACTATCCTTATGGGTGGTTGCTGTTTTTATTATGTAATGTAGAAGATTACCTGTTGATTTGAACAAAAAAATGCGTTATTATTGTAATATCAAACAACAAGGAGGACTTCAGAATGAAATTTTCCCAGATGAAATATGAGCGCCCGGATGCTGAGCAGCTGAAAGCTGAGTTGAATGGCTTGACTGAAAAGCTGAAAGCAGCGAAAAGCTATACTGAGGCGAAAGAATTGTTCCTGGCAGAGGAAAAGCTGAATAAGCATATCAGCACCTTGGCGAATCTTGCCCATATTCGCCACACCATTGATACCCGCGATGCTTTTTATGATGGGGAAATGAAATTCTGGAACAAGGTCGATCCGGAGCTGGAGGAATGTAATCAGGCATGGACGCAGGCGATGCTGGAGTCCCCCTATCGTCCGGAGTTTGCTGCAGAATACGGTGATTTGATGTTTGTGAATGCCGAAATTGCCCGCAGGACATTCTCTCCCGCAATCATTGAAGATCTGCAAAAGGAAAACGAGCTGACCGTAGAATACGAAAAGCTGCTGGCCTCTGCGCAGATCCCCTTTGAGGGCGGTGTATACACCCTCTCTCAGCTTACTCCCTTTAAGAGCGACCCCGATGATGCACGCCGTCTGGCTGCCTGGAAGGCTGAAGGCGACTGGTACAAGGAAAACCAGACCAAATTTGATGAGCTGTATGATAAACTGACTCATCTGCGGGACGAGATGGGTAAAAAGCTTGGATATGAGGGGTATACGACGCTGGGCTATTATCGCATGGGTCGTAACTGCTATACCAAGGAAGACATTGAAAAGTTCCGCAAGGCGGTCGTAAAGTATCTGGTTCCTGTAGCGGACAGCATTTACCGTGAGCAGGCAAAGCGTTTGGGCAAGGAATATCCCATGAGCTTTGCAGATAATGCGCTGGAATTCCGCTCCGGTAATCCCAAGCCAGTAGGAACCCCTGATGAGATCCTTGCTATGGGTCGTAAGTTCTATGATGAACTCTCTCCTGAGACCGGCGAATTTTTCCGCATGATGTTGGATAATGAGCTTCTTGATGTGCTTTCCACCGAAGGAAAGCGCAGCGGCGGCTACTGCACCAGCATTGCCGATTACGAGGTTCCCTTTATCTTTGCCAACTTTAATGGTACCCAGCACGATGTGGAGGTCGTGACCCATGAGGCTGGTCATGCCTTTGCTGCGTATATGAACCGCCATCGCATTCCCACCTCCTACATTTGGCCCAGCATGGAGGGCTGTGAGGTTCATTCCATGTCGATGGAGTTTATGGCGTGGCCGTGGGTGGAAGGTTTCTTCGGTGAGGACGCCCGCAAGTTCCGTTACAGCCATCTTTCCGGCGCCCTTACCTTTATCCCTTACGGTACTATGGTCGATCACTTCCAGCACATGGTGTATGAAAAGCCTGATATGACCCCCAGAGAGCGCCACGATACATGGAAAGAGCTGCTTGGTATTTATATGCCTTGGATGAAGTTGGACGGCGATATTCCGTTCTACAGCGAGGGGGAAGGCTGGCAGCGTCAGCATCATATTTACTCTATGCCGTTCTATTATATTGATTATTGCCTGGCACAGACCGTTGCACTCCAGATCTGGGCGCTGCAGCAGAAAGACCGTAAAGATGCCTGGGAGCACTATATGGCTTACACCCGTCAGGGCGGCAGCCGGGTATTTACCGAACTGCTGAAAAACGCTGGGTTGGAAAGCCCATTTGAGGAAAGCTGCCTAAACGGTGTTTGCCAGACAGCCAGTAAATGGCTGGAAAATTATGATTTGAGCGGTATCGAATAAAGATATAGCTAAAGTGGTGAAACAGGGCAGGGGAGTTGCATAAAAACTCTGTTTGGATTTCACAAATCAACAGATAAAATCACAATATCCCGCGCAAATAATTGACAAATTAAAAATTCTATGGTAATATATTAAAAAAATTTTTATAGAATACAGGATTCAAAATTAAATCCTGCAAGTCGCAGCGCTTTGCCCTAGGATTTTAGGTATAAATGGACTGAAATCACCTAATTTGTGAATTCGCGGCGCAAGCCCGATTCAAAATAACAAAACGAAAATATTTAAGGAGGAAATTGCAACATGAAAAAGTTTCTGGCTCTGTTGCTCGCTGTAGTCATGGTTCTTACCATGGTAGCCTGCGGCGAGGGCAAGAAGAAAGCTGACGGTCAGGTTGTTATCGGTACTTCTACCGAAGCTTCCGGCGACTGGGCCTATTCCGCTTTCGTAAGAAACCCCAATGCCACCGATAAGGCGGTTATGACACTGACCGATGATATGACTACCGTCGAGAGTGATCAGCACGGTGACTATGGAATCAACAAGACCGTCGTTAAGTCCTACGAGCGTATCGAGGAGGAGAACGGCAACGTTACCTTCAAGTTCGTCATCAATGATGGCCTGAAGTTCAACAACGGCGAAGCTGTTACTGCCGAGAACTTCGTAGCTTGGACTATGTTCGTTACCTCTCCTGCCGGTAAGGAGATGGGCGTTGTTTCCGCTACCTATAACATGCTGCCCGGCGGTCTGGCTTATCGTAACGGCGAGACCAATGTTCTTTCCGCGGTACGTCTGTACGATGAGAAGACCTTCTCCATCACCATCGCCAAGACCGGCGAGGATGGCGAGACCTCTTATCTGCCTTACTACTATGATATTACTTATGCCGCCATGCAGGCTGTTAACCTCACCTACTGGTTCGGCGAGGGCTGGTCTGTTAAGGATGACGGCGAGGGCGTTTACTTTGTAAATGCTGACGGCAAGGAGTTCACCGCTGAAACCGTTGGTGAGACTGTTACTGCCGGCCGTTTTGCCACCGGTAACCGTGTTACCGCCGGTCCCTACAACCTCGTCAGCTTCGATCAGAGCTCCCGTGAGATCGTTCTGGAAGTAAACGAGAACTACAACGGCAACTTCGAGGGTCAGAAGCCCGGTATCCAGAAGCTGGTTATCGTTAAGACCTCCGAAGATACCGTTATGGATATGATCACCACCGGTCAGATCCAGATCTATTCCCAGATCGCTGATGGCTCTGAGGTTAACGCTGTTATGGACCTCATCGAGGCCGGTACCATCAACAGCTCCACCAGCCAGTATGACCGCGCCGGTTACGGTTACTTCGGCTTCGCCTGCGACCTTGGTCCGACCCAGTTTGCCGAGTTCCGTCAGGCGGTTGCCTATCTGCTGGATCGCGTTGAGTTTGCTCAGACCTTCTGCAAGGGCTGGGGCAGCGTAGTGCATGGTCCTTACTGCACCGCTTTCACCATGACCGCCAAGACCGACATTGAAAAGAAGATCAACCACTATGACTACAACCCCGAGAAGGCTGTTGAGCTGCTGAAGCAGGCTGGCTTCGTTTACAATGCTGACGGCTCCGACTATGTTGACGGCTCCGGCGAGGTTCGTTATGCCAAGGTTACCGAGGAGCAGGCCAAGTACTATGACAGCTTCAACAAGGTTCTGGCTGACGGCACTATTCTGATGCCCGCTACCATCAACTGGGCTTCCTCCGAGGGTAACGCTGTTTCCGCTCTGCTTTCCACCATGCTGGCGAACAGCGAGGCCACCAAGGCTGCCGGTGTTTCCATCGTCAAGACCGAGATGACCTTCCCCGAGCTGCTGAACTACATGTATCGTCAGGACTCCTATGGCCTTGGCGGCGATTACAGCATGCCCACCTACAATATGTTCAACCTGGCTACCGGTTACAACGGCGGTGTCTATGATGAGTCCTACAACTGGACCACCGATCCCGAGTACATTGAGCAGGGTTACAATGTACAGCATCTGTATGATGAGCAGCTGGATAAGCTCTCCATGGATATGGTTTACGGCGTAGAGCCCAGCGACGAGGCGACCTACCTTGACCTGTGGGAGAAGTACATCATTCGCTGGAATGAGCTGCTGCCCATGGTTCCCCTGTACTCCAACATCTATGTTACTGTTTATCCCAACACCATCGATAACTATGCTGAGGATTCCTTCTGGGGCTTCGAGCGTGCTATCCTGTATGCGAACTGGGTTGGTACCAAATAATCTATCGCCCACATGTAGCTAATGCATTAAAAGAGGGGGCGGCGGTTCATCTGCCGCCCCCGTTCTTTTACTTTATGCCGTAAATCCTGCACAAATAAATATTTTTTCAGTATTAGTTTACAATTTTTCAAATCAAAAGTTGCAATTTATCCGTAAATGGTTTATGATATAAGAATAAACGCTTTCATGCGTTTGCTCGTCATTTTATAATCGGGAGGCCAAAGGAATATGGGGAAGTATATCCTTAAACGACTGGTATACATCGTTATTGTATTCTTTGTAGTATCCTTATTGATGTATGCCCTTTATAATTTGATTCCCAGTGACCCTGCTCTGCTGGAGATGGAACCGCTGCGTAAGGTTCTGAAGCCGGCAGAGTGGCAGCGTCAGTATCTGGAAAAACGAGCCGAATTGGGATTAGATGATCCGTTGGTCGTTCGTTACTCCCGCTGGATGGGTTTGATTCCGGATATGGGCGGGACATTCAACGGTTTGTTACAGGGGCAGTTTGGCGATTCCACTCTGTATAAGCGTCCGGTCATTGATGTCATAAAAGCGCCAATGGCAAACACCATACTGCTGAACCTGTTCAGTACCATACTTACCCTCGCCATTACTATCCCGCTGGGTATTTATTGTGCTGTTCATCGCCGCAAGGCTTCCGATAGTGCGATCCAGGCGGTAACGGTAGTAGGGTATAGCTTGCCCAGTTATCTGGTCGGTATTGTATTCATCTACCTGTTTGCCGTTAAGCTGCAAATATTCCCGGTAGGCGGTGCCAAGACCCCCGGCTCCACCTACACTGGATTTACCGAGTTCGCAGACAGAATGTACTATATGGCATTGCCCATACTGGTACTGGTCTTTATCGGTTTGGCGGGCATGACTCGTACTGTCCGCGCGGCGATGATTGATACCTTGACGCAGGATTATATCCGCACCGCACGGGCAAAGGGTTTGAAGGAAAAGGTGGTTATTTACAGCCATGCATGGCGTAATGCGCTGCTGCCGGTTTCTACCTCCATTATGGGCTGGATCATCTCGGTTTTCACCGGCGGCTCGCTGGTTATCGAAACAACCTTTGCCCTAAACGGCACCGGCCGGCTGTACTGGCAGGCACTGAACAACACCGACTATGAGCTGGTGCTTGCCATGCAGATGTTCTATACCGTGGTGAGCCTGGTGGGCGTACTGCTTACCGACTTGAGCTATGGTCTGGTCGATCCCCGCGTTCGTGTAAACAAGTAAGGAAGGAGGCTGCTGAATATGAGTAAAGAGAATAAGAAGGCAGGCTCCGGGGAGAAGAAGGGGACACTGGGCCGCTGGTTCTCCCGCCTGTTTTTCCCAAATAAGGAAATGGACATTTACGCAGAGGAAGCGCTGCAAAGCCCTGCCCGTATGGTGGCAAAGAGCTTCTTCTCCAAGCCACTGGCTGTTATCTCTCTTGTACTGCTGATTCTTATTATGCTGTTTGTGTTTATTGCTCCCAGCTTTGTTGTGCTGGATTTGGGAGAGCAGGACAGCACCCTGGTCAATGTATCCCCAGGATATTCCATGATGGACTATCCCGAAGAGCTGGAGAATGAGGGCATCGCCGATATTTCGGTCGGCTCCAATTTCTCCGCCGGTGTAGATATGAACGGTAATGTTTATGTTTGGGGTAAAACCAAGGTTTCCCGTGTGATCGATGTCGCCGATGTTCCCAAGGAGGTTCAGAAGGCGAAGATCACGCAGATCGCTGCCGGCTTTGACCACATTGTAGCAGTGGACGATAAGGGAACCGTTTACTGCTGGGGCAACGCCCGTTTGGGGCAGACCAAGCTGCCGCAGGAGCTTTCCGAAAACAACCGTTTCCACAACTTCAAGATCACCAAGGTTTTTGCCTCCCATCAGTTCTCCGCAGCCCTTACCGATGACAACCGTCTGCTCCTTTGGGGCAACGCGAACTTTGCCGATATCGGTATGGATAAAGAGCTGTACGATGGGCATGTGGTGGACGCTGCTTTGACAGATACCGCTTATATTGTTTTGCTAGACGATGGTTCTGTGGCTTATTCCGGCGATAAGGCAACCTCCTTGCTGGCAACCGATATTCCTGCAGGTGCAAAGAGCGGCGTGGTATCCATTGCGGCTACCGCAAACTCTGTTGCAGCACTGAAGAATGACGGTACCGTTCTTACCTGGGGTGTTACCACACGTGGCGAGGGCGCCCTGCCTGCATTCAGCACCAAGCCCATCAAGATCGAGGGCGGGCGTTACCATTACACCGTCGTAATGGAGGACGGCAATGTTGCCTCCTGGGGCCACAACCGTTATAAGCAGATCAATGTTCCTACGGAATTGACCAATGACTCTGTGGATGTGAAGAATATCTTTACTGGATATTATCAGAACTACGCAATAGACGCCAACGGTAAGATGCACACATGGGGTCTCAAGGGGTTCCTGCTGGGAACCGACGACCTTGGGCGCGATATCTTTGCTCGCTTGGTAAACGGCGGTAAGATGACCATGACCATTGGTGCTTTGTCTGTTGTTATTTCTACCATCATCGGTATTCTGTTGGGCGGCATCGCCGGCTACTTCGGCGGTTTCCTCGATATGGCGATCATGCGTATTGCAGAGGTTGTATCCAGTATGCCGTTCATTCCTTTTGCCATGATCCTTTCTGCGGTGCTTGGATCGCAGGTAAGCGTGGAGCAGCGAATGTATATCATCATGGTCATTCTGGGACTTCTGTCGTGGCCGGGGCTTTGCCGCCAGGTCCGTGCGCAGATGTTTGCCCAGCGCGAGATGGAGTATGTTACCGCTGCGAAGACTATTGGTGTAAAGGAAAATAAAATTATTTTCAAGCATATCATCCCCAATGTTATGTCCGTTGTACTGGTTTCCATCACTCTTTCGTTTGGTACCTCTATGCTGACGGAAAGCACGCTTTCTTACTTGGGATTTGGTATTCCCGCTCCTACACCTACTTGGGGCAATATGCTTTCTAATGCCAATAACAGTGTAATCATTCAGAACTACTGGTGGAACTGGGTATTCGTTGGTCTTATCTTCGGTCTTTCCTGCGTTTGCATCAACTTAATCGGCGACGGTCTGCGTGATGCACTGGATCCGAAGTCGAATGAAAGATAAGGAGGGTGTATCATGGAAAACGAGAAAAAACTGCTTGAAATTATCGACCTGTATACCTTCTTTGACACCAAGCGTGGTACAGTAAAAGCTGTAAACAATGTTTCCTACACCGTTGAGGAAGGGAAGACCCTGGGTGTCGTAGGAGAATCTGGCTCTGGTAAGAGTGTATCTGCTATGAGTATCCTGCGCCTGCTTGACGGCAATGGTTATATTGCTGGCGGTCAGATTCTCTTTAATGGTGTTGATCTCACTAAACTCCCCCTTAGTGAGATGTATAAGATTCGCGGCAATGATATCTCGGTTATCTTCCAGGAGCCAATGACCAGCTTAAACCCCGTTTTCTCTATTGAACAACAGCTTTCTGAGCCGTTTATCATCCATCAGGGACTTTCCAAGAAGGAAGCGGCGGAAAAATCTGTTGACCTGCTGCGTGAGGTAAAGATTCCGAATCCCGAGATTGTTGCCAAACAGTATCCGCACCAGCTTTCCGGTGGTATGCGTCAGCGTGTTATGATTGCCATGGCGCTGGCATGCCGTCCCAAGCTGTTGATTGCAGATGAACCGACCACCGCACTGGATGTTACCATTCAGGCGCAGATCCTGCGACTGATGAATGATCTGAAGCGGGAAAACGGCACCAGTATTTTGTTCATCACCCACGATTTGGGCGTTATCAACCAGATGGCAGACTATGTCGCTGTTATGTACTGCGGTCAGGTGGTGGAGCGCGTTCCCGCAAAGATGCTTTTTGACCCAAAGACCGAGTATTCCCACCCTTATACCGAGGGCCTTCTGGTTTCGATTCCCCGCCTGGATACCCCCACCAATCAGCGTCTTGAGGCAATTCCCGGAGCAGTTCCGCACCCGCTAGATCTGCCCAAGGGTTGCAAGTTTGCCCCCCGCTGCAAATATGCTACAGAAAAGTGCCATGAGGCTGAGCCTCCCATGACTCATCTGACCGAAGAACACCACATCAGATGCTATTACCCGAACAAGGAGGAGAGAAAACAAAATGTCAAATGATAAAAAAGTTTTGCTCCGCATCAGCAATCTGAAGCAGTGGTTCCCGCTGAAAAAACGCGGGATGTATGTAAAAGCCAATGATGGTATCGACCTGGAAATCTACGAGGGTGAAACCTTCGGTTTGGTAGGCGAGTCCGGCTGCGGCAAATCCACTTTTGGCCGTACTATTTTGCAGGTTTATCCGCAAACTGATGGCCGTACCATGTACTATGGCCGCACGATTGATGAGCTGTGTCCTGAGTATATCCGGGAGACCATCAAGACGCTGGATAAGCGCCGTAAGCATTTGGCTCAGCTGGAAGAAAAAAGGGATCATCTGCAGGCGGAATATGACGCCATGAGCGATGAGGATAAACTGAAGCATCACAATGACTTGGCTGCTGCTAAGAAGAAAGCCCATGATGCACTGTTGGATATAACGAATGTCATCGGCGGTTTCATTGTGGTGGAGGATCTTGCACCCGTTTCGGAGCAGTTCCTCAAGATCAACAAGCTTTCCAAACAGCTGCATAAGCTCCATCTCAAGGAGAGATCCCTTTCGGTCGAATTGGCCGATATCCTCTACAAGTCTTCGGAGGTCGCCCCCAAGGCGGCGACTGCCCGCAAGAAGGTAGAGGAGGTTCAGGCGCAGATCGCAGAGGTCGAAAAGGAGCTTGCTGCGGAGCATGAAGTGCTGAACAAGATGCGTGAGCCGTATAAGGATGATGAGCGCTTCCAGAAGTATGAGGGCTACCGGGATGACGGTATTGATCTTGCACGCCTAAAGTATGAGGAGATGCGCCAGTTGC
The DNA here is from genome assembly GCA_900547385.1 of uncultured Oscillospiraceae bacterium. GTDB lineage: Bacteria > Bacillota > Clostridia > Oscillospirales > Ruminococcaceae > Angelakisella. Next base: position 187,441 of record URGQ01000002.1, on the reverse strand, counting down.
GCAGCGACCTGCAGCTTATCTTCCAGGATCCTTATTCTTCGCTGAACCCCCGTATGTCTGTTGGTCAAATCATCGGTGAAAGTTTGGTTTCGCACGGCTTTTATACCAAAAACAGCCCCAGACTGCAAGACGCGATCATGGGGATCATGGAAGAATGCGGTTTGGCTTCCTACTTCCTCCACCGCTATCCTCACCAATTTTCCGGCGGTCAGCGCCAGAGAATCGGCATTGCACGCAGTCTGGCTACTAATCCCAAGTTTGTCGTTTGCGATGAGGCAGTTTCCGCACTGGATGTATCCATTCAGTCGCAGATTATCAACTTGTTGAGCGACCTGAAGGAACAGCAGAACTTAACCTACCTGTTCATTACTCATGACCTTTCCGTTGTCCGTTATATTTCCGATCGTATCGGTGTTATGTATTTGGGCAACATGGTAGAGCAGGCAGAATCCCAAGAGCTGTTTGACCATCCGCTGCACCCCTATACTGAGGCTCTGTTGGGCGCGATTCCTACCACTAATGTGGATGATGACCGCGAACTGGTCATTCTGGAGGGCGATATTCCCAGTCCGGTTAATCCGCCTAAGGGCTGCAAGTTCCATACTCGCTGCAAATACTGCACCGATATCTGCAAGATGGTAACACCCGAAATGGAAGAAGTACGCCCCAACCACTTCGTGGCTTGCCACCATATTCTTAAGGATAATCTCTAAGCGGTGTTTTAGGAGAAGCAAATGATATTTAAGGAACGCCAAAAGCGCGCAATGGACACCATGAATCATCGCAACAAGGAATACCTCGAGAAGATGAATGGCCCGTTGCCGGATGGTGGGGAAGAGGATCAAGAAACACCCATTCGGCAAGTAGATGATAATCCTTTCTCCAAAGACAATTTGGAAAAAGGTGATTTGCCGGCTATGGTCATTTCAGCTTTGCTCACCTTTTTACCCATTATTCTTATTATAGCGCTTATTATGATCGTTTCGATCAAGTTGCTATCATAAAACAAAAGTTAAGGCAGGCTCCCTATGGGAGCCTGCCTTTTGCAATGTGCAAGTAATATGAAGGGGGAAGGGGTCTACTTTAGAAGCGCAAGGATGCTCTGTACGGTCTTTTCGATGCCCAATGCGGATGTATTAAGGCATATATCATAATTGGCTTTGTCGCCCCATTTTTGGCCGGTCATAAACTCGTAGTATTTGGCGCGTTCTTTATCAACGCTTTGAATCTTTTGGCGGAGGGCTTTATCAGTAATCTCCTCACCAAAATGCTCCCATTCCCGGCAGCGCTGCATCTTAAAATCCATACCTGCATATATAAAGAGCCGCAATGGCTTTTTATCCCGTAAAATATAGTCCGCCCGGCGTCCTACAATCACACAGTCGGATTTTTCCGCCATATCCTGAATGATGCGGCCCTCTTCCGAGAGAATAGAAACCTGCTGATCGGCCAGCGGGTTGCTGATAGAAAGGAAGGTGCGGCCGGTCGTCACGGCAAAGACAGGCACCGGGTTCTTCTCCTCGATGCTGCGGATGTATTCTTCCGCCAAATTGGTGCGGCGGATCAACTCTGTTACGATCTCATGGTCGTAGTAGGCAATTCCTAACTCCTGTGCGATTTTGCGTCCGATTTCCCGACCTCCGCTGCCAAATTCACGGCCTACTGTAATAATTCTGTTCATATGGTTTCCTCCTTGGCCGGCGGTATCATTTCGCCATGTCTTCATCATAGCCTAATTAGGACATTCTGTCAATGTAGGATTTCCCCGCTAATGTAAAAGAAAAAGCCGTCATTGCGGCGGCTTTGTGTGAATCAAACTCACTTTACATTCATTTCTGCTTTCTTTAGGGCATCAATAAACTGATCACAAGAAATGGTGCAGGAGGAGCTAAGCTCCGCAGCAGCAGGAATCTCTTGTTTTCCGTTTTCTTCCTTCATCTGCATCGAGGATACATCGCTGACTGTTTTTCCAATGCAATATGCTTCCAAAGCATTTACCTGCTCGTACCATTCTTTTCCGATGGAAGAATACTCCTTCAATCCATAATCGTTACCCTGTTCTTTCTTGCTTTTATAGGTGCCCGGCCAAGTAACATTCCCGCTGGTATTGTAGCTTGCGGCGGCTTCCACGCAGTCGAATGTAACCGAGAGAATCTTTCCTTCTTGGTCCAGTAGCAGGGCACAGGTCGTTACAGCAGCCTCCGCACGGCCATCGTCATCGTCCTCCGCCGGGCTGACGGTGGATTCCACCGTCATGCCCAGCCCTACACGGTACGCAGTTCCATTGACTGTACCACCGTTATTGGCCCCGTTCCCGTTATTATCATTGGTTCCGTTGGTGCCATTTGTACCATTGTTGTCGTTGTTGCCGTTATTGGGTGTGCTATTGTTGCAGGCAACCAACGCACACACCATAACTAGGCAGAGAAGAATTGCAAAAAACCGTTTCATTTTACTTCCTCCATTATTTCTTTTTGGCTCCGCAGAGTCATCAATAGTATGCACCAAAAACACAAAAAACATAATAAACACACAAAAAAATAGAGCGCCGGTATTCCAGCGCTCCATTTTATTTAAGCAATAAGATTATTTCGCGTTAACAGCAGCCTTAGCGATGGCGTTAAGGAAAGCAGTAACGGAGATGGTGCAGGTGCTCTTGAGCTCCTCAGCAGCGGGAGCATCGGTATAGCCGTGAGCGTTCTCGCCCAAAGGCATGCCAGCAACCTCATCGGCAGTCTTACCAATGCAGTAAGCTTCAAAAGCATTGGCCTGCTCATACCACTCACCAACAGCAGCAGGGGTAGCATACTTCTTCATGTTGTAGTCATCGCCCAGCTCACGCTTGGTCTTGACATTCTCAGCCACGGTCACTTCACCCTCAGTAACCTCAGCCTTAGCCTGAACAACATCGATGGAGATGGCAACGATCTTGCCCTCGGCATCCAAAGCCAGCGCGACAGCAGTGACATCAGCCTGAGTCTTAGCGGGATCCTCATCCTCAGCATCGGTGCCGCTCATGTTGGTTACCATGCCCAGGCCAGCCTTAGCATAGCCAGTGTACTCAGTGGTAGCATTGTCATAAGCCTTGGTCAGCGCATTGAGGAAAGCGGTAACAGAGATGGTGCAGGTGGACTTCAGCTCCTCCACAGCGGGGGTGTCGGTGTGGTCATGGGCATTGGGGCCCAGCTCCATAGCGGCAACCTCGGCAGCGGTCTTACCGATGCAGTAAGCTTCCAGGGCAGCAGCCTGCTCATACCACTCACCGACAGCGGCGGGGTTGGCATACTTCTTCATGTTGTAGTCATCGCCCAGCTCGCTCTTGGTCTTGACATCCTCGGCAACAGTAACAACGCCGTCAGCGTCAACGGTAGCCTTCGCCTGAACTACATCAAAGGAGATGGCAACGATCTTACCATCCTTATCGAAGGTAGCCTCGCAAACAGTAACATCAGCCTGAGTCTTGGCAGGATCCTCATCCTCGGCATCAGTGCCGCTCATGGAAACATCCATGCCCAGACCAGTCTTGTAGGTGGAAGCGGTGGGCTCGGGATCAGGAGTAGGAGCGGGATCATTGCCGCAGGCTACCAGAGAAAGAGCCATCATCGCAACCAGAAGCATTGCAATAAACTTTTTCATTTTCTTTTCCTCCTTGAAAAGTATGTATCGTTTTGTTTTTTGTTCGATACTTGTTTATTATACTATTTTACAAGTTATTCTGCAAGATGCCTATAATTTTTTTGTTAAAATGCTGTATTTTCTAATTCGATAATCCGTATATCTGTTAATTGTTACAGCACACGAATGACTATAACTGTATGAGGAGGAAATACAAAGATTGATTTTATGCCATAAGAATTGTAGAATATAAAGAAAGACAAGAAACGGAGAGTTCAAGATGAAAAAACTGATTGCTTTGCTGACGGCGGTGTTCCTGCTGCTGCCCGGATGCGGCGTCCAAAAGACGCCCGATACCGGCTACACCAAATATTCCGCCCAGTTCTACGGGACCTTTGATACGGTGGTGCAGATCGTGGGATACTGCAAGACCGAGGAGGAATTTTCGCGGTATGCGGGGCAGATTAAGTCCCGCATGGAGGAACTGAGCCAGTTGTATGATATCTACTATGAATATAGCGATGAAAATAATCTCAAAACTATCAATGATAATGCTGGAATCCAGCCTGTTCCGGTACGAGAAGAAATACTTGACCTTATCGAATTTTGCCAAGAGTGGTATGGAAAAACCGATGGAAAAGTAAATATTGCGCTGGGGCCCGTGCTATCTATTTGGCACAATTATATGGAACGCTACTCTGCTGACCCCACCGATGCCAAGTTGCCTAAGATAGAATCATTGATGGAAAAGCTCCCAGTGTGTAATATTGAAGATGTCATTGTGGATAGGGAAGCAGGAACAGTGTATTTAGCAAAGGAAGGCATGAGCCTCGATGTTGGCGCTGTAGCCAAAGGGTATGCCACGCAGCTGGCGTGCCAGGAAGCCTACGATGCCGGTTTCACCTCCTTTATTGTTAGTGCCGGTGGCAATGTAGTGGCCGCCGATCCACCCCTTGACGGTATTCGTTCCAGCTGGGGCATTGGAATTCAGGATCCCTTTACGGCGGAAGAACTGGGCGGCGGCAATTCCATTGATGTGGCATATGTCAATAATACCTGCGTAGTTACCAGCGGAGACTACCAGCGCTACTATATGGTAGGAAAACAGCGTGTTCACCACATTATCGATCCAGACACCCTGATGCCTGCTGCTTATTACCGAGGTGTCACTGTTATCATCCCGGATAGCGGTATTGCTGACCTTGCATCCACAACACTGTATACCCTTCCATATGCGGATTCCCGTGCTATGGCGGAAAAAATGGGCTGGGAGGCCATGTGGATCTTCGCGGACGGAACAGTAGAATGTACTGATGGAATGATCCCGCTGTTGCGGGATCGTGGCGGTGCTGACGGCCTTTTGAAATAAACTGTTCAAAATTTATCTTTTGATTGCTCTTTACTGATTTGATTCATTCATGTATAATAGTTAAGAAGCAGCGGTATCAACCAAAGGGGGAATACAGATTGGGTCGTTACAGTCCGTTGGAAGTTCGCTATAAGCGTGTGATTCTGAAGCTGAGCGGAGAAGCTCTTGCCGGGCAGCAGGGGAATGGCATCAATTATGATGTGGTGCTGGAGATCTGCAAAAATATAAAAACCGCAGTCCAAACATTGGGAGTACAGATGGGCATCGTTGTCGGCGGCGGCAACTTTTGGCGTGGCCGCTCCAGCGGTAAAATGGACAGGACTCGTGCAGACCACATGGGTATGCTGGCTACCGTTATCAACGCGTTGGCCCTGGCCGATGCACTGGAATCGCTGGATGTGCCGGTGCGCGTTCAGACCGCTATAACCATGGAACAGTTCGCGGAGCCCTATATCCGCAACCGTGCGGTACGGCACATGGAAAAAGACCGTGTTGTGATCTTTGGCTGCGGCACGGGCAATCCGTTCTTTTCCACCGATACAGCCGCCGCGCTGAGAGCTGCTGAAATCGATGCCGATGCGATTCTGAAGGCTACCATGGTGGATGGTGTTTATGACAAAGACCCTAAGAAGTACCCCGATGCCAAGAGGTACAGCACCGTCAGCTTTTCGCAGGTGCTGGCGCAGAATCTTAATGTGATGGATATGACAGCAGCGTCTCTCTGCCGCGAAAGCAAAATCCCGATCGTAGTATTTGATCTTTCTGATCCCGAGAATATTTGCCGTGCGCTGTGCGGCTATGATATTGGAACAATTGTGAAGGAGGCATAAAATAATGAACCCCGAACTAAAACTGCATGAAGAGAAAATGACCAAAACCATTTCCGTCCTGCGTGAGGAACTGGCTGCCATCCGTGCCGGCCGCGCCAACCCTGCCGTGCTGGATAAGCTGGAGGTGGATTACTATGGCGTGCCCACCCGCGTTAACCAGCTGGCCGCGGTATCTGTTTCGGAGGCTCGTACACTGGTCATCCAGCCATACGATAAGTCTACCCTTAAATCCATTGAGAAGGCCATTCAGGCTTCTGATATTGGTATCAATCCCAATAACGATGGTACTGTCCTGCGCCTTTTGTTCCCACCTCTCACCGAAGAGCGCAGAAAAGATTTAGCGAAAGGCATCGCCAAGATGGGTGAAGAATCCAAGGTTGCGATTCGCTCCATCCGCCGTGATGCCAACGATAAACTGAAAGCGATGAAGAAAGCCAGCGAGATCACAGAGGATGACTTGAAAAACCTGGAGAATGATTGTCAAAAGATTACTGACAAGTACATCGCAGAGATCGATAAGATTACCGCCGAAAAAGAAAAAGAAATCATGTCCGTTTAAGTGGAACCTACGGCCATCCACAAAAATCGTCAGCCTCACCGGCCGTTCCCGGTTGGTGGGGCTGATTTTGAATTTTGGTTTTTGAGCACAGGAGGGAGATTAGCAATGGAATATATGCCTAAGGATAAAACTGCTGTACCGCCCCCGACAGAATACCTCCCTCAGCACATCGGCATTATTATGGATGGCAATGGCCGATGGGCCAAGGCACGCGGACTGGCTCGTGAATATGGACACCGCCGTGGCAGCGAGGTCTTTATGGACATTGCCCGCTACTGCAAAAAAATTGGTATTCGTTACTTGACGGTATATGCCTTTTCCACGGAAAACTGGAAGCGACCGGCGCACGAAGTAGCAGTCATCATGCAAATGCTGCAGCACTACCTGGATGACAGTGAGCAGTATATCAAAGAAGAAATCCGTCTGCGTATCATCGGTGACCGCGCCCGCCTAAGTGAAAGACTGCAAAAGGCCATTGATAAGGCGGAAAAGGCCAGTGAGCATTTTACCGATCTTACGGTCAATCTAGCTGTTAATTACGGCGGCAGGGAAGAGCTACTGCATGCCGCACACATGATAGCGCAGGACTGCAGTACAGGAAAGAAAAACGCCACCCAGCTCGAATTTCCGGATTTGGAGCAATACTTGTATACTATCGGGCAACCGGATCCGGATCTTATCATCCGGCCTAGTGGGGAAAAACGCCTTTCTAATTTTATGCTATGGCAGAGTGCCTATGCTGAATTTGTGTTTATGGATGTACTGTGGCCAGATTTTACCCAGCAGCACCTGAATGAAGCCTTGTGGGAATATGTCGGGCGGGACCGCCGCTTTGGAGGAATCAAATGAAAACACGGATCATTTCCGCATTGGTTGGTCTTATCATTCTGGGGGTCGCCATTGCGTTTTACGATACGATCATCTTTAATCTGTTTATTACAGCACTGGCGGTTATCGGCATCTATGAAGGCCACCATGCCGCCAGCTTAACAAAAAAACACTGGCGTGTTACGCTTTACAGTATGTTGTTTGCTGTTCTTATTCTGCTTATTCCGCATGGCAGAAGCTACATCATGCCAGCCGTATATGCATTGGTCGTACTGGTATTTGCATATATTTTGGAACGCCATAATGTGTTCACCATCCGAGAAGGTGCTTACGCCCTTTTAATGGGAGTTGGTTTGCCGGTCGTATTTGGTCTGATTCTTCGGCTCCGAGATCAGCTAGGTAATGAACAGGGGATTTTGTATCTTGCTTTCCTGCTTGGCAGTGCCTGGTGGAGTGATATCGGTGGCTATTTTACCGGTATGCTGTGTGGAAAACATAAGCTCTGCCCGGAGATCAGTCCTAAAAAGACAGTGGAGGGGCTCATTGGCGGTTTGGTCTTTGCCATTCTGGGCAATATAGGTATCATGGCGCTTATCAACTGGCTGGCTGCGCAGGGGATTGGCTATCTTATCAATCCGCTTACTCTTCATTTTGGTCGTATCTGCTTGCTTACCCCGCTGCTGGCACTGCTTAGTGTTGTGGGGGATCTTTCGTTCTCCATTATCAAGCGTACATACAGTATTAAAGACTATGGTAACCTAATGCCGGGCCACGGCGGTGTGCTGGATCGCTTTGACAGCGTACTGTTCATCACCCCGGCGGTATATTTCATCGCCACTTACTGGCCCATCGCTTTTTAATCTTAGGAGGCACATTTGAAAACCGTTATTCTCACCATTTTGGTCTTTGGCGTTATCATCATGCTGCACGAAAGCGGCCATTTTCTCTTTGCCAAGCTCTTTCATGTAAAAGTGGAGGAGTTTTCCTTTGGTATGGGGCCGAAGCTGTGGAGCCGCATTAAACGCGGTACACAGTATACCATTCGGGCGTTTCCCATCGGCGGCTATGTGGCCATGGAAGGAGAGGATGACGCTGGAAGCGGTGCAGTTGTCCGTGAGAAAATTGTTTCCGCGGCAGAGGGCGGCCCACTGTATGAAAAACCAGCCTGGCAGCGGTTTATTATTATGGCTGCAGGCGCCGTCATGAATGTGATCCTTGGTTTTATCATTCTCATCGTTGTCACCGCCATGTCCGGACTCATCGGCACCACAACGGTAGCAGTATTTGATGAGGATTCCGTTTCTGCCAATTATCTGCAAGCCGGTGATGAGATCATCAAGGTAAATGGTTACAACACCCGATTTTATGGCGATGCTACCTTTCAAATGCTTCGTGACCAGGATGGCACAATTGATTTTACCCTGATCCGTGACGGCGAGGTGATGGAGGTCACCGTTCCATTTAGAACCGAGGAGCTCTCCGATGGCATTACAGGGATGCACATGGACTTCAAATTCCTTGGCGAACCGGTGAATTTCAGCAATACCATCACCTATGCATGGCACTGGACCTTCTCCCTCGTTAAGCAGGTGTGGTATTCTGTCATTGATGTCTTTACTGGCCGATATGGCTTGCAGGCAATCAGCGGTCCAGTGGGCACTGCGACGATTATCTCACAGGCATCTTCGCAGGGGCTTCGTTCTTTCCTGCTGCTTGTGGCCTATATCACCATCAATGTTGGTGTATTTAATTTGCTGCCTCTGCCGGCATTGGATGGAGGACGCATCCTGTTCGTTCTTATTGAAATGATCCTCCGCCGGCCTGTACCTCTAAGGTTTGAAGCATGGGTACACCGCATTGGCATTATTCTGCTGTTGGGACTTATTGCCATCGTCACATTCAGCGATATAATAAAGCTCATTCATTAAAAGCAGGGGAGGGAAGTACCATGCAGCGCAGAACAACAAATACAGTCCATGTTGGTGATATAGCGATCGGTTCTGGCCATCCCATAGCGGTGCAGTCTATGCTGTGTGCCGCTCCCTCAGATGTCGCAGCCAATGTTGCTCAAGCTCTGGCATTAAAAGAGGCTGGCTGCGATATTGTACGCCTGGCCATTCCAACCATGGATGATATCAGGTTAATCTCCTCTATCAAAAATGAAGTGGATATCCCACTGGTCGCCGATATTCAGTTCGATTATCGGCTGGCAATTGCAGCAGTTAAAGCCGGCATTGATAAAGTCCGAATCAATCCAGGCAACATTGGCGGAAGTGATCGCGTTCATGCCGTGGTAGAAGCCTGCCGTGATCGACATATCCCCATTAGGATTGGTGTTAACAGCGGATCGCTGGAAAAGGATATTCTGCAAAAATACGGCCGCCCCAGCGCGGAAGCACTGGTGGAATCGGCATTAAGGCATATTCAGCTGCTGGAGGACGAGCATTTTACCGATTATCTTGTTGCCATTAAGTCCAGCGATACCATTACAACGGTGGAAGCGAACAGACTGCTGGCGCAAAAGGTGGACTGCCCGCTGCACCTAGGTGTGACAGAAGCCGGTACCGAACGCATGGGGATTATCAAATCCAGTGCCGCTCTTGGAGCGCTGCTGTGCGAAGGCATAGGCGATACAGTTCGTGTATCACTCACTGCTGATCCTGTACGGGAGGTATATGCCGCCAGGGATTTATTGGCTGCGCTTGGCTTGGATCACGGTCGGGTACAATTTATATCCTGCCCCACCTGCGGCCGCTGCCAAGTCGATTTGCTCCGAATTGCAGAGGAAGCGGAGCATGTACTTTCCGCAGTACATAAGGACATTAAAGTTGCTGTAATGGGCTGTGCGGTCAATGGCCCTGGTGAAGCCGCTGATGCTGATATCGGCATTGCTGGCGGCAATGGGGAGTTTTTGTTTTTTGCAAAGGGCAAACCGCTGTATAAGGTTTCACCCGAGCAAGTAATAAATACTCTACTGGATGAAGTTGAAAAGCTGTAAAGGAGAATGGCTTTGCAGAGATTTGAGGATGTGTTCAGTAAATACATAGAAAAAAACTGCAATAACGCCCCACTGCGGGAAAGCGAAGTGGTAGGGTTACAAATTGCCACAGAGGACAATGCCATTCGCGTTGCCCTTTCTTCTCCATGCATTATCCCATATTCAGCAATTGCCGAAGCTCAGCGCATTCTTTCCATGAATCTCAGCGCTCGTTCAGTTGCCATTTCTGCTCGGTATCCATCTGAGTTACTTGGTCCTGAAGCATTTTCCCTCGTGATAGACTATCTAAAGGCTGCTAATGTTCCCGTCAATGGCTTTTTTCGCCGGGCAGAGATTATGTATGATAACAGGTGCTTTACAGTTAGACTGCCGGAACAAACGGTGACATTTCTGGAGCCACTTGCTTTGCCAGGGAAAATTGCCGCACAAGCAGAAGCGTTATTTGGTATACGGCCGCAGGTTAGTTTTATTCCCGTTCCGGATTACGAGCTGAAACCCATAGATCCGAGACCAACTGTAGTAGATGACTATATCCCGGAGACTCCTCCCATTCCGGAAGAGGCACCTCCGTGGGAAGATGCTACTCCTTTGTCGAAGCCGCTACAGGAAGAGAGCGCTTTTGCTCCTGCAGCGCCAAAGACATCTCCCAAACCCCATACCCCTAAGCGAGAAAAAGCGGATACCCCTTATGAGGAAAGCAGCAAAAAGCCTGTAGGCAATTACCGTCTAATTAAAGGCTCCCCCATGCCCATTTCCGGTTTGGCACTGGATACCGGTTCAGCGGTTATTTGGGGTGATGTTTTTTCTACGGAAAGCCGCATCACTCGGGATAATAACCACTTCATCATGAGTATCGCGATCACCGATTATACCGGCTCCATCAATCTCAAAATATTTGATGAGATTGGCAATAAGGCCAAGTTGGAAGCCATCAGTGTCGGTGACACGATCCTGAGCCAAGGCGATATTTCCTACGATAAATATGACCGCGATATGGTCATGCGTCCTCGCAATATCAACACCGTCAAGAAGAACATTATCACCGATGACGCCCCAGTAAAGCGTGTAGAGCTGCATCTGCACACCACCATGTCAGCCATGGATGCCGTAACCCCGGCAGAACAGTTGGTATACCGTGCCCATGAATGGGGGCATCCGGCCATCGCCATTACCGACCACGGCGTGGTGCAGGCCTTCCCAGAGGTCATGAACGCTGTTGATAAGATTCGGAAGGATGATCCTGAGTTTAAGGCGATTTATGGCGTCGAAGGCTATTTCATCAATGACATGCTGCCCGCCGTAAAGGGCCAAACAGACGCAGTAATCGATGGTCGATATATTGTATTCGATCTGGAAACCACTGGTCTCTCTAACGCCAGTGAGCGCATCATCGAAATTGGTGCGGTTAAGGTAGAAAACGGCCAGATCATCGACTCATTTGATACCTTTGTCGACCCCGAAAAAGCCATTTCACCCGAAATTACCCGACTTACCAGTATCACCAATGAGATGGTGGCCGGTGCCCCCACCGAAAGCGAAGCGCTAGAACAGTTTTTCCATTTCTGTGATGGCTGTGATATCTTTGTCGCCCACAATGCAGATTTCGATATGGGCTTTTTGCGGACAGCCATCCGTCGCTGTGGCAGGGAAGAGGACCCGGTGCAGATAGACACCCTGGTGATGGGCCGTGCCATGTATCCGGAACTGAGAAAACACAAGTTGGATACCCTAGCGGAGCATATGGGTGTGGAACAGAAGCACCATCATCGTGCCGATGACGATGCCCGCGTACTTGCCGAGATCTTCCTCAAGATGCTGGACGAACTGGTTGCGGAAAAGAAGATTACTATGGTGTCGGAGATTAATCACTCCATTGGCCAGCAGAACAACACCAAAACTCATCCCTACCATATTGTTCTGCTAGTGCAAAATCAAGTTGGCCTTAAAAATCTCTACAAGATAATCTCCGCCTCTCATTTGGAATACTTCCATAAAAAGCCTCGAATTCCTAAGAGTCTGCTGGTAAAATACCGGGAGGGACTGTTGGTTGGCTCCGCCTGTGAAGCCGGCGAACTCTATAAAGCAATCCGGGAAGGGAAGAAATGGGCTGAGCTTTGCGATATCGCTTCTTTTTACGATTATTTGGAGATCCAGCCCCTAGGTAATAATATGTTCATGGTACGGGATGGAGAGGTCCGCAGTGAAAAGGACATTCAGAACTTCAATATCACTGTACTTAAACTCGGCAAACAGCTTGGTATTCCGGTCGTTGCCACCGGTGATGTTCACTTTATGGAACAGAAAGATGCTCGCTTTCGGGAAATCCTGATGGCTGGGATGGGCTTTAAGGATGCGGATAATCAGGCACCACTCTTCTTCCGTACAACTGACCAGATGCTGAAGGAATTTGATTATCTGCCAGATGAGACCGCGCGGGAAATCGTTATTGATAACCCCCGCAAAATTGCCGAAAGCGTGAAATATGTTCGTCCAATTCCAAAAGGCACATTCCCGCCCAGCATTCCAGGCTCGGAAGAGGATCTGATTCGCATTACCACTACCCGCGCCAAGGAAATGTACGGCGACCCCCTGCCAGAGATTGTGGAGAAGCGCCTGAATCGCGAGTTGGATTCTATTACCAAACACGGCTTTGCAGTGCTGTATATGATCGCCCAAAAGCTTATTTACCGTTCCAATGAGGAAGGCTATCAGGTCGGTTCCCGTGGATCGGTCGGTTCCTCATTTGTAGCTACTATGGCAGGCATTTCGGAGGTCAACCCGCTGGCGCCGCATTATCTTTGCCGTAAGTGCAAGCACAGCGAATTTATCACTGATGGCAGCTATGGTTCCGGATTTGACCTTCCCCATAAAAAATGTCCGAACTGCGGGATAGAGATGTACCAGGATGGTCACGAGATCCCATTTGAGACTTTCCTGGGCTTTGATGGCGATAAAGAACCGGATATCGATCTTAACTTTGCCAATGAATATCAGTCCCGTGCCCACCGGTATACCGAAGAACTATTTGGCCGTGACCATGTGTTCAAAGCAGGTACTATTAGTACCGTTAAGGATAAGACCGCTTTTGGCTATGTTAAGCATTTCCTGGAGGAGCGCGGCCAAACTGTCACCAATGCCGAAGAAAATCGACTGATCCAAGGCTGCACCGGTGTCAAGCGCACCACTGGCCAACATCCCGGTGGCATGGTCGTTATTCCCAATGACTATGAGGTCTACGATTTCTGTCCAGTGCAGCACCCAGCCGATGATCCAAACTCCGATATCATCACCACCCATTTCGATTTCCACTCACTCCATGATACTATCCTCAAGCTGGATGAACTGGGGCATGTTGTACCAACACTATACAAGCATTTGGAGGATTATACGGGGCTTAAAATCAATGATACCCCTACCAATGATCCGGCAGTTTATACGCTGTTCACATCCTGTGAAGCGCTTGGAATCACACTGGATGATATCGGCATTGCCAATGGCACACTGGCTCTGCCGGAAATGGGTACTGGGTTTGTACGCGGAATGCTGCTGGAAGCAAAGCCAAAAACCTTCTCTGATCTGCTGCAAATCTCCGGGCTTTCCCACGGCACCGCTGTTTGGTTGGGCAATGCACAGGACCTGATCCGCAACGGCACCTGTACTATTTCCGAAGTAATCGGTACTCGTGATAGCATAATGACATACCTGCTGCACCATGGGATGGAACCCAAGCTTGCCTTTAAGATCATGGAGATCACCCGTAAAGGTAAAGCTCCTAAATTGCTTACCGATGAGATGAAGCAGGATATGTTGGCTCACGATGTACCTCCGTGGTATATTGATAGTTGTCTCAAAATCCAGTATATGTTCCCGAAGGCGCACGCCGCAGCCTATGTTATCGCTGCCGTCCGTTTGGGATGGTTCAAGGTCTACCGCCCGCGGGAATTCTATGCTGTATATTTCACCTCACGCGGAGATGACTTCGACGCCAATACAGCTATCCTTGGGTCCGCAGCTGTAAAGCAAAAGATCTTGTCGCTCACAGCTAAGGGGAATGATATCTCCCAGAAGGAGAGCGACCAGTTGGAAACACTGCAGGTAACTTATGAGATGCTTTTGCGTGGAATTGAGCTGCTTCCCGTGGATTTGTATCAATCTGATGCAACATTGTACCGTCTGGAAGGAGATAAATTGCGCTTACCATTCACAGCGTTAAAGGGATTGGGCGCTGCTGCTGCCACCTCCTTGGCGGAAGCCGGGAAGAAAGGTCCTTACCTTTCCATCGATGACTTGACAACCCGTGCCGGCGTCAGTAAAACGGTCATCGATCTGCTCCGAGAGCATGGTTCACTGACTTCCTTGCCGGAAAGCAGTCAAATCAGCTTTTTCGGGTAAATTACCTTCAAAATGTTTCATGAAACATTTCTATAAAGAATAAGACCTGAGGTTTCAAAAACCTCAGGCTTTTCTTTTCCCGGATATTTTGTCCAGCCACCGCATATAGTGTAGCAAGATCTCACCATTTTATAAAAAGGGGGACAAAAAATGGAACGCATGAAAGACATGAGCTCTACTGCAATGAGTGCTCCTCACACCCTCGTAATAGAAGATCGAAAGCGGCTTTCTGTCAGCGGCGTGACTGATGTAGAGAGCTTTGATGAAGAAACCGTAGCCTTAGCCACCGAACTGGGCGAACTCATTATCCACGGTTATGACCTGCACATCAACCGCATCGATGTGGAAAGCGGCGATCTTTCTTTGGAAGGAGAGATCATCAGCCTAACTTATACCGATAACCAACCGCAATCCAGCGGCTTTTTCGGCCGTCTGTTCCGCTAAAGGGGGCATGTTCCGGCGTGACACTGATATCCGCAGTTCCTCCTGTTATACAGTTTTTGCAGTCGCTGCTGCTTGGTACCTTGCTCAGTTTGCTTTATGATGCATTCTACACTATTCGCGGATTATTTCCCGCGCAAGCACAACCCCATGTTATCCTTGACATTCTCTATTTTCTTCTGTTCGGAGTCTTGCTATTCAACTATCTACTCATGGAATCGGCCGGCCGCTTGCGTTACTTCATCATCCTTGGTGTTATTATCGGCTGGTTGCTGTACCACAATACAGTCAGCCGGTTGGTAATCCGTTTTTTTAACTGGCTACTGCTGATGGTCCACCGTGTTTTTTCTTTTTTATTGAGTCCGATCATCACTTTGGCCCAGCGGCTTTTTCATTCCATATCCACTGTCTGTAAAAAATCCACTATCAAGAGGAAAACACCTAAAAACAGCTTGAAAAAGCCCCGGTGGCTGTTGTATAATAAAGTATCCAAAAACAGTATGGAGGAAAACGGGAATGAAAAAGCACCTGACCATCAAACAGACCAACCGCATTCTAAGTCTCATCATCGTTTTTCTCGTACTGCTCATTGCGGTGTATTTTGTGAAAGGCCGTGTGCAGGCTGCCCAGATGAAAAACGAACTGGCCGACGCACAACAGCGCGTGGCCAGTCAACAGGCCGAAAATGACGAAATAGACCGTATGCTGGAAAATAGCGATTACTATTTGAACCAGGAAGCACGTGGCGAAAATGACTACTGCGATCCTGAAGAAAATGTTTATATCGTAGTCCCGTAATCTAACCAACTTTGGAGGAACAACCGTAGATGCAGCTGAGTGTAGGCACCGTAGTTGAAGGAAAGGTCAGCAAGATCACCAATTTTGGCGCGTTCATTAATATTGATGGTGGCGGCTCCGGGATGGTACATATCTCGGAAGTAGCAAATACTTATGTCAAGGACATCAATGAACACCTAAAAGTAGGGGACAGTGTCAAGGCCAAGGTGGTCGCCATCAACGAGAATCATAAAATCGCCCTTTCCATTAAGGCACTGTTACCGCCGGAGCCAAAGCCCCAGCAAAATCGCAGTCGTGATGGCCAGCGAGAAAACCGGGATAGCCGTGGCCCCCGCGGGAATAATACCTATGTCTATCAGCCTCCCAAGCCCTATACGCCTGCTACAGGAGATGCCTTTGAAGATATGATGGCACGCTTTAAGCGTACCAGCGATGATAAGATGTCCGATTTAAGCCGGGTAATGGATACCCGCCGCGGCGGCAATAACCGTCGATCAAAGAAATAATTGCATATCAAGAGCCGACCGGCAGCACAGCACGCCGGCTCTTTTTATTTCACTGAAGGGATGTTGCTGAATACATGGTTATTATCAACGCAAAAATAAACACCTGTGATCACAGCCAAATCATAGAAAGCGGCTATATTGTTATCAAAAACGGTAAAATCGCCGAGGTAGGGGATGGTATCTATCGTGGTGATGAAGCAGAACTGTATGATGCTGCAGGCTGCTTAGTCACTCCGGGCTTTATTGATTCTCATTGTCACATTGGCATTTGGGAAAGCGGTTTGGATTTTGAGGGGGATGATACCAATGAAATGACCGACCCCTCCACCCCGCAGATTCGAGCCATTGATGCTGTTAACCCGCTGGACCGTGCCTTTCAGGAGGCTCTGGAATACGGTATTACCACCGTTTCCGTAGGTCCCGGCAGTGCCAATCCCGTTGCCGGTCAGGTGTGTGTACTGCATACTGCTGGCAGCTACATCGATAAAATGGTGCTGAAGGCTCCCTCTGCCATGAAATTTGCCCTGGGCGAAAACCCTAAAAAAGTGTATAACGGCAAAGAAGAAACACCTGCCACCCGTATGGCCATCGCATCGGTCATTCGGGAACAGCTGATGAAGGCAAAACGCTATCAGCAGGATCTGCAAAAATCCAAAGATGAGGAAGACACTGACCCGCCTGAACTTGATATGAAGTGCGAGGCCCTATTGCCAGTACTGGAACGCAAAATCAA
Source organism: uncultured Oscillospiraceae bacterium (assembly GCA_900547385.1). Classification (GTDB taxonomy): domain Bacteria; phylum Bacillota; class Clostridia; order Oscillospirales; family Ruminococcaceae; genus Angelakisella. The sequence goes on along the minus strand of URGQ01000002.1, from coordinate 170,372 downwards.
AGCGCATTTCCATGCCCACCGTGCCGATGATATCTGCACCGCCATTCGCATTGCCAAAGAATTTGATCTTGATGCAGTCATCATTCACTGTACCGAAGGTCACTTGGTCACGGAAGCCCTGCATGATAGCGGCTATGTCGCCTCAGTCGGTCCCATCATCTCTGCCCGGACCAAGCCAGAACTTCGTAACCAAGAGCGTTATAACGCCGCCAGGTTGACCGAAGCAGGCGTCCCTGTCGCTTTTAATACCGATGCACTTGTTTTTCCAATCGATCTGCTGGCTGCTTCCGCTAAAATTGCGGTAATCGATGGTTTACCCTGGCAAAAGGCTCTAGAAGCTCTCACAATTCGTTCTGCGGAAGCCGCCGGTGTATCTGACCAGGTTGGTTCCATCACAGTAGGAAAGCGAGCTGATTTGCTTATATTTGACCGTGATCCTATCGATTTGCTAGTAAAGCCAAATGCTGTATTTGTAGACGGCATTTGTACGAATTGAGAAGTTTTTAACAAAACTGCATAGTTTCTATTGCAAATTTCTTGTCTGCTTGGTATAATATAGCCAGGAGAAAGGGAAACCGATCTTCATACCATACAAGCAAGGAGTGACCATCATGACCGTCAACTACATTGGTAAAAAGACCGTGATTCGTGACAGCTTTAAGGAATATGCCGAAAAGCGCCTGAAGAAGCTCGGCAAGTTTTTTGATGACGATCCTGTGGTAAATATCATTGTGACCAACCACAATGAGGATGAAACCGTTGAAGTGACCATTCAGTCCCACGGTATGTTCTTCCGCGCTGAACGCACCTCTGATGACCGCCAAACTTCTTTGGACCTAGTATTGGATGTTCTGCAGAAACAGATTGTCCGCAACAAAGAGCGCCTGGAAAAGCGTCTCAAATCCGCAATGGATTTTACAGCGTTCGGTACAGCTGATGTTCTGGAGGAAGAAGTTGTTCCTGCTACCGAGTTGGTGAAGACCAAGAAGTTCCATGTGGAAACCATGGATGCAGAAGAAGCCATCCTGCAGATGAATATGTTGGGACATACTTTCTTCCTGTTCCGCAGCCCGGAAACTGGCGAAATCAATGTAGTTTATCGCCGCAAGGATGGCAACTATGGTCTATTGCAGCCATTGGATGACTAAACGGCACCCCCTCATTGGAATCGTATAAAGTAAAGTGATCACCGGTGGGAAGCAAGCTGGCTTCCCACCGCTTTTTACGGGAAAGGACAAATCTCATCATGATAAATCAATTATATAAACTATGCGCGCCCTGCCTATTTGGCCTGGAAAGCGTCCTAAGCGGCGAACTAAAACGCCTTGGTTTCGAGGGCATCTCTGTTACCGATGGCCGAGTAGAGTTCACCGCTGATGCGGAGGGGATCGCCAGGGCTAACCTCAATCTGCGCACCGCCGAGCGAGTTCTCATTGTCCTAGACAGCTTTCGGGCTGTCACATTCCAGCAGCTCATTGATGGCGCAGAAAAAATCCCCTTTGAAGAGTATATTGGCAAGAAAGACGCTTTTCCAGTTAAGGGATGGAGTCTAAATTCACAGCTCCATAGTGTTCCGGACTGCCAATCCATCATCAAGAAGGCTGCAGTCAAGCGTCTTTCCCGTAAATATGGTGTTGCCTGGTTGGAGGAATCCGGCCCAACTATCCAGATACAATTTTCAATTAATAAGGATACTGTCACCATAATGCTGGATACCAGTGGCATGGCACTGCACAAGCGCGGCTACCGTAAAGTTGCAAATCTTGCCCCAATTCGGGAAACTCTAGCGGCTGGAATCCTGGATATTGCACGAATATACCCGGATACACAGCTGTATGATCCGTTCTGCGGCTCAGGTACATTTTTGATCGAAGCAGCCTATAAAGCCAAAAATATTGCTCCTGGCATTTACCGCCGCTTTGCAGCAGAAAAATGGGATAGCTTACCGTCTAAAATATGGCAAACGAGTAGGGAAGAGGCGATAGAAAAAATCCGCAAAGACATAGAATTTACTGCTTTCGGCAGCGATATCAGCCAAGATTCACTGGAGATTGCTGAAGCGAATGCACGCCGTGCTGGTATTGCCGGACTAGTACGGTTAGAAAAGATGAATGTCAAAAACTTCACGATGCCAGATCGAAAATCATTGGTCGTGACAAATCCGCCATACGGCGAGCGCCTAATGAATGGCGAAGATTTGACAAAGCTATACCAAACGATGGGTAATGTATTTCAGCCATCTCAGCAGACGGCCTATTACATCATTTCATCAGCGGAAAATTTCGAGCAAAGCTTTGGCAGAAAAGCAGATAAAAAGCGTAAGCTCTATAATGGAATGCTAAAATGTAACCTATATCAATACTTTGCTCAAAAAAGTAAATAAAGAATGACATAGCAAAAAGCCCAGTTTACACTGGGCTTTTTTTATATAATCGATATTGCTTGTATTATGTTATTGCGCCTCCACCTATTTCGCTAAATTTCAATTTAGCGAAATGGCATTTCCTTAAACACACAATAACAAATTCACGCTCTTTTGTCAATCCCCTATTTTGATTTATCAAAAAAATTTCGCTAAATTAAGTCACCCGCCGCACCCTGTGGGTTTCTAATTGCGAATCCGGCGCTTGCCGCGGTTGGAGATCTCGCCCGTGATTTCCAGTTGCTTCTCTCTTCTATTTTACATTATTTCTTCAAAATAGTACATTTTATGAATAAATTCAATTTTAATTGTAAACATTAGCACTCTACTATTGACAGTGCTAATTTTGGAATTATAATGGTATTGTACTTGAGAGATTCAACAAAATCTCCTAAGGAAGCAGCTTAATCCTATATCAAAAAATAATGGAGGAATGAATTATGATGCCCAGTATCTTTGGTGAAAATCTTTTCGACGAATTTTTTAATGAACCTTTCGCCATTATGGCGCCTCAAGGTCATAACCCTCTTTACGGTAAACGCGCAAAGAATCTAATGAAGACCGATGTTCGGGAAACCGAAAACTCCTACGAGCTGGATATTGACTTGCCCGGTTTTAAGAAAGATGAAATCTCCATCGAGCTGAAAGAAGGCTGTCTAAACATTAGCGCCGCCAAAGGACTTGATAAAGAGGAAAGTGATAAGGAAGGAAAATACATCCGTCAGGAACGCTATGCGGGCTCTTGTAGCCGCAGCTTCTATGTTGGTACTGATATTGATCCTACCCAGGTCACTGCTAAATTTGAAAACGGCATCCTGTGCATTTCCGTTCCAAAGGCTTCCCGTCAATTGCCTGCAAGATCTACAGTTGAGATTAAATAAAATCTCCCTCTCCTGTGCCCCGTCGATTCAATAATATAATTTTTTGAAAGGATGTCATTTATGAATAAAACCCTATCGCGAGTTTTATGGATCATTGCCGGTGTACTGCTTATTGTTGCAGGCGTGTATTGCTTTGTTTCTTTTGATGCTGCCTTGAGTGGGCTTTCCCTTATACTTGGACTGGCCATGCTCTTCTCCGGTATCGTTGATATTGTCATCTTTGCATCATCCCGGCGCTTTATGCTCGGTTCCGGCTGGTTCCTACTGGATGGCATCTTCACTGTACTGTTAGCCATTTTCCTGCTCTGCAACCAGGCATTCACCATGCTTTCGCTGCCGTTTATTTTCGGGATGTGGCTACTCTTCGGCGGTATCAGCCGTTTCGTTAGCTCCTTTGATCTTCAGCGCCTTGGTGTGCGGGGTTGGGGGTGGTTTACCGCCCTTGGTATCCTCCTTACTGTTGCGGGCATCCTTTCGTTCTATGATCCCATTTCCGGTGCTATGGCCCTCAGTTGGATCGTTGGACTAGTGCTTATCCTGCAGGGTATCGCATCTATTGCATGGGCCTGCTTCTCCGGGCGCTTTTGGAGGGACTCTCTTTTATAAAACAACTATCACCTCCTCAATTATTTTCAAAAATGACCGGGGCTTCGGCTCCGGCCTTTTTGCGCATCTACACACTTGCATGCAGCTTGCATTTCTACTATAATAGATTGGCAATAAACCGAAGAGAGGAGGAAACCGAATGCAGACATTTTCTATCATGGCAGCACCTGCGCCACAGCTGCTGCGCGATTATCTCATCTATATGAGCACCATCAAGGGACGCTCTCCCCGCACTGTAGAAGCCTACTACAACGATCTCCGCCTATTCCTGCGTTATCTAATGGCCACTCGCAGTGGCACTCCCCTACCCACGGACGACCCAAATCTTGAAAGCATTTCGTTTGCCTCCATCAGCGAGGAAATGATTCTCAGTGCACGCCTTTCCGATGCATATTCTTTCCTGGCTTATGTGCAAAGCGTCAACCAAAATAACGCCAAGACCCGTGCCCGCAAGGTTTCCAGCTTGCGCGGCTTCTATAAATATCTGCAAAGTAAGGCTGGCCGCCTAGAGGAAAACCCCATGGAACAGTTGGAGATTCCTGCCCAGCGCAAAAGTCTTCCAAAATACCTTACTTTGGATGAAAGCCTGCACCTGCTGGAATCCATTGAAGGCAAGGATCGTGAACGCGATTATTGTATCATCACCATTCTGCTTAACTGTGGCATTCGTCTTTCGGAGTTGGTCGGTATTAAGCTCTCGGATATCCGGGATGACACCCTTACTGTACTGGGCAAGGGGAATAAAGAGCGCATGGTTTATCTTAACAGCGCTTGTCTTAACGCCATCGCAGAATATTTGGCTGTTCGTCCGGAACCACCAAAGGATGCCGATAAACCCTACCTGTTGGTTTCCTCCCGTACCCGTGCACCACTTACCCCCCGCCGGGTGGAACAAATAGTAGAAACACATCTAAAAGCCGCCGGCTTAGGCGGTCGGGGCTATTCCCCTCACAAACTTCGTCATACTGCCGCCACTCTCATGTATCAATACGGTGGTGTGGATATCCGTGTTCTAAAGGAAATTCTCGGCCATGTCAATCTTGGCACCACAGAAATATATACCCATGTCAGCAATGATCAAATTGCCAATGCCGCTGACCGCAATCCCCTTTCTCATGTTAAATCCAAACCATCCAAAAAGGAAGCTGAAACCGAATGAAAACCAATTACCACACCCACACCTACCGTTGTAAACACGCCATGGGCAATGACGAGCGCATTGTACTCAATGCCATAAAAGCTGACTTTGATATTTTAGGCTTTTCTGATCATACCCCGTGGCCTCACTTCCCTGCCGATTACGATTCCCATGTCCGCATGGAGCCGCAATACCTGCCGGAATACTGCGGCAGCGTAAACCGCCTGCGGGAAAAATACAAGGACCAGATCGAGATTCACCTCGGCCTGGAGGCGGAGTACTTCCCGCACCATATGCAGGAGCTTCTTGATATGAAGTCGGAATACGGGATCGAATATCTGATCTACGGTGCCCACTACGATGAACTGGATGCCCCCGTCCCGGAGCGTTTTTATTTCGGCCGTGATATTTTAGCGCCCCATGACCTCGAGCGTTACGAGCAGAACATCATTCCGGGCATTGAAAGTAAATTCTATACCTATGTGGCCCACCCTGATCTTTTCATCCGCGGTTACCCTTATTTTGATGAACACTGTGTTGCACTCAGTCATCGTATTTGTGAAACTGCGGCTCGCTGCAATGCAATTCTCGAATACAACATCTCCGGTTTTCTTTTCGCGCTGGAACATAATCGGCTGGATTGTTTCCCTCATCCCGATTTCTGGCGCATTGCCAAAGATCATGGCATTACCGCAATTATTGGCTTCGACGCCCACGATTCGGCGGTAGATTTCAAGAATTCTGATATCTATGATTATGCCGTTCACTTTCTTAACCACATCGGTATTCATCGCATTGACAAACTCGATTTATAAAACAATTCCATAGCTAAGCCCCACGGTATTTAACCCGCGGGGCTTTTTTCTTAAATTTTATCGTATTGGCAGCATATACAGCTTCTCCCGTTTCATTTTGTGATATTCTACAATAATTTTCTTTTAGAATAACACAATCTGCCACTTAGTTGCGCAATTTAGCCAACCAGGTCATTGCATTATATACAAATTGCGCTGTGCTTTCTTGTAAAAATAGTCCAACTGCGCTTTGACAAAATCAAAAAAATACTATATTGTAGAGACATACAAAGGAGAATGTTCACAATGAATTCCCCTTTATCAATAACTGGAGGTACATAAAATGCTGCTGATTAAAAACGCCAACCTGGATGGGACCGGCAAAATCGTTGATATTCTCATCGGTGATGACGGAAAATACAAGGAAATTGCCGAGCACATCGAAGCACCCGCCGGGATCGAAACTATCGATGCCACTGGTATGATGGCCTGCCCCACCTTTGTAAATACCCATATGCACTTTGATAAGGCCTACACTTCTTATGAACAGGGCCGTGAAAGCTATGGCAAGGGCAACTGGATCTCTTCTACCGAAGAAACCCTGGAAGACTCCATCTATGTCATGCACGACCGTATCCGCAAGTATACTCCTGAGGCCGTAGCTGCCCGTGCTGAACGCGCTATCAAGGATTGCGTTATGTATGGTACCACCAAACTGCGCACCAATGTGGATATCAGCACCCTGGATCCTAACCTCAACGCTCTGAAGGGTGTTCTGATGGCCAAAGAAGCCACCAAAGATATCTGCGACCTACAAGTCATCGCTTTCCCTCAGGAAGGTATCATCTGCGATCCTGGCACCGATAAGCTGCTTGAGGAAGCCATGGAAATGGGCTGCGATGTTATGGGTGGCATGCCTGCCGCTGAAATGCTGGATGAGCATTCCCGCGAACATGTGGATTTCGTCTTCAAGATGGCCGAAAAATACAACTGCCTCATCGATATGCACATCGATCAGTCCAAAGATATGTTCGATCGTTCCCTGGAATATACCGCCTGGCTTACCATGCAGCATGGCTGGCAGGGCCGTGTAACCGGCGGTCACTGCACCTCCATCACCTACCAGAACCAGGCCCACGCCATCAAGGTGATGAAGATGCTTAAGCAGGCGGATGTCAATGTCTGCGCCAACACCCAGACCCTCGCCATCATGGGCATTGACCCCGAACCCCGCACCCGCGGTGTTACCCGCATTCGTGAGATGGTGGAAATGGGTATCAATGTTGTCACCGCTCAGGATACCATCTGTGATGGTTTCCACCTTTACGGCACTGGCGATCCCCTGGATTATGGTCTGGTTGGCTGCTACTGCGCCCAGTACAATACCCCCAAAGCTGCCCGTACCATGTGGAACATGCTCACCAAAGCCTCTGCCCGCGTATTCGATCCTGAAATGAAGTACGGCATCGAAGTAGGCAACGATGCTGACTTGAACCTGGTAGAAGCCCCTAATGTCCACGATGCCATCCGCACCCGCGCTTCCCGTCCCTACATCATCCGCCACGGTAAAGTCATTGCTTCCTTCATCCGCCGGGCTCAGCTGCTGTAATACTGTCTTATTCTCTTCTCTTGATATAAAAGCCCCCTCATATTCCCAAAGCCCAAAGGCACCGGTATCCCCGGTGCCTTTGGGCTTTGTCACCATCTTTCATTTCATACAAAAAAATCACCCTACACCCAGGAATTATTCCTGCCGTACAGGGCGATTTATGAGGCTATTATTTCACTATTATTTCAATCTGCTTTGTGTCAGTAGTGGCCACAGCTCCTCCACATTCCTTTGGTTAAGCGTAATAGGGTCCACCGAAACATACTTTGGTGTTGGTTTTCCCAGCAGCGCACACGCTGCCGAATACACCATCAGATGTCCCATTTCAATTGGCCTTGAAGAGACAATGCCCATTCTTCCGCTGGTCACCTGCAGCATTCGCTGCGCAACGGAACTGTTGATCTGGCTGGTGACAACTACTACATCATCACGGCGGTTCGCGTGCAGCCATCCACTGATCCGAGCCGCCGCACCTGCATTCTGGATAAACAGGCCCTGCATCTCAGGATAGCGGCGGTACAGCTTCTCAAAATCATCCACAGAATAATGATCATTGATTTCTAATTGCTCCAACACCTGTATTCTGGGATAGTCACCATGCAGTGCGGTAATTAATGCTCGGACACACTGCTGAGCACCCGCTGCTGTGTTTTTATCCACCAGCATTACCAACCGCTGCATCTGCCGGGACAACATCTGCTCCGCCAGGAATTGCGCCGCCTGCCGCCCTTTTTCCTCATCATTGGTGGTAATGCAGCAGTGGAACACAGATCCAGGCAGATCAATCGGCAGATGCGACCCCAAAATCAACGGAATATCACTCCCTCTTTTTAACCGCTGAAAGGTCTCCACCATCCCGCTATGATCATTGGAAACGCTTATGATCGCATCCGCACCGTTTTGCAGTAACCACACCAGTTGATTCTTTTCTACCCCGCTGTTCATTCTGGCATCCTGTACCGGCAGCAGCTCCATATTCAAATTTGTGGCGACCTCCCTTATCCCCTGCAAAATCATCTGGGAATAAAGTGTTTCCGCCTGTGCAAAAGAGACACCAATCCGACCGGTACGCCTCTGCATCAGCATTTTTTCGGTTATGGTTAATGATACAGCACTTTCATTGCTGGCCGGTTGTCCCTGAGAATCACGCGGCAATACACTGGTAGAATGACGGATCACCAGTGCTGGAGAAGAAACGATCCTTTTATCAGGCCCACTGCTATTCTCCAAAACACTACGAAACACCTCTGGATCTAAACGGACATAGGTTACCGCAGGATTATAGCCCTGCATATAGTCGTCGTCATCAATGGCGATCCAGCTGAAGTCTTCCGGTACGCGGCGTCCACTCGCAAAGCAATATTTTGTTACCACCATAATGCCCGGTACACCCACCGAAATCACAGCGGTCCCCAGGCTTTCCTGCTCTGGCAGTCCGGAGTTCTTCTCTCCGCCCAGCCATATTATATTATCCTGATTTAGGCGTACTGCATAGCGTTTACTGCACCATTCCAATGCCCGCAGGATCTGCTCCTGACAATATCGGTTCAAATCTCCTCCCACCACAGTAATATTGGTATGCCCGCACCGGATCAGATGCTCCAGCGCAAGGTGCATGGCGCCCTCATAATCCAAGGTCAAATGGCGTTGGTCGGTGCGTTCTGGTGGCACACTTTGGTTCAGCAGCAGAATGCTGCCCGGTTCAACAGGATTTATCGCCCTATCGCCGCATTTATATTCCACCGATTGATGCACCAATACTCGGTTCAGGTGGTACTGCTTCATATATCTATGCAGCTGCTTTTCCGTCAGCGATCCATCTACCGAGATCGTGATCCATTCGTACCGTCCGGACATCCGCACATAGGAACGGCAGCCACATACCGTCAGCAACCGCCGGTCAATGATAAGACCCATACAGCCGCGCTTGGCCGCTGTTGGTTCCTCCCCCCTGTTGCGCCGGCGCAGCGGTTCATAGCCCAGCTCATCTACCGCAGCCATTACCCGTTCTGTAATTTCCGGGCTCACATACCTCGTCCGGTTAAGAACATGGGAGACCGTGGTGGTGGAAACACCGCTGGCCTTCGCAATGTCATATATTGTCGCCATATTTCTCCTCTTGAATGTTATTGGTTTCTCTCTTAGCTAGCGGCCTAAATTGCCGCCTTATGTTTTCTCTTTATTCTTATTTCAAGTTACGGCTTTTGCTGCTCCGTTTTCAGCAGCGCATACCTTCTCCGGGATTCTCTCACATCAAAGACAGTACACACAGCGATGCCCAATATACCGCCCACCAGCGCAGAGATCCACCGACTGATTCCAAAGGCCGAACCAGCCACAACACCCAGGCCAAGACCCAACAGGAGCCCCACCTTCACCATCGCGCGTGTTTTTTTCTCACTGCACCATACCTCTACATTGGGAGTCTTCTCATGCTCATGCTCCACCCAGTGGCCAAAACCGCTCTTACGCAGCAGCCCGTGGAATATCTCATCATCCCTTTGCGGGTGTGCCAGCATAATGGTCACGCCTTTATTGGCAAAGGCCCACCCACGCAGGGTATTTAGGGCCTCGGTCATATAGCCTTTCCGGCGGTATGTCGGCTTAATAAAACCATTCAACTCCACCGCTTCGGTATCGCTGGGTCGTCCCAAAAAGTACAAATATCCCACCAGGTGCTTGTCCTCTTTTTCTGTGATGATCCACAGCGTATAAAAGGACATATACTCCTGATCCGCCATCATTTTACGGTATTGCTCCTCTGCCAACATGACCCACTCGCCGTATTTGGCATAATCATCCGGCACCAAAGAAAGGCTCCTGCATAATTCATTCGGATCTTCCCTCAGCAGGTTCATCTGTTCCGGCAGCAGCGGATAAAGGATCAGATTCTGGCTCTCCAGCTGTGGCTGCTTTTTCTGCTTTTTCATTTGCTTCCTCCGTCAAAGTTCTCAAAAATGAACTACTCTCTTAATCATATTATAGATGAATCGATAAATTAAATCAATTTATGTTATCACTTTTTACGCACTATCCACAATAAACAATTTTTACCTCAATTCTTTTTGCTTTTTGTGCATATAATTATTATTTTCCTTGATTTTAATAGCCTAAATGCGCAACTTGCGTAGCTAAGATGTTAAAATGCAACAAAATTATTTCCTCTTTATACCAATTCCCGCTTTGACTTGATAATAATATAAATGGTATGATGCATTTGGCTGGTGGATCTTTAGAACAGAGAGAAACAATAAAGAAAGGTCCAAACCGGTCAAAAATTTTTTGTAGAGATAGAAAAAGGAGGTTACTATGTATCAGCCTGAACAGCCGGTATTCGATCAAAAAATCGAATCCAACATTGAGATCACCTACGGTATTGAAGATGTTCCGAAGCCTTGGTGGAAATCTCTCTACTTTGCCGTCCAGATTACTTTGGTAGACTTTACCCCCTTCGTATGGGGCGGTATGTTTGTCTCTCTGGCGGGTCTTGACGCAGCAACCGTGCTGCCTACCATGATCAGCGCATGCTTCCTGGTAATGGGTATCTGTACCTTGCTCCAGACCACCATTGGCAATCGGCTGCCCATCGTACAGGGTCCGTCGGCTTCTCTCGCTTCCTCCATGGGCAGCGTAGCTGCCACCTATGGTCTTCCCGCAGTTTGGGGTTCTGTCATCGTCGGCGGTGCACTGGAGGCTCTGCTGGGCGGTACCCGAATTATGAGTAAGATCCGCAAGTTCCTCCCCCCTGTTGTAGTTGGTTCCGTAGTAGCAGCTATCGGTTATGTAGCTGCCCGTATCGCTGTTCAGTGGACTTTCTCCTCTCAGGATGCTAAGAGCCTCATCATGGCCGCTGTAGCCTTCCTACTGGCTCTGGTTCTTAAGTTCCGCGGTGGCAAAGGTCTGCTTTCCCAGGGCTTCATTCTCATCACCGTTATCATTGTTGGCGTTGTTGGCGCCTCCGCTCTTGGCGTGTTCAATTGGGAAGCCGTTCACAATGCTCCTTGGTTCGCACTGCCCAAGCTGTTCCCCTACACTGGTCTGGAAGGTCAGAGCGGTTCCACCATCGCCTTTGTTGGTGCCGCTATCGTCGGCGGCTTCTCCGGCTATATTGCTTCCATGTTCGAATCGGTTGGTGACTACGCCGCTACCTGCGCTGCCTGCGATGAGGTCTATCGTATCAAGCACATCGACCGCGGTATCTTTGCCGAGGGTCTTGGCTGCGTGATCTCCGCTTTCTTCGGCGGTCTGCCCTGCACCAGCTACACCCAGAATATCGGCATCATTTCCGCTACCGGTGTTTGCTCCCGCCGCGTCACTCAGATCGCTGGCGTAATCTTCCTGGCATATGGTCTGTGCCCCAAGCTGGCCTATATTCTTTCCGGCATTCCGCGTTCTGTTATCGGTGCTGTATTCCTTATCTCTGCCGCTACCATTATGTTCTCCGGCATTGATTCCATCATCAGCGATAAACGCTCCCTGCGCAACACCTTGGTAGCCGGTACTACTTTGGCACTGGCCATCATGCTGCCTTACCACTGCGCCTCTACTTACAGCGCCTGGGCCAAGAGCCTGCCGGCGTTCCTCAATATGCTCTGCACCTCCACCGTGTTCATCGCGGTCGTTGCAGGCGTACTGCTCAATCTTATCCTCAACTATGTTCTGAAGGACAAGAACGAAAAGTAAGCTAGCTCCTCCTCAATGGTACTCATACAGCGCAAACCCCTCCCAAACCGGGAGGGGCTTTGTCACCGCAAAACTGATATCACCATTTTGGCTTTCATTATTGCTTCCAATATTCCTCCCACAGCCAACAATAAACCACTCAAAATCCACAGTGCCGCCTGACCACCTCCTTCTGCCCCGCTCATCTGCTCACAGCGGCTATGCGCCAAGTTGCACATCAAAATCAGCGCCACCAACTGCACCGTCCTTGGCAGAAGTATCCCCAACAAAATATATCCGATTCCGCCCAAACCCACCAACATCAGCAAAAAGCTGACCACTATTCCCTGCCCTATTCCATACAAGACCAGTGCCACCGGAATCATTAAATTCCCCCATAGGCACCGCGCTGAGATCATCAGGTATAGCAGCAGAATCGCCATAAACAGCAGTCGCTCACGCCACAATGCCCACAGGCCCTGTTCCGGTATAGCCCGCAGTTGATTCACCAGGATCCGGCATGGGATAGACTCTGCCCCGCACAACACCGCTGCTATGCTGCCCAGTAGCACCCCTGCCGCAAAATATAAAAGATACTGAATTGTCGTCCCACGCTTCTTCCACAGGCTTTCCCGCCGCCCAGGTACTGGATAATGACTTTTCTTTCTCTTAGGCAACATTTTTCATCCTCCACATTTTGTTATCGCCGCTTGGGGTGGCTCATCTTTGCTTTGCTGCGGTGGTTTACTGCCAGGATGCACCCTATGGCGCCGCCCACCAGCATCAGCAGGCACTTATACAGTGCCAGCAGACCCACCTCATTTCTCGGAACTGTTAGGGAAATTGCCAGCAGCACCAGGTACATCATTCCGCCTGTCAGTGCTCCGTTCACGATGCCATTCTGTCGCAACTGCCGGCCGCAGCGGTAACCTGCTGCCAAGGTCCCAACCACCAGGGTGATCGTTACCATCGGCGCGGTCAACCCGCCCGGAATATCCTGCGCACTCATTACCAGGGCAAATACCGTCAACAATGCCAGCACCACAGCAGAACCCATTCCAGCGCTTATCGCAATTTCCCGCAACGGCGGGCCGCTCCCCTTCACCCCGTGGCCTTTCTCCCTGCTTTTGGGCATAAAAACGCCTCCCATCCGGATTGTCTGTTCAATCCTATGATGGGAGGCGATATTTTAGAAGAAATTACTTCGGCTCAGCAGTGGTGTTCTTGCCGCTGATGGCCCAACGAGCCAGGCGGACCTTGGAACGGTCGCTGCCGGTCTCAATAACGAGGGAATCCTCTTTCATGCTGACGATAATCCCAATGATGCCGCCGATGGTGACGATCTCATCGCCTACCTGCAGCTCGCTGCGCATCTTGGCAGTCTCTTTATCCTTTTTCCGCTGGGGACGGATGATGAAGAACCAGAATACAACGATGATCAAAGCCATCATAATGATGGAAGACCACATGGAACCGGAGCCAGAAGCAGTTTCAAGAAAAGCAATGTTCATATTGTTTTATCCTCCAAAAAAGTCTTTAACAAATATTATAGAGAATTACCGATCATTTTGCAAGTAAAATCCGGAGAAAATATTGTTCTATTCCGCACTTTTATATTCTCTTACCCAGTATTGGCACATGCTCGCGGTAGAAGCTCTCAAACCGTCCCTCATCCAGTGCTAACCTTATCTCTTCCATCAGTGTATTATAGAACCACAGGTTATGCATCACAGCCAGCCGCATACCAAGCATTTCATTGGCACGCATCAGGTGGCGCAAGTAGGCGCGGGTATGGTTACGGCACAGTGGGCACCCGCAAAGGGCATCCACCGGGCGGTCATCCGTTACATACTTAGCATTTTGGATATTAATGATCCCTTCCCAGGTAAAAAGATGGCCATGTCGGGCATTGCGGCTTGGCATCACACAGTCAAAAAGATCTACACCCCGGTGTACCGATTCCAAGATATTCACAGGTGTACCAACACCCATTAGGTAACGGATCTTATCCTTCGGGGCAAAGGGCTCCACAGCCTCAATGATATGATACATCTCTTCGGCGCTCTCGCCCACTGCCAGTCCACCGATGGCATAGCCGTCCAGTCCCATCGCAGCAATATCCTTCATGTGCTGCACCCGAATATCCTCATAGGTGCCGCCCTGGTTGATGCCAAACAGTAGCTGGTGTGGATTCACAGTATCCTCCAGGCTGTTCAGCCGGGCCATTTCCTTTTGGCAGCGCTCCAACCATCGGGTCGTCCGTGCTACCGATTTCTGCACATAATCCCGGGGCGATGGGTTTTCGATACATTCATCAAATGCCATTGCAATGGTAGAACCCAAATGCGACTGGATCTGCATGCTCTCCTCTGGTCCCATAAAAATACGATGTCCATCGATATGGGAGGCAAAGGTCACTCCCTTTTCCTCGATATGCCGTAGCGATGCAAGCGAAAACACCTGGAACCCGCCACTGTCGGTCAGGATGGGTCCCTGCCAACCGGTAAACCTGTGCAGCCCTCCCAGCTGACGCACCACATTATCACCAGGTCGCAGATGCAGGTGATAGGTATTGCACAGCATCACCTGGCACTTCAGCTCCTTCAGGTCATAAGCGGAAATACCGCCCTTGATGGCAGCCGCCGTCGCCACATTCATAAAGGCCGGCGTCTGCACCGTACCATGTACGGTGGTAAGCGCTCCCCGCCGGGCTGCTCCTTCTGTCAGTTTCAGTTGATACATTCTTTTTATTCCTCTCTTGTCAGTGTTACACATACCAGCTCCGGCGGGTTAAAGAGCCGAATCCCCATTCGTCCCCGTCCCAGCCCCCGACTCAAAATCATCGTTTTATCTTCTATTTGGTAACTTCCTCCATCATATTCCGGGAACAAGATCGTCTCGGGAGAAAGAATCCCGCCTAGCAGCGGCAACCATATCATCCCACCGTGGATATGCCCGCAGAAGGTCACATCGGCACCCCACGCAGCATATACCGGAAAGTAGTTTGGATTATGCGCCAACAGAATATTATACCCCTCCGGTGCCTCTCCCAGTATGGTATACATCGTTTCCTCCGTCACTGGGCGATAGTGGCTGGCATACTTGTGGTAATAATCCAGCTTGTACCACAGTCCCGTCAGGTTGATTCTGTCGCCGTTTTCCGCCGTAAGCTGCACCGTTTCATTATCCAATACTTGTACTCTGGATGCTGCCAACGCAGCACGGTAGCTTTCCCAGTCGGCGGTGGCCAGTCCTTCCTCATGGTTCCCACGGATATAGTAGACCGGATATTCCTCCGCCAGTGCACTGCACAGCGCCAATGTCACACTAAAGTCCTCATCATAACGGCTCACCATATCGCCGGTCATTACAATAATATCCGGTTCCTCCGCACGAATCGCTTTCAGCAATCGACCGTTCTCTTCACCCAAGGACACACTGTGCAGATCAGAAAGCTGTACGATGTGATAGCCATTAAAGCCTTCCGGCAAACTCATACCGCCAACGGTATATCGTACAGTTTTTAGTCCATAGTTGCTCCACCACAGTGACCAGCACAGCAAAAGAAAAATCGCCACAATTAAAATAAGCAGCAGCCAGTGTTTCTTCACTCAGTTTCTCCTATGCCAATATTAATGCCCGTCTGATAAAACAAATATATCATACCATAATAGTGTGCCCTTTTCAATTAAAATACCATTCGCCAAATCTTAATAAATAGAAAAAGCAGAATGACCACTTCCAGTCGTCCTGCTTTTGATTATACTCTCACCTCATTGCGAAACGGTGAACAATGCGTAGAAATACCCCTTGTTTGCCATCAACTCATCAAAGTGACCGCATTCCTCCATTGTGCCGTTCTTTATAGCCAGGATACCATCATACCGATGCAGCAGTGCCTCCTCCAGCATATGTGTAATGACTATGCGGGTCATACCGGTCAGGTCAAGAATATCCTCCGAGACCTATGGGCGGTCTGGGCATCCTGAGCACCGGTCATCTCATTAGAATAAATGTTTCCCCCACCAATGGTATTGCTTTTGGGCCAGCACCCGTCAAAGCCCCGCTCTTATGCGGTTGTACCGGCAGAAGAAGTGTGCTATAATAGGCTGAAATGTAAAACACTATGGAATGAAGGTAAAAAGATGCAAGACCGTTTGATGACCAAGACATCCGACTATTATTACGACCTGCCGCAGGAACTCATCGCCCAAACACCGCTGGAGCGTCGGGACAGCAGCCGCCTGATGGTGCTGAATAAGGAAACCGGCGAGATCTCTCACCATGTATTTACCGATATCATTGACTACCTGAACCCCGGTGATGTGCTGGCGGTGAATAACAGCCGTGTTATGCCCTCCCGCCTCATCGGCAAAAAAGAGGAAACCGACGGCGCCATTGAATTTCTTCTGCTGAAGCAGCTGGGCAATGATGAATGGGAAACGATGGTGCGCCCAGGCAAACGGGCCAAGATCGGCGCTCGGTTTGTATTCGGTGATGGGCTGCTGCACGCCGAGGTACTGGAAATCCTGGAAGGCGGCAACCGTCGGGTCAAATTTGAATACGAGGGCAATAATATCTTTGCGGTGCTGGAGGAAGTTGGCCGCATGCCGCTGCCGCCCTACATCACCGAACAGCTGGAAGATGGTGAACGCTACCAGACTGTCTACAATAAGGTACTGGGCAGTGCTGCCGCCCCCACCGCCGGGCTACATTTTACCGAAGAACTACTGCAAAAAATTCAGGAGAAAGGTGTAAAGATAGCTTACCTGACACTTCATGTTGGCCTTGGCACCTTCCGTCCGGTGAAGGTAGACGATGTGACTCAGCATCATATGCACTCAGAACACTACTGGGTCTCGCAGGAGGCCGCTGATCTCATCAATGAGGCCAAACGCACTGGCCACCGTGTCATTGCCGTAGGTACCACCAGCTGCCGCACGCTGGAATCTGCCTATATTCCCGGGAAAGGACTGCGCGAGTGCAGCGATAATACCGATATTTTCATCTATCCCGGCTACCAGTGGAAATGCATCGATGCCCTTATCACTAATTTTCATCTGCCGGAAAGCACCCTTATCATGCTGGTCGCTGCCTTTGCAGGGTACGATCACATCATGAATGCCTACCATGAGGCTGTTAAAGAACGCTACCGGTTCTTCTCCTTTGGCGATGCCATGTTTATTACAAACGAAACGAAGCCCCAAAGGAACACCGGACATTAAACGCTGTACTATCCCATTGAATATTCCATCTAAAAGAAGCAGGTCATTTTCAGTGATCGGCTTCTTTTTCGTTCCATTTTAATGACACGCTACTCCCTCTCATATACTAAGGATGAAAGGAGGCGTATTTCATATGAAACAAATTCTATTCCGCGGGGCAGCCACGGCACTGGTCACCCCAATGCAGCCAGATGGCTCTTTGGATTTAGAAACTCTCTCCCGCCTTGCAGAATGGCAGATCCAAAGCAGTATCTCAGCGTTGGTGCCCTGCGGCACCACGGGAGAAGCCGCTACTCTCACTGATGAGGAACGCTTTACCGTCATCCAAACTGTAGCCAAAACCGCAGCTGGCCGGGTGCCGGTCATCGCTGGAGCCGGATGCAATGACACCGCCCGTGCCGAACAGAACTGCCTGGCCGCCGCGGCGGCCGGTGCCGATGCCCTGCTTCTAGTCACCCCTTATTACAATAAATGCACGCCCAAGGGCTTACAGTCGCATTTCGCGCGGCTGGCATCCGCCACACCGCTCCCGGTCATCATCTATAATGTTCCGTCCCGTACCGGGGTGACCATCGATATGGAGAGCCGCCGGAAACTTTCCAAAGTTGATAATATCATCGGCCTTAAGGAAGCCAGTACCGATTTTAGCCTCATTCATCAACACCTGTTGGAACTTGGTGATACTCTCCCCCTCTATTCTGGCAATGATGACCTCACCCTGCCTCTGATGTCCCTGGGAGCACACGGCTGCATTTCCGTCCTCAGCAATCTGCTTCCCCACAGCACCGAAGCCCTCTGTCAGGCGATCTTGCAGAACGATCTATCGGCAGCCCGTTCCCTGCACTATTCCCTTCTTCCCTTGATGAAATCCCTCTTTTGCGAGGTCAACCCCATCCCTGTCAAAGCTGCCATGCCGCTTGTTGGTTTCCCTTGTGGCAGCTGCCGCATGCCACTTTCCCTCATAGAACCGGATCACCTTGCATTACTGCAACAACAATTTACTATGACGAAACAACTCGGACTCTGCTGAATTCTGCTTGCCACCGTGGGGCGTTTGCTTTATAATAAAATAAAACATACTACCCCACGGAGGCGATCCCTTGAACCTGACCGAAGAACGACTGCAATACCTGGAGCTTCTCTCTCAAAAGTTTCCCAGCCCTGCCCAGGTCTCTACCGAAATCATCAACTTAAATGCCATCCTCGGCCTGCCCAAAGGCACCGAACACTTTATCAGCGATATTCATGGTGAATACCGCCTTTTTCTTCATATTCTCAAAAATGCTTCCGGCTCCGTCCGACGCAAGATCTTCCAATGCTTCTCAGAGGAGGAAATGTCCACTGCCGAAATGGATGAACTGGCCACTCTCATCTATTACCCGGAAGAAAAGTTGGCACTCCTCAAGGAAGCTCATGGCTCAC
The DNA here is from genome assembly GCA_900547385.1 of uncultured Oscillospiraceae bacterium. GTDB lineage: Bacteria > Bacillota > Clostridia > Oscillospirales > Ruminococcaceae > Angelakisella. Next base: position 151,613 of record URGQ01000002.1, on the reverse strand, counting down.
TAAACCAGGTCTGGTACACCACCACCCTGCTGCATTTGGTGCAGGTTTGCCGCAAGGCCACCAGTAAGTACACCCGCTCCAAGGTGCGCAAGGCCATGCCCCACGATTTTGCCTACATCATCGATGAGTTGCTCAATTACTCCGAAGCTGATGAGGATGACAACCGCACCACCTATGTCCACAATATCGTCCACAGCATCATCGAAATTGGCAGTGCCGATGCTTTCATCATCGCCATTTCGGAGCTCATCCAGCACGCGGTCATTGATAAACTGCACATTGTCGGCGATGTATTTGACCGCGGCAACGGCGCTCATAAGGTTATGGATACCTTGATGGAGTATAATAATGTCGATATCCAGTGGGGCAATCACGATATCCTGTGGATGGCGGCAGCTATGGGCCAGTGGGCCTCCATCGCCAATGTGCTGCGCAACTGCATCCGCTACAATAACTTTGATTCTCTAGAGGACGGCTACGGCATTAACCTGCGCCCTCTCACCCAGTTTGCGCTGGAAACCTACCGTGATGATCCCTGCACTCTTTTTCTGCCCAGCCACAGCAAGCGGGAAACTGAACTGAAGCAGCGCCGGGAAAATGATGAACTCACCGCCAAGGTGCACAAGGCCATCTCGGTCATCCAGTTCAAGCTGGAGGGCCGCATCCTGCGGGATCATCCCGAATATCACATGTCACACCGTCTCTTCTGGGAAACGATGGACTCAAAGACCCACCGTATCCAAATCGACGGTCATTGGTATGACCTCAAGGATTCCCATTTCCCCACCCTCTCACCGGAAGACCCCTATCGTCTCTCTCCGGAGGAGGAAACCGTGATGAACGATTTGGCCTTTTCCTTCCGCAACAGCGTACGGATGCAGCGTCATCTCAAGTTCCTGCTGGATAACGGCTCCATTTACAAGGTCAATAACGGCTACCTTCTCTATCACGGCTGCATTCCTATGAATGAGGACGGTACCCTGCACTACTCCACCATCAATGGCCAAAAGTATGCCGGCCGGGCCATGCTGGATGCCTACAATCACATTGTTCGGGTGGCATCCTATGCACCCCGTCATTCCGAACTGCGCAGGAACAGTCTGGATCTGATGTGGTATCTATGGTGCGGAACTCACTCCCCGCTTAGCGGCAAATATAAGATCGCTACCTTCGAGCGGTACTTCATTGCGGATGACACCGCCGGCAAGGAGGAAAAAGACCCCTACTATAAGTGGATCGAGCAGGAGGAAACAGCCATCCGCATTCTGGAAGAATTCGGAGCCGATCCCGTCCACGGCAAGATCATCACCGGCCATGTCCCGGTCAAAGCCGGTGAGTCTCCTGTCAAGGCCAATGGCCGTGTCATCAATATTGATGGCGGCATGAATGAGCGTCTCAATTCCGTCACCGGCGGCTGCGGCTATACCCTGGTCAGCAACTCCCACCAGCTGCTGCTGGCCCAGCACCATCCCATCAATATCAGCGAGGCCATGCGTAACAATGAAGATATGCACTCCGAGGTACGCGTGGTAGAAAAATTTCCACGCCGCCAGCTCATCCGGGATATCGACGACGGTAAGACCATTGCCCGCCGGGTAGCCGATCTGCAGGAACTGCTGGAGGCCTACCGCAGCGGCGCCATCACCCCCAAAGAATAACCCATCATAATAGTCCCGCACTCCTGATAGTAGAACTGCCCGATACAAAGCGGTCCTCTGTCGGGAGTTTTTTCTTTTCCCATGGCATATTTCGTCGGAAATTTGCGGAATGTTAGCAAAATTGCTACGATTCTGTTGACATTCTCCCTAAAAAGTGTTTTACTATCCTTAGTATATTGGTTGATTAGCCAACTAATAAATATTGGTAATCTTCCCATGGAGGTGGCTATAATGGATGGTATTTTGGAAAAATTCATGCGGGATGCCGCGCAGAACCCTGAACGGCCGATGTATGACTTTATGGATTGCGGAAGCGAGCCCTATGTTCACCACTATATAACGATTGGCGAAGCATGGCAGCATGCTATGGATATGGCCGCGGAGCTGCGTCAAAAGGGCGCCCGTCCCGGTGACCGCGCTATTATCCTTTCCATGCAGGATGCCGGAACCGTCTATGCCATTTGGGGCTGTATGATCGCTGGGGTGATCTTTACCGTTATCCCGCCTCCCATTGATGAAGGCAAGCTGGACCGTTTTGTCTCGGTACTCAAATCTTGTAAACCTCGCTTTCTCATCTCCAACGAAGGCATGGAAAAGGAGGCCGATACCAATGTGACCGGCTCACTGCTCAAAAAAGCCTTCCTCAATGTTGTGACACTCAAGCGCATCTACTCCGATAAGGTAAAACCCGCACCCCTGGGCAAATTGACTCCGCATGAAGCCGATGACCTGCTGTATTTGCAGTATACCTCCGGCTCCACCAGTGCGCCAAAGGGCGTTATGGTCACTTATGGAAACCTCATGGGCTGCATCGGTCAGTGCCTGGAGATCTTCGATTTCCAGCACACTAAGAACAATCTTGCCTCCTGGGTACCCTTTTACCACAATATCGGCCTCATCGTGGCCATTTTTCTGCCAGTCATTGCCGATACCGGCATCTCTTACTTTATCCCCACCCTGCAGTTTTTGGCCCGGCCCACCATTTGGCTGCGGGTCATCGCCGATTACAAGGTAAATATCACCGCAGCGCCCAATTCCGCCTATGAGGTTTGTACCCGACTCATCTCTCCGGAGGAAGCCAAAAAGTATGATCTTTCCCATGTCACCCACCTCATTAATGGCTCCGAATTTGTAAATGCCGCCACTGTGGACAAGTTCTGTGAATTGTTCCATATCTCAACGGATTGCTTTGCACCCGGTTACGGACTTTCGGAGTGTGTTTGTGTTGGTACATTGGCCAGCCGGGATTTCCGCTGTCAGCATATCGATCTGGAATCCTATCGGGAAGGCCGCTTCGTTCCCTCCCCCACTGGAGAAAAGGACATTGTCAGCGTTGGGCGACCTGCGGGCAATATGGTCCTGGTCGCCATCCGTCCGGATGGTTCCCCCTGTGAACCCGGTGAAATCGGCGAGATCTGCATCCAGGGCAGCAGTGTGTGTGCCGGCTATTGGCAAAATCCCGAGGAAACGAAACGCTTCCAAACCATCATTCCTGGTTATCCGGGCCAGTTCTACCGCACCGGTGATATGGGTGTTCTGTATGAGGGACAACTCTATCTCACCGGACGAATCAAGGAAATGATTATTATCAGCGGCAAAAATATCTTCCCCGGTGATATCACCCTGCTGCTTCGCCAGGAAGGCGTTCCGCTCCCCGCCGATGCTATCGCGGTATTCTCCCTGCCTTCTCCGGAAGGCGAACATCCCATCCTCTGTGCCGAGTCCACTCCCGATGCGGATTATGCGGCCATTGCCGCCCAGGTCAACCGCCTGACAGCCCGGAATTTCGGTTTCTCCTTCTGGGATGTCGCCTTTACTCCGGCCGGCAGCCTTCCCCGCACCGATAACCGTAAGATCAAAACACTGGCGACCCATACCCTGTACGAAAGCGGCCGACTGCCCCTCCTTTACAGTAGCCGAAGCAGCGGTAATGCCACAAATCCCCAGCAGAGCGCACCCGCTGCCCCCCGGCCAAAAATCGAGCTCCCGCCCAATGCTACCCCGGAGCAGATCCAGCCCATTATCAGCGCCATTTTCCGGGAAGTCCTGCCCGGCATCTCCTTCGGTCCCAATGACAGCTTCCTCACACTCGGCGGTGATTCCCTGCGCATGATGGAGCTGGTATGCGGCCTGGAACAGGACCTTGGCATCAATATTGATATCCGCTGCATAGCCGCCGATCCTACTGTTTCCGGCATATCTGCTTATCTCAGCGCATTGCTTTCCGGCCGGGAGCGGGATTTCCAACCTGATCTGCATGCAGAGTGTATTCTGCCCGCAGAAATTGCCCCACAAGGCGAGTATACCTGCCAACCGCAGGATTGCCATACCGTATTCCTCACCGGCTCTACCGGCTTTTTAGGGGCCTATCTCATTCGGGCTCTCATCGAGCAGCGTAAGGATCATGGGATCAAAATTTATTGCCATGCCCGGGCCGCCACACCCGAAAAGGCTCTGGAGCGCATCATCAATAATATGAAGCGGTTCGAGTGCTGGCAGGATTCCTATCTTGCCTATCTGCACGCTGTGCCGGGCGATCTGACCCAGCCCCACCTTGGCATGACTGAAGAAAACTGGCAGTTCCTCTCCAAAGAGGTCGATGCCGTTTATCATAATGGCGCTGTGCTAAATTTTGTATTCCCCTACCGGCAGATGAAGCCTGCCAATGTACTGGGCACTGCTGAATGTCTGCGGCTGGCCTGCGAAGGCCGTCCGAAATACTTCCACTATGTTTCCAGTTACAGCGTATACGATAACCCCAGTCATTTCGATCGCACTGTAATGGAGGATGATCCGCTAGAATCTCCCGATGGCTACTTCCTCGGCTATTCCGAGACCAAATGGGTAGCCGAAAAGCTGGTGGAATTGGCCAGGCAGCGTGGCCTGCGGGCAGCGGTCTATCGCCCTGGTGATATCACCGGTACCCTTGCCACCGGCATTTGGAAGCTGGAAGATCTCATCAGTCGATCCATGGTAGGCTGCGTACAACTGGGCGCCGCCCCGGATGTGGAGGTAAACCTGCACCTGACCCCGGTAGACTATGTCGCCGATGCGCTTATTCATATTTCCTTCCGGAATGAATGCTGCGGACATGCCTTCAATCTGCTTAATCACCGGTTGATGCCGCTGCGGCAGATGACCGCTCTGATGAAAAAAGCAGGCTATCCGCTGGAACTGCTGCCCTATGGGGAATGGTGCCAACGCCTGACTGCCACCACTAGTGAGGAAAATGTTCTGCGCATTCTCTCCTGCCTGTTTACTGACCAGCGCACCGCCGGCGAGGATATGATTGCCCGCTTCGGTGTTCACCAGGCACGCTTTTCCACTGCCAATACCGATCGGCTGCTCGAAGGCAGCGGCATTGCATGCCAGCCAGTGGATGCAGCTCTGCTGCAAAGTTACCTTCGGTATTTCATCAAGAGCGGTTACCTGCCTGCCCCGCAGCCGTGGTGGAAGCGGCTCTTTGCCCACAAAAAGCAGTAATCAGATTACCGCTTCTCCTCATAAAAAAGCTCCCTTTCCACTCATTTGGAAGGGGAGCTTTTCTTGGTTGTGGATCAGTTAATTAAGAACAAATGTTTCACGTGAAACATTTTGTGTCATTCTGCATTATTCCAGCACGACCTTATGGAAGACCTTTTTGCCCTTCTTGATGATAAGGCCGGCACGGAGCGCCGCTTCATCGTAGCTTTCTGCAAAGTTATCTACCTTTACATCATTGACAGCGACACCGCCCTGCTGTACCAGCCGTCTGACCTCGCCCTTGGAGGGGGCAAGCCCCACCTTGACCATCAGATCCGCCAGCGTAATGGCTCCATCGGTGATGTCAGCAGCGGTAAGGGAGGTGGTAGGCATGTTGGCGCTATCACCCGCGCCGCTAAAGAGCTGTCTGGCTGCGGCCTGCGCTTTTTCCGCCTCTTCCTCACCGTGTACCATCTTGGTCAACTCGTAGGCCAGGATCTCCTTGGCACGGTTCAGCTCGCTGCCCTCCCACTTATCCATTTCGTCAATCTGCTCCAGCGGCAGGAAAGTAAGCATGCGAATGCACTTGAGCACATCGCTGTCGCCAACATTGCGCCAATACTGGTAGAAATCGAAGGGGCTGGTCTTATTGGGATCAAGCCAAACGGCGTTGCCGGCAGTTTTTCCCATCTTGTGGCCCTGAGAATCGGTAAGCAAAGTGATGGTCATTGCATGGGCGTCCTTGCCCAGCTTGCGGCGGATCAGCTCGGTGCCGCCCAACATGTTGCTCCACTGGTCATCGCCGCCAAACTGCATATTGCAGCCATTATGCTGGAACATGTAGTAGAAATCATAAGACTGCATAATCATGTAGTTGAACTCAAGGAAGGAAAGGCCCTTTTCCATGCGCTGCTCGTAGCACTTAGCGCGCAGCATATTATTGACACTGAAGCAGGCGCCTACCTCACGCAGCAGCTCCACATAGTTGAGCTTGAGAAGCCAATCAGCGTTATTGAGCATGATGGCCTTATCCGGGCCAAATTCGATAAAGCGCTCCATCTGACGCTTAAAGCATTCGGCATTGTGGTTGATGTCCTCCGCGGTGAGCATCTTGCGCATATCGGTGCGACCAGAGGGATCACCGATCATAGTGGTGCCGCCGCCAATGAGGGCAATGGGGCGGTTCCCTGCCATCTGCAGGCGCTTCATCAGCGTCAGGGCCATAAAGTGACCGGCCGTCAGGCTATCGGCTGTGCAGTCAAAGCCAATATAGAAAGTTGCCTTGCCCTCATTGATCATTTTTTTGATTTCTTCTTCATTGGTAACCTGCGCAATAAGTCCGCGGGCAACCAGCTCTTCATAAATCTGCATAGTTTATCTCCTTTTTTCTTTTTCCCTAATAAAATAAAAATCCTCTGTCCGTTACAATACGGACAGAGGACGAATGGACTTCGTGGTACCACCTCTGGTTCGGGCTGCCGTTACCGGAAGCCCCTTGATAGGTCCTATGGAAAGACCTCTGCGATGTAACGGTCGCACCCCGTCGTGCCCTACTGTCGTCTGTTCAGGCCACCGCTCCGGAATGTATTTCCCTGCTTTCCTCCTTACCGACTTGCACCAACCGCCGGCTCTCTGAAAAGGCTAAAAAAGAGGTACTCGGTTTCCTTCTTCGCGTTTCATTTTTTATCTATTATAACAAACTTACCGCCAATGTCAAGCGTCGATGGCCTTCTCCGCTGCCTTCTTCCGCCGGGTGTAGAGGAAGAATGCAGCACCCATGACAGTCCAAATAACCAACGCGATACGGGACTGCGGCCCCAGGTATGCCCAAGGATTGGGGACGATAAGCAGTGCTATGAAGCACAGCGAAAAAATGACGCCCAAAATGGAATTTATGGTCATCCATGCGGAGGTATCCTTATTGCGGCGAACCTGTACCAAAGTGGCGGCCGAGGTAAAACCATATCCAATAGCGGCACCGATGGAGGACATATCTACCACCCAATTGAGCACAGTGCGGCCAAACCATGGGCAGCACAGTGAAATGATCATGATGAACAGGATGGCATTCATCGGGGTTTTATAGCGGGGGTGCAGGCGGCCAAACCAGCCCGGGAGGACATGGTCCTTGGACATGGAGTACAAAAGACGGCTGGTAGCCATATAAAAGCCAATGATGCCGGAAAGTACAGCGCAGAACAGCGCAATGCCCAAAATAACCAGACCGGGCTTGCCGAGGATCAGACGGGCCGCATTAAAGGTGGGGAGCGCCGTAAAGCCGGCAAGGCTTTCGGGTAGGGTATCTTTGGCGCAATCGGCAATATAAGGCACCCAACTGGTATAGCCTTCGGGCAGGACTGCGGCCGTGATGGTATTGAGAATGACATACAGAGCGCCGCCGAACAGGATGGAAAGAACCATAATAACAAGGCTCTTTTTATGGGAGAAATTGAACTCCTCCGAAGCCTGAGGAATGGAATCGAACCCGACAAATGCCCAAGGCGCGACCGCTACCACAGCAAGGATACCGCCCAACGAAGACTTACCGGTGGCATCTGTGGTAAATGCGGGCGCCAAATGGGAAGCGGAAGCATGCGGGCTGAACAGCGCAGCAATCGCCAGCAGGAACACACAGCCAACCAGAGAAAGCGCCAGGACAGTCTGGAACTTGCCAGCCACGCTGACACCCCGGATGCTGAATACCGCAAAAAGCACCAGCGCAATGATGGCCAGCAGAATTTCACCAGCGTAAATGCTGTAACCTTCCACCGAATAGAGATAGCCCCACTGGGTCAGATTTGGGAAGAGATTACGGCCGATGAGCGCCAAAGCAGTAGCATTCAAGGGCACGATGGCAAGATAGGAGAGGCCCAGGAACCACGCGCATAAAAAACCGCAGGTGGGCCCAAACGAGGCATTGGTAAAGGTGAATTCGCCACCCGCTACCGGGAAATGGTTGATCATATAGCTGTAATTGAGGGCAATAACGACCATAATGATGGCGCCCGCAGCCATAGCAATAAGAGTACCCAGCGGCCCGGCATTGGGTAAAAAGGTATTGGCGGGCATAACAAACGCACCCCACCCGATAATGCTGCCTAGGGCTAGTGCCCATACATTCAGTGGAGAGAGCTTTCTTTGCAGGCCTTCCCCACCGCTCCGATTATCGTTCATGCTGTGTCCTCCTTTATTTCTTATCAAATTCGGCCGTAACCAGCGCCAACGCTTTTTCCTCCAGCCTCATATCGCACTCACGGTAATCCTCTCCCAGCAGGCGGTGCAATAGCTCCCGCAGCATGGAAGGATTGCGGGCCAACATAGGACCCATGGCCCATGTGGCAAAGAAATTGCGGTATAGAGTTCCCTCTTTCCCATCGGGTGTTTCGCCATCGCCACAGCCGGAAAGCACTGTAAACAGTGGGTAGCGGTTCTCCCCTACCAGGTAGGCAGTGCGGTTGATAAAGCCATAAACCCTTGCGTTTTCATCATAGGCAGGCTGCGCCAGCATATCGCTTACAAAGACCTTGTCGGTCTCTACACCAGTGTAATCAAAGAGACCAATACCAGGCATCGTCTCCCCCGTAGGAGTGGTAAATCTTTGACCAAACAGTTCTCTGGCATTGCCGGTAACAAACCATACCTGCCCACCCTCAATGGCCGTGCGGATCGTGTCGCCGTACTGCACGAAGTGCGGTGCTACGGCAGCAAGGTTACGAGCCTTACCGTGACCAATATAAACGAAGTCATAGCCTGTGGGGTCGATAACTTCATCCAAATTTATCTCAGTGATATCAGAGGTGTTGCCGGTTTCGGCAATGCGGCGCTGCAGTACCGTCAGGTTTTTGTAGTCACCGTAAAGATCAAGTGCATTGCTGTAAAGATGGAGTATTCTGATGTGTTTCATTTTTTCAGCTCCTCCAGTATTTTACCTTCGTTGCCAAAGGCGGATGCGGCAAGAATATAGATGTCGCCCTTGGTCTTGCGGAAGGCTTCCTTTGTTTTGGCCATATCGGTCTCCATCAACAGGGTGTTATCATCAAATCCTGCTGTTTTAAGACATACAGCAGCATCCAGCGCACGGTTGCCGGTGCATAGGATTTTCTCCACCTTACCCATTAAGCGCTCAAATGCTACATCATATAGCCAGGATACATCCTTATATTCCATATAAATGACATTATTGATATACAAGGCAATGCTCTTCTCTCCCGGCTGCTCCAGCACATAACTGATGGATTGATCGAGAGATGCGGCGTTTTGCTTGGTCATCATCAGTACGGTGCGGCGACCGTCAAACTTGAAGTCATCCAGCCGCTCCTTCGCCACATGGAAATCGGCGCAGCCTGCCGCAAACTGTTCCACGCTGATACCGGAGGCAGTGCAACAAACAGCAGCGGCTGCCACGGTATTAAAGAAATTGAAGGTGGTATTGTAAGTGACATGAACAGGCGTACCATTGATGGTGATGCACTTGCCTGCAAAGTCGGCATCGGTGCCAAAGAAATCCGGCTGATGGGAACCGTAATCGCAGTGAGAGCAATGGAATTTACCCAAATGATTGTAATGGTAAAACTCATAATTCATCGGATGGAAACAATGCGGACAGATCTTGCAATCATTGGTGCCGCTGACACAGTGATCGGTGGAGCGCTCGGTGCGATCCATAGCAAAATATACGGTATGATAGTTCCCGGCAAGATTCTGACTGATTGGCTCATTGGCATTGAGGATCAAAGTCATATCTGGGTGCTTGGCAATCGCTTCAGCAATCTTTTCAAATACCAGATCCGGGTTGCCGTTACGCACCACCTGATCCCGCAGGAGGTTAAGCACAAGGTAATAATCCACGGGAATCTCCGCGAAGATAAAGCGGGACCAGCACTCATCTACCTCCAGCACTACATAGTCGGCACGAACAACACCGCCCAGTGTACAAGCGGAAAGCAGAGTGGTAGCTACGCCGGCGGTCAGATTCGAGCCCTTCGCGTTATTGATAACGGTAAAGCCGTTTTTGCGCAGCACATGGGCAATGAGATTGGATGTGGTAGTTTTTCCATTGGAGCCGGTAACACAAATAACTCGGCCGGAAAAGCGCAGTTTTTTCATGACATGGGGATGCAGACGCAGAGCAATACGCCCGGGAAGATCGGTACCGCCTCCCAGCAATGAGCCAACAGCGCTTAATACACGGCACAGCAGCGCCGTAAAGAAGAATCGAATCGTATCGGTTCCCTCCTTTGGGGTGAATTTTTATAAATTAATAGAAATACTATACCACAACTCCCTGCATTTTTCAATGTAACATCCCGCATTTGACGCAGGACATCGAACATTTTGCGCAATACATTTGGAATTGTCCATTGATTTTATGGAGCCTTTGTAACTGGATCGATATGTTATTTCCTATTTCGGCAAAAAGCGAGCCGCCCCGGGCAAGGGCGGCATCACATAAGCAAGATAGAATTATGACTCCAACATCTCCTCAGCGCTCTTCAGGGCACTATCGGTGATATTCTCTCCCACCATAATACGGGCCAATTCCTGCACCCGCTGCGGGCGGGTCAGCTCCTCCACACGGGTAAAGGTGCGGCCATCTTCCACCGTCTTGTAGATGCGGTAGTGGTGGGCGGCACAGGCCGCGACTGGCGCCAGATGCGTAACGCAGATGACCTGACGGTGGCGTGCGACTTCGGCGAGCTTTTTACCGATCTTTTGCGCAGCGCGACCGGAAACACCGGTATCCACTTCATCAAAAATGATGGTACCAATGCCATCTTTTTCGGCCAGTACATTCTTGATGGCCAGCATAATACGCGCCAACTCGCCGCCGGAGGCGATCTTGGCCAAAGGCTTTGCTTCCTCACCGGTATTGGTACAGATCATGAATTCCATTTCATCAGCGCCAGTGGGGCCATAGGGCTTTTCCCGGCGGGTAATGGAAAATCGAACACCGGCCATATCGAGATAGGCCAGCTCCTGTTCCACTCGCTCGGAAAACTCCGCAGCAGCAGCAAGACGGCAAGCCGTCAAGGCCTCTGCCACAGTGTGCAGCACCAAGTTGGCTTCATCCAGCTCTCGCTGCAGATGGGCAGTCAATTCATCACTAAGCTCCAGCGATTGATATTCTTCACTGATCCTCTCGAAGTATTCCAAAATCTCCGCAATAGAATTGCCATATTTCTTCTTAAGCTTATAGATAGTATCCAAGCGAGATTCGATGGCATCCAGCTGGCGTGGGTCAAAATCAGCGTCCTCCAGCGTATCGCGGGCACGGCTGCCCAGCTCCTCCAACATATAGTAGGCATCGCTGAGCTTTTCACTGTATCCCCCAAACTCCGTAAGGTACTTAGCCGCGGTGTCAAGTTCGGTAGAGACCTCCTCCAATGCTTCCAAAACACCGCGCATTTCTTCTCCATTGCCATTAAGCAAGGTGTAAACCGCCCCCAGCGATTCAGTAATGCGCTCGGCATTGCGGATGCGCTTCTGCTGCTCAACCAGTCGTTCCTCTTCCCCATCGGACAGCTTGGCATCGCCGATCTCCTTAATTTGAAACTGAAGAATATCCATGCGCTGCAGCTTATAGCTTTCATCCATCTGCAGTTTGTCCAGACGGGCGGCGCAGTCACACATTTTACCATAGGCGGCGGTATATGCCGCAAGCTCCTGCGGATATTCCCCGAAGCTATCCAAAAAGCCGAGGTGCTTTTCGGCACTGAGCAGCTCCTGATTATCATGCTGACCATGGATATCAATGAGCAGTGAGCAAACTTCCCGCAGCATTGCGGCAGTAGCCGGGCGGCCATCCAAACGGCACTGCCCCTTACCGGAAAGGTCGATCTCCCGCTGAACTAAAAGCTGGTTATCCTCCAATGGATAGCCAAGTACTTCAATCTTTTTGCAGAGTTCTTCCGAAATTTCGGTAAACAGTGCGGAAACAGTGGCCCGGGTCTCCCCGGTGCGGATGATCTCCTTGAAGGTCCGTCCGCCCAGCACGGCATTGATAGCACTGATGAGGATGGTCTTACCGGCACCGGTCTCGCCCGTGAAGACATGGAAGCCCTGCTGAAAATCAATGGTGGCCTGACGGATGACGGCAATGTTTTCGATGTAAAGCTGAGAAAGCATGGGGAGCTCCTTTCTCTAGTGGCATTGTGACAGTTTTTTAGCGGGTAAGATTCTTTTTCATAAGTTCCCGCAGATGGGTGCAGAATTCATCGGCAAAATGCTCAGTCTTAAGCAGAACAAAGATAGTGTTCTCCCCTGCGATGGTGCCAAGGATCTCCGGACGATTGCTGTTATCCACTGCCTCGCACACAGCGGAAGCCATCGCGGAATGTGTCTTGATGACAACGATATTACCGGCACAATCCACTGAACGGATGCTGCGCATAAAGACCGAATCACCGGAAAGCTGCAGGGTATCAGCCGGTGCGGTATTGCTTTGCGTATAGTAGTAAATGCCGCTGGGCGAAAGCACCTTGACCAGGCGAAGGTCGCGGATATCGCGGGAAATGGTAGCTTGGGTAGCATAAAAGCCGTTTGCCTCCAAAAGAGATTGCAGTTCCTCCTGCGTGGTAACAGTGTGATTCTGAATCAGTTCCAGAATTTTGGCATGGCGTGTTGCTTTCATATTGTATTAACCCCTTTGCAGCAATTTGTGGGACAGGATCTCGAAGAATTCGTGTTCCCCAAAAGAAACAAAACGCGCAGCCTTATCACTTTTACGCACCGTTACAGCCGTTTGCGGCAGCAATTCAATGCGTTCTCGGCCATCCACCACAGCGCACATAGACTGATGGCTGCAAATGGTGACGCTGCGCCCTGCCGAAACCACAATGGGACGAACAGAAACACTGTGCGGGCAAATGGGAACAATAGAGATTGTGGAAAGACCGGGATCAATGACCGGGCCTCCAGCCGAAAGCGAATAAGCGGTAGAACCGGTTGGAGTGGATAGAATCAATCCATCTGCCAAATAAGAATTCATGCGGCGGCCATCGCAGTCGATGGTAAGATCAATAATATTCGTCATGACTGGCTTGGTGAACACGATGTCATTGAGGGCAAAGGACACCATAAGTTCTTCACCAGATTCTCCCTGACGCGTAAGTGAGATACCAAAGCGTTCTTCAGTTGTGTATTCCCCGGCTAAGATGCGGTCAAACGCATGGGCAGCACCCTCCGGTTCCACCTGAGCCAAAAAACCCAATCTGCCGGCGTTGATGCCCAGCACCGGCAGCCCATACGCCGCCGAGCAATGCGCCCCATCGATAATGGTGCCATCCCCACCGATACAGAGGATCATGCCAGTGTGAGCGCAAGTTGATTCCATATTGATCACCTGCACATTGGGCGGATAGAACGCCCCCGGCACAGGAACCGCAAAAACACCGCAGCCACGCGCAGCCAATTCCCGGCAAACATCCCAGGTGACAGTCGGGACATTTTCCCTGGAAAAATTAGCAATGAGAAAGAAATCCAACCGGCAGTCCTCCTTTCCGGTATGTTATTCGCTGAGTGTTTGGTGAGAAAGGCGGACGATTTCCGCCGGTATGGGCAAGGCGCTCTCATACTCACCTTTTTTGAGATGCATAAGGTATTCGATATTGCCCTCCGGGCCCTTGACCGGAGAAAAGGTGAGATGGATAGGTGTAAAGCCATTATCCTTTGCAAAGGAAAGAGCATTTTCCACCACCATCACATGAGTGCTCTCTTCCCGTACCACGCCCTTTTTCCCAACCAGTTCCCGGCCGGCTTCAAATTGGGGCTTGATGAGACAAACAGCTTCGCCGCCCTCTTTCAGCAACCGATACAGGACCGGCAGCACCAGCTTGAGCGAAATAAAGGAAACATCAACCGAAGCAAAATCCAGCAGCTCCGGTACCTCTTTTTCGGTAACATGGCGGATATTGGTGCGTTCCAAATTGATAACTCGTTCATCACAGCGGAGTTTCCATGCGAGCTGTCCGTAGCCGACATCGATAGCATAGACCTTGACGGCGCCGTTTTGCAGCATGCAATCGGTAAAGCCGCCGGTGGAAGCGCCAATGTCGGCACAAATACAGCCATCCAACCGCAAGCCAAATTCCTTCATGGCCTTTTCCAGCTTTAAGCCGCCTCGGCTGGCATAGGCCAGCTGGTCGCCCCGGACTTCAATTTGATCCTCCGGGGAAATGGTCATGCCGGGCTTATCCGCCTTTTGGTTATTGACATATACCTGGCCCGCCATAATGATACCTTTTGCACGGTCGCGGCCAGTGCAAAGGCCGCGTTCCACCAAGGCAGCATCCAGTCTTGTCTTTTCTGTCATAGTTCTGGTTCTCCCCTATTCTTTAGTGATTGCGCTTAGCCAGGGTATCAGCCAGCTCATACAGCATTTCATCATCCAGCATGGTGCCCTTTACAGCTAGGTCAGCCTCCAACACCAATCGACGCACCATTTCACGGGCCTTTTCCACGCCATACAGGGTGATATATGTGGTCTTGTGATTTTCAGCATCGCTGGCGGATTTGCCCAATTCCTCACTGGTTTCGGTCACATCCAATATATCATCGACAATCTGGAACGCGAGGCCAATTTTGGCTGCATATAGATCCGCCTGAAGGATGACATCCCGCGGGGCACAGGCGGCAAGGCACCCCAGCACTGCCGAAGCTCGAATAAGCGCTCCGGTTTTCATGCCGTGCATGGCTTCCAGCTCCTCTGGGGTCATGGGCACTTCCTCCGGCATGGTATCTATCACCTGGCCGCCGATCATACCCTCTACCCCAGCCGCACATGCCAACTGGTTAACACAGCGCAGAACAGTTTCCGCCGGAAGGCTGCCGCTGAAATAGGCGGAGGACACTGCCGAAAAAGCGTGGGTCAACAGGGCATCCCCGGCCAAAAGAGCGATGCCTTCCCCAAACTGAACATGGCAGGAGGACTTGCCGCGGCGCAAATCATCATTATCCATGCAGGGCAAGTCATCGTGGATGAGCGAATAGGCATGAATCATCTCTACGGCACAGGCCAGTGGCAGAGCAGCTTCCACATCGCCACCGCACAGCTCACACATCGCCAGGGTAAGACAACCGCGAACGCGCTTGCCACCACCCAAAAGGCTGTATGCCATTGCTTCGCTCACCTTACCCTGCGGCAACTCCACCGAGGGTAAATATTGCGGCAGGGTGGTTTCTATCATGCTGCAATAGGTAGGATAACGCTCATTCCAGGTCATTGATTTCGTCCTCCAGCTGCATTTTTCCCATTTCTACTGTCTGGCGGGCAGCGGCCAGCAACGCATCGCAGCTGCGGCTCAACTCCAAGCCCTTGGTGTAAAGGGCAATCGCTTCCTCCAACGGAAGTTCTTCCGATGAAAGGCGGGCAACAATATTTTCAAGCTCCTTGAGCTCATTTTCCAGTGTTTTTTGTGCCATAGCTACTCCTTTCGGATATTAATGGCTGTTACTGTGGAGAAAACTTCTCCATCCTTCAAGCGGGTCAATAGGGGATCCCCAGGGCGGAGTTTCCCACAGGTATAAATCGGTATCTTGTCCGTTTCCCGCACCATATAAGTAATGGTATAGCCCCGTTCCACCGGCAGGGCGGGATCTAAAAGTTCCAACTGGCCTCGTTGGTGAGCAACCCGCTGGGTCATCCGCCACAGGGCGTACTGCATATTGCCCTGAAGCAACTGAGTAAGATAGGCCAGGCGCTGGCGATTTTTGCTCCACAACACCATAGGGGAACGAGCCCGTAATACTCGCTGGAGCGAAGCCGTGTGCTGCAGTGCCATAGTCACGCGACTGCTAATCGCCTGCTGCAATTCGCTCCTAGCAGTATTCAGCTCCGCCAAAAGTTCCTCTTTGGATACACAGCAATACTGGCAAGCAGCCGTTGGGGTCGCAGCCCGGATATCAGCAACTTCATCAAGCAGAGTAATATCCACATCATGTCCGACCGCCGAAATAACTGGCACTGGGCAGACCGCTACTGCCCGCAGTAGGCGTTCATCATTAAAGACTGCAAGCGTTTCGGAAGCGCCACCGCCCCTAGCAATGATAAGGATATCGCAGCGATTTTCGGCTATGACACAGTGCAGGGCATAGAGAATCTGCTCTACTGCTGCACTGCCTTGCACCGTGGCAGGATAAAGTATAAGCGGAATCAGATCATTATGTCGTTGCATCCCGGTGATGATATCCTGCACAGCGGCGCCTTCTGCAGAGGTAATAACTCCAATGGCCCGCGGAAAGAGAGGTGCTTTGCGTTTGCGCTCTGGAGAAAGGAGTCCCTCAGCCAGCAGCTTTTTCCGAAGAGCGGTATAGTCAGCGCTGCCGCTTCCCTGTCCCATGTTTTGGATATCATAAGCAGAAAGTTGATATTGCCCGTCCCGTTCATACAGGGTAACTGCCCCCCGTACAATAACGGTACTGCCCTCCTCCGGAAAGGAAGGAAGTCTTTCGGCATAGCGTGCAAACATCACACAATGCAGGGAGGCGCCGCCTTCACTAATGGTAAAATAGAAGTGCCCTGAGCTGCTGCGCCAGCTGACGCTGGTGAGCTCTCCCTTGACAAGGAGATCACCCAAAAGTGTATTCTCCTCCAACTGAGCCCTCACATAGCGATTAAGCTGCGAGACCTTGATGATTTGCGCCGGCATGATGGCACCTCCTTCCATGCATTATTGGGGTTTATTGCAAAAAGGGAGCCTGCCACCCACCGGCCGCAGCACTCCCCACTATCATTCTTCGGCTTCCTTAGGGAGGGCTGCTTCGCCCATCGTTCCACGAACATAACCGCCCAACACGCCATTGATGTAGGAAGCATCCTCCGGGCCAGCATACTTTTTGGCCAGTTCCACCGCCTCATTGATAACAGCGCCGACCGGGGCATCCTTGACATAAGCAATCTCAGTGATGGCCAGCATAAGAATGGCCAGCGAAACCTTGGGCAGACGGTTTGCTTTCCACTTTTTGCTGTACTGCTCCACAGCGGAAAGGTTGTCCTCCCAGTGCAAGCGCACCTGCTGGGCAATTTGGACCGCGTATTCATCCACCGATTCATCCCGGAAGATAAGGGCGTTATCCACCATTTCATCCACCGAGTTATCGTTGAAGTTCATTTCGAAGATCATGGAAAGCGCCTGCTCACGGGCTTCGCGTCTGGTCATATTTTGTCGTCCTCCATTCAGTAAGACAGCCCTCTTAATATATACGCTATTAAGAGGGCTGTCGAATCGAGCTCTTATTCAGCGGTATTGGCGGTACGGGGTACCGAAACACCGGCAATGTAAAGGTTCACAGTAGCTACTTCGATACCGGTCATGCTCTGAACGGCATCTTTCACCGCCTCCTGCAGCTTTCGGCTGAGGACGGGGATCTTGGCATTGGGCTCCACCAAAAGACGGATGTCAATGGTTGCCTTGCCTTCGTTCATCTGAATCGAAATAGGCTTAATGGTCTGCTTTTCCAGCAGCCAGCCGCCAATATTGGAAACGATGGGGGCAAGGCACGCCACACCCTCTACTTCTTTTACTGCATATTCTGCTATCGAAGCCACGACCTCGGAGGAGATCTTCAGACTGCCGGCAGTGTTTTCATATTCCATAAGTGTTGCACCTCCTATGTTAGGACTAATACCTTTATATTATAGCAATATTTTTGCCCGGTGGCAACTACTTTATTTCAATGATGGAAACATTGCTTTCCTCTACCTCCACCTCGCTCATTACAGCATCCATAATCTGCGCGGCCTCGCTATCGGTAAGTCCAGTGCTCTGCACAATGACATCTACCTTATCTTCATCCAGGTAAACCATGCATTCCGTAAAACCCTTGGCCTTAATAATGTTCTCGATCTTGCCCTCGGTCTCGATGGTCTTGGCCAGTGACTGCGCCTGCTGTGCTAACACAGCAGCTGCCCCCTCCTCCATAGCAGAATCCTCCAGCATATACTTGAGGGCATCCATTGCTTCATCGCGGGACTGTGTACGGGAAAGCCGTGCCGATACAAAATAAGCATCCCCGTAATTGGCCGTTCCTTCATTTTCATTGGTGGTTTGATTGGTATTTCCAGCCGCCACATAGTCGGTCTGTTTCATGTAATCCCAGTTGAGGTACACCGCCGCCCCCAGCGCCAGCACCAATGCCCCCAGTACAATATGGCCCTTTTTGATGGAAAGTTTCATCTTGCTATGCACTCCTTTTTGTAGGCTCTGTGATTTAATCTATCAGTGACCGGCGGCGCCGGAGCTGATCTTGGAAACGGTAATCTTGGCAGAGGAAATATCCAGCGCGGTTTTTACCGCCGCGGTAACCTGTGCCACCACCTTGGGGGCTCCTCCTCCGGCGCACACCACCACTACGCCTTTGATCTCTGGTTCATTGAGCGCCGTGACCAGGGGGCTGCCGCCGTCCTCCACCATAACATAGCTTTGCTCGGTGGTGTTTTTCTGTTGGGATTTTCGCTGATCATCACTTTTATATTCTTCGCTTACATCGCTGTTCACCTTTTCGGTAACAGCATAGGTGTAGGTGTAGCCACTTTTCAGGGTGATCATCACCTCGACCTCCCCTACCCCGTCAATGCGTCCCAGGATTCCCTCCAGGCGGCTTTCCAGCGCGGCGGCATATTCTTCTGCCGAGGGAACTGTCTCTTGCTGAAATTGTTTTTTAGCACCATCCGTTTTCAGCATCGGCGCTATCCCAATAAGCAGGATCCCCAGCAGTCCCGCGGCCATAATCAGCGTGGTCCTGGAGGACTTTTTCTCAGGCTTCCCATTTTTATCCCGCATCTTTTCCATAGGTTTCTATCCTCACATCCACTCCCAGTTGGTAGCCCAGTGCTCGGCTAATGGTCAAAGATTGATCCATCACGCGTGCGGGCAGCCGTAGCAGTAAATAGACCCCTTCTGCGCTATCCGAGTGCTCCTCTGTTTCCATGTATATTTGGTATTCCCCCGGCTTTATGCCATAGTCGGACAGATATTCCTCTGCCGTTTTCTCCAGTTCCTCCTGTGAGAGATATTTGATCCGTTCTATAAAGTAGTCCTCTGTTCGGCCGGCGATCTCCTGCCTATACCGCTCCGCTTCTTCCATATTCATCTCCAATTGGATATTAGCCCGGCTGCACCAAGTAAAAATACAAACCAGCAAAAAAGCCCCTAGCAAAAGCTGCATCAATGGCCGAAATCGCTCACTTGGGGTAAGCAGCAGTACAATGCCGGAAAAAAGTACCCCCGCAAATATGGTATAGCACCAGTTTTGGATTGCCTGCATAGCTTAACCTCCCTTGAAGGCCAGTATCATAAGAGAAGTGGAAACAATAAACAGCATGGCATAGTACAGGGTAATAGCCAGCATGACCGAAAGTGCCGAACCAACCGATTTA
Organism: uncultured Oscillospiraceae bacterium; assembly: GCA_900547385.1. Taxonomy (GTDB): domain Bacteria; phylum Bacillota; class Clostridia; order Oscillospirales; family Ruminococcaceae; genus Angelakisella. The sequence continues at coordinate 132,119 of URGQ01000002.1, read as the reverse complement.
AGCAAACGAGAAAGTTCTCCAGCACCCAGCATTTCCCCCACAATGCCACCCGCTGCCGTAACCAGCTGCCACAGTGTCACCTGCAATAATACCGGCAAAAAAGTCAGCACAGCAATCACTATCCCGGCCGCGCCAACGGTACTTTTAACAAGCTGAACACACCCCTGTGTCGCCATAAAAAGCTCCGAAAGACTGCCGCCCACTCCAGGGATCAGACTGCTGATCATAAACTTTGTAGTCTTGACCGCCACATTGTCACCGCCACCCGCTATGGCGGATTGCAGAGACAACAGCCCCACAAACAGCGTCATGGTAAGACCCAATGCCCATGTAATCAACTTTTTGAAGCCCGAAACAATCCCGGCCAGTCCCATCTGCGGAACCACTTCAGTAACAATAGCCAAAGAAAGATAGCAGCTGATAACAGGCACAAATGCCGCCTGCAGCAGAGAACTGATCCCCTGGCACGCACCAAACAGCAGCACATTGTAGAGCGCACCTGTCATGGGTTGGCCTGCTGTGGTCATGATTCCGGCAAAAACCGGGATATACACTGTGAGAAACAGGGAGAAATCCGCAAAGACAGTATGGAGTGACAAAATACACTCGATGACCGGACGAATGAGAAGCGAAATGACAAAGACCGTCATAATGATGGAAAACACCTGGTGCACACCGCTACCCAGCGAGCTGCCAATCCCCTTGACAAGGCTGCACAGCAGCACTGCGCCGACCAGCGAAAGCAATACTCGCAGCGGAGCGCCCAGATGTTCCTTAAATGCGTCAGTCAAAATCTTCCACACTTGCTCCACCGGCATGGCAATAAGCCGTGAAAAGGAAGTGATCCCCTCTTTATCTATCAGCTCGGCAGCACCAGGAGGAATGGCCTCCTTTACAGCGGTCATGTCCTCTCCTGCAAAATATTGCTCCACCTCGGCGGCGGGATCGATAGTCTGCGCCCGCACCGGAAAAAGTACCACGCACCCGCAGAGAATCAGCGCAAGCAGAAGCCTAACTATATGTTTCATAGGCGCAGCAGCTCCCCGGCCATTTCCAGCAGCGAAGCAAATACTGGCATGCTCATCATCACTAATGTTGCTTTGGCGGCCAGCTCCACCTTGGCAGCAATCGCTGTTTCTCCGGCATCTCGGCAGCACTGGCTGCCCAATTCCGCCACAATACAAACCCCTAATGCCTTTAAGATGATGGCGGTCAATTCACTTTGTCCGGAAAGTCCGGATAGAATATCCTCCAAGCCGGAAAAGATGTCCTTCATTTGCCCCAGCAGGTATAGCAGTACAAACAGTCCACAGCCTAGGGAAAGCAGCATAGCAAACTCCGGCCGCTGCCCCCGCAGCGAAAGCGCCAGCAGTGCTGTGATAATACACAGAACGATCAAAGCGGTAATTTCCATAGTACCACCAGCCCAAATACTTCCTTGACGGTATCAAAAAGACCGCTGATCTCATAGATAAGCATGGTAAGCACCACAATAAGCCCAGCCAGGGAGGTAAGCATCGCCTGCTCCTCCCGGCCGGAGCGCAGCAGCACCTGATACAGCACCGATACGATAATACCAATCGCCGCTATTCTGAAGATGAGATCCACTTCCATGCTGTTTCCTCCATCAGATGAGCAGAACCACCAACGCCAATCCACCCAGCATTCCCAGCCGTCGGAAAAGCGTCCCCTGTCGGTTCTCCTGCTCTGTCCAGTATTTTTCCTCCTGCCGCAGAGCCATCAGCGCCCCTATCAGTGCCTGTTTCTCGACTTCCATCGTCGTACTCCCCAGCACCTCCGTCAATGGCATCATTGCCTTTTGAAATGCTTCCGGCAACGCCGTGTTTTGCATTATATCGATCAATGCCATTCCAAAGTCTTCCTCCGGTTGGGACGCCAACTGCTGCGCAAAGGTCCATTCCCGATAAACGCTGCGCTCCGCCAACACCGCGGCAATCTGCGCAGGCGGCTGGGATGTTAATTCCATCTGCCGCAGAAAATCCCCCCAGTAGCGTCCCAGCAGAGCTGCCAACTGCCGTCGGGTACGCAGCCGCCCCGCCAGAGTAAATCCCATCATCGTACATCCGCCCAAAACCAGCACCGAGCCCAGCAGCTTTGCGATCGTACTCATCCCTTGTCACCACCGTTCCACTTGCTTCTCCTACCGGCAGCCCCAGCAGATAAAGATGACTGAATGCTCCGGTTTGCATTAATCTACGCAGCATAGCGTTGTAAAATGGCTCCTGCCCCACACCACAATGTACCGTGACCACAAAACGGACCCCGCAGAAAAAAGCATACTGTATAGCTGTTGCTTCGTGTTCATCCGCAATCTCATCACAGAGAATGACCTGCGGCGAAAGGGTGCGGGTGGCTCGCCTAATGGCTTCCGCCTTGGGCAAACCACTGAGGATATCTGTACTTGGGCCCAACTGGAATGCACATTTTTCACCATCCCAGCCGCTCAGCTCATTGCGTTCATCCAGCAGGACGGTTCGAGTGGGTGTTCTTCCTTCTCCGAAGGAAATCAACCGGCACAGATCCCGCAAAATGGTGGTTTTTCCGCTGGCTGGCGGCCCAGCTAAAATTAACCCTTGTGAACACTGCCAAATAGAATAAATATCAGATGCCGCCCCAATAACTTCCCTTGGCAATCGAATGCAAAGCGACAGCGCCCGTCCCTGCCGCGCGGCATAGGGCTGCATGCACGCCCCGATACGAAATCCGCCCTGCGCCGTAAAAAAGCCCTGTTCCAGCGTTTTTTCTATCCCATGCAGTGAATGCCCGCAAAGAGAAAGCATTGTCTCCTGCACCAGCTCTTGCGGTATTATAAAGCCCTGCTCTGCCGGTACAACTGTGCCGGATTTAGAAAGGAATAGTGTCCGCTCCCCGACTGTAACCACCAGAGGCTGACCCGACCGCAGGCGGATCTCTGTCATTTGTTCCAGCAGCGTTGGCGTGGCCTGCCGCAGAATTGTGACAACCGGCTGCGGTAACTGCCCCAAAAGCTTTTGGACATCCCACATCATTGGTCCCTCCTTGTCCTTTGGTGCATCATATGGTACAGGGACAGGTTTTATGCATGCTGCGGTAGGCCAACCGTATGCCAATAAAACTAGCGAGCCAAAACAAACTGCCCTTTATTTGTTAGACAGTATAACTACTATCCAGCAAATAAAAGGCAACTCAATAGATCCACACTGGCATGACGGTAAATTACATCTATATGCCACTTTTGATCGCTACCAGTAAGGCCACAGATGAACTCTCCATTGCTTTCGTCACACGCGGTATTGAGGATCTAAATCTCCGCACCTGCCTTGTCAACATTCAAATGCGTGTTGTGGATTGGCTGGCGCTTTTTCTGTTTGCAGCACTTCTCATATCCTAGTTTATATGGAAGGTGACAGCACAACGATTGAATTTCGGAATGTACCCTTTGCCTATCTGGGCAGTTCGGAAGGCAGTTTGAAGAATATTGACCTTACCATTCCGGATGGACAGTGTGTACTGCTGTGCGGGCGCAGCGGCTGCGGCAAATGTGGACTCCGAGAATAAAAAAGAGCTGACCCACGAAAAAACATCATTATGATTACCCACCGGCTAAAGGCCGTCCGCCACGCCGATCAAATCCTCGTGGTAGAGATAAAGGACAAATCGTCCAATAAGGAGCACCTGATGAACTTGATGGAGCAGGACGGAATTTATCGTCGCTTCATCAGTGGACGAAAGCAGGCGGTAGGCTGGAAATTGCAGAATCCTTCCCCTCCGCATGCCTAAATAAAAAGCCGACCAAGGGTACAGCGACTGTATACCGGGTCGACTTTTTATTTCTGTTTTAGTTCAGTGCTATTTTCAGCATTTTAATATTCTGCTCCATCAGCGAGAGATAACTCTCCCCCCTCTCGAATTCCTCCTTGGAAACATTCTGACAGGAATGAAGCAGCAATTCCTCAGCACCAGTTGCCTCCGCAATGGTATCCGCCATCAGCCGGTTGGAAAGCTCAATATAGAAGATAGCCGGCACACCGCTTTGTTTTACTTCTTCTATAATGGCCGCTACTGTGGCCGCGCTCGGCTCCGCCTCGGAGGAACAGCCCGGGTAGGCAGCATAATACTCCAGCCCATAGTCACGCGCCAAGTATAAGAACGGAAAACGGTCCGCAAAAATGAGCAAATCACGCTTTGCTTCCTTCACCGTTTTGGTCAACTCGCTATCTAATGCGCGCAGCTTTTCCGTATATTCTTCAGTATGGGTTTGATAATACTCCGCGCTACCCCTATCTGCTGCCTGTATTGCTTTACCGATGGCTTCCGCCATCAATATGGCATTCTTGGGGGAGGTCCAGATATGCTCGTCATACTCTGCGTCACCATGGTCATGCCCGTCGTGATCATGATCATGGCCATCCTCCCCGCTCCATGCAAAGCCGCTTTCGGCTTCCTCGGCTGCATCCACACAATCCATCAGTGTCAATACCTGCATACGGCTGGTATCCACCGAAGAAAGCACATTTCGCACCCATTCATCCGATTCCCCACCAATGTAGAGGAACACATCACAGTTTTGTATCGCTATTATGTCCTGCGGGGTCGGCTCGTAACTGTGTACCTCCGCGCCTGGCTTCAGCAGCATTTTTACCTCGGCATCCTCTCCCGCTATCTCCCGGGCAAAATCATACAGAGGAAAAATCGTTGCTACAATCTGTATTTTCTCGGTCTTCTCCTGTAAAGGGCCACACCCTGACAACAACAGAATAGCCAATAGTATCAAAACAAAGCGTTTCTTCATGGTTCTTTCTCCCACAATTTGAGTCTCGTTCTCAAATTGTATTCTACCACAGCTTTTCTTATTGTCAAGAATTACGGCTTTCTTTGTGCCTCTCTTGCCGTAAATTTTGCAATTTGTTGATGGAATTCCTCTCTAACCAATGGTATAATGATTCCATACTATTGGAAGAAGGATCACATCTTATGAGCAATAAACTCGATTTTAACCAGAAAAGAGGCTTCATCTGCGATATGGATGGTGTCATCTATTACGGGAACCGCATTCTGCCTGGCGTACGGGAATTTATCCAATGGCTGCAGGATGAAAAGAAGGAATATCTGTTCCTAACCAATAACAGCGGCTACACCCCCAAGGAACTGAATCAAAAACTGGCACGCATGGGGCTGGATGTCCCGGAAGAACATTTCTACACCAGCGCCTTGGCCACAGCAGCCTTCCTTCGGGAGCAGGCCCCTGGATGCTCCGTTTTCGCCATCGGTGAGGCCGGGCTGCTGAACGCCCTATACGATGCCGGCATCACAATGAATGATGTTAACCCCGATTATGTTGTGGTCGGCGAGGGTCGCTCCTATTCGTTGGATACTCTGACAAAAGCGACCAACCTGGTCATGGCCGGCGCTAAACTTATCGGTGCCAATTCTGATGTCTCCGGCCCCATCGAGGACGGCATCGCTCCAGCCTGCCGCGCACTGGTCGCTCCCATCGAAATGGCCACCGGCAAGCAGGCCTATTTCTGCGGCAAGCCCAACCCCCTGATGATGCGCACCGGCCTGCGCATGCTGCAATGCCACTCCGCCGAGGCAGTCATGGTCGGCGACCGCATGGATACCGATGTGATCTCTGGTCTGGAAAGCGGCATGTCCACCGTATTGGTGCTTTCCGGCGTTTCCACCCGCGAAACGCTGAACACCTACGCCTACCGCCCCAGTATTGTACTGGATGGCGTCGGCGATATCCCCAAAACGGCCAAAGCGCAAAAGACTTCCTCCTAAACTCTTCCCGATGATAAAAAAGACGGGCTGCACACCTTGCAGTCCGTCTTTTTGTATCCGTAAAGTTTTTAACTGTTCAGCGCCTTTTCCAACATCTCACGCAGGATATTGGGGTTGCCCTTGCCCTTGGAAGCTCTCATACACTGACCTACCAGGAAGCCTAGCGCATTGGTCTTGCCGCCGCGGTAGTCCTCTACCACCTTGGGGTTGGCTGCCAGAATATCACTGACGACCTGCTCCAGCGCACCGGTATCGTTCATTTGGCGCAGACCCTTTTCCTCTACCACCTCTGCCGCGGTCTTATCGCTGAAGATGATCTCCTCCAGCACCGTCTTGCCAGCGGTGGTGGAGATATCTCCCGTTTCAATCATCGCCAGCATATCCGCCAGTTTCTCGGTGGAAAGCTTAGTATCGGCAAGGATGAGGTTTTTTTCATTGATAATGCGAGTAATATCGCCCAGCAGCCAGTTACTGATATTCTTCGGCTGGCACTTGCCCAGCGCCGCCACCGCCTCAAAGTAATCCGCCTTATCGGGGTTTTCCGCCATCAAATTGGCATCAAAGTAAGGCAGTTTATACTGTTTCATCAGGCGGAGCAGCTTATCGTTGGGCAGCTCCGGAATGCTCGCCTTCAGCTCCTCCAGCCGGCTCTCCTCCACATAGATGGTTTTGAGGTCGGGTTCGGGGAAATAGCGGTAATCCTGCGCATCCTCCTTGGAGCGCAGCAGAATGTTCTTCCCGGCGATGTCATCCCAGCGGCGGGTCTCTTGGTGGATCTCCCCGCCGTTTTCCAGAATTTCAATCTGGCGGGCGGCTTCGTACTCAATAGCACGAACCGTAGCGGAGAAGCTGTTCACATTCTTCATCTCCACACGGGTACCAAATTCCGTCGCGCCCTCCGGCCGTACCGATACATTGACATCACAGCGGATAGAACCCTCCTGCATCTTACAGTCGGAAATACCGAGATATTGCAAGGTCGCCTTGATGGTATCTAGGTAGGCCTTTGCCTCGGCGGAGGAGCGCATATCCGGCTCGGAAACGATCTCAATCAGCGGCACGCCGCAGCGGTTAAAGTCCACCAGGCTGCCCGCAAAATCATCGGAATGGATCAACTTACCGGCATCCTCCTCGATATGGATGCGGGTCACACCAATACGCTTGGTGTGTCCCGCTTCATCTACAATGGCGTCAATATAACCGTTTTCACACAGCGGAATATCAAACTGAGAAATCTGATACGCTTTGGGCAGATCGGGATAAAAGTAGTTTTTGCGGTCCATCTTGCAAATATTATTGATACTGCAATGCAGCGCATAGCCCATGCGCACGGCATAGTCCACCACACTCTTATTTAAGGTGGGCAGAGTACCGGGCATGCCGGTGCAGATAGGACAGCAGTTGGAATTGACCATGGAGCCGAAGGAGTTTTTGCATCCGCAGTAGATCTTGGTCTTGGTATTCAGCTCCGCATGAACTTCCAGACCAACGACAATTTCGTATTTCATGTTGTTTCTCCTTCCTTACACCACAGTGGCTACCTTGCACAGGCCGCCGCGCAGGGTCTCGAATTCCTTGGCAATGCCCAGGAGCTTCTCCTCCGAGAAATGCGGCCCAATGAGCTGCATTCCCACCGGCATCTCATGGTCCATGCCAATGGGCAGAGAAAGCGCCGGCAGGCCTGCAATATTCACAGTAATGGTGCAGATATCACTGGCGTACATCTTCAAAGGATCATGAACATTCTCACCAATCTTAAAGGCCGCGGTCGGCGCGGTGGGCGTCACAATAACATCGCACTGCTTGAAGGCCTCATCATACTCGGCACGCACCTTCTGCTGGAACAGCTTGGCCTTTTTGTAGTAGGCATCGTAGTAACCAGAGGACAACACAAAAGTACCCAGCATAATGCGTCGCTTTACCTCATCGCCAAAGCCTTCGCTGCGGGTCTTTTCATACATATCGTTCAGGTCGGTGTAGTTTTCCGCGCGGAAGCCATACTTCACACCGTCAAAACGGGAAAGGTTGGAGGATGCTTCCGCCGAGGAAATGATGTAATAGGCGGAAAGGCCGTACTCGGTGCTGGGCAAGCTGATATCCACCACCTTGGCGCCACGGGCCTCCAGCGTGCGGATAACCTGCCAAATGGCAGCACCTACCGCTACATCCGCGTGCTTATAGAACTCCTTGGGAACGCCAATGCGCAGACCCGCCAGGTCATATCCCAGTCCCTCGGCGGTCTTTGGGTAATGGGTTGGCATGCTGGTAGCATCGTAGGGGTCCTGTCCACTGATGGTATAGAACAGGTTCGCTACATCCTCTACGCTGCGTCCCATCGGACCAATCTGATCCAGCGAGGAAGCAAACGCCACCAAGCCGTAGCGGCTTACCGCGCCATAGGTGGGCTTCAGGCCAATAATACCGCAATAGGCGGCAGGCTCACGAATAGAACCGCCGGTATCACTGCCCAGGGTCAGTACAGCTTCGCCAGCCGCCACCGCCGCCGCGGAACCGCCGGAAGAACCACCAGGCACCTTATCCAACCCGTGGGGGTTATGGGTGATATGGAACGCCGAGTTCTCACAGGAGGAACCCATGGCGAATTCGTCCATGTTCATCTTGCCGGTCATCACATAGTCCACAGCCTTCAGCTTGGTGATGACCGTCGCATCATAGGGCGGCACAAAATTCTCCAGCATTTTGCTGGCGCAGGTCGTCTTGATATCCTTGGTGCAGATGTTATCCTTAATTCCGATGGGGATACCGGCCAGGGGGTGCAGCTCCTCTCCTGCTGCTATCTTTTTATCCACCGCTTGGGCCGTTTTCATTGCTTCCTCCGGAGTGGCGGTAATGAAAGCGCCAATTCCATTCTCCACTTTGGCAATGCGGGCAAAGGTATCCTCAGTCACTTCCACCGCGGAAACCCTCTTCTCCTTCATCAGCCGGTGCAGTTCGCCGCCGGTCAGTTTATACAGATCCATGTTGTCCACTTCCTTTCCCTCTTGTTAACCTACCGTCTTTGGCACCACCACACAGCCGGCCGCCACCTGCGGAGCATTCTTCAGCACTTCATCCCGCGGCAGAGAAGGTTCCACCACATCCTCCCGAAGCGTCATGGTGTCTTCTACCTTGGGGGAAAGATCCCCAATCTCCATTTCTGGCAGCCGCTCCACCATCTCAATGATGTTCTGCATATCCTTCTGGAATTTTTCCTCTCGCTCCGGCTCAATGGCCAGCCGTGAGAGCTTCGCGATTTTCTTGATATCGATCTCCATATTTTTTAAGAACCCCTTTCTATCAGTTCCAGTAATCCCTGCTCCGTCAGTACCGGCACACCCAGACTCTGCGCCTTGGTCAACTTACTTCCCGCGGCTTCTCCGGCCACTACATAGCTTGTCTTTTTGCTCACACTGCCGGAGGCCTTCCCGCCGTTTTTCTCAATGAGATCCTGGATCTCCTCACGGGAATAGTTCGGCAATGTGCCGGTTACTACTATGGTCATCCCCGCCAAAGCGGCCGATTGCTGCTCTGGCACCCACGGCTCCATACCAAGGGCCAGCAAATCATGGCACAACCGACGGTTATTTTCATCGTCAAAGTATTGCAAAACACTCTCGGCCATGATCTCACCAAAGCCTTCAATGGAAAGCAGCTCCTCTTTCGTAGCCGCTTCCACCGCCTGCAGGGAGCCAAACCGCTGCGCCAGCAGCTTCGCCGCTTTATCGCCGATATTGCGGATACCGAGGCCAAACAGCAGCGCACCCAGCTCATTGTGCTTGGATTTTTCCAGCGCCGAAAGGATATTCTCCGCCTTCTTCTTCTGGAATCCCTCCAGCCCCAGCAGTTCTTCCTTGGTCAGCCGGTACAGATCGGCCGGTGTCTTGGCCAAACCAGTCGCAAGCAGCTGCTCACACACCGCTTCTCCCAGTCCTTCTATATCCATCGCATTACGGCTGCAAAAATGGATCAAACTTCTCAGTATCTGCGCCGGGCAGCTGATATTGGGACAGCGGATAGCCGCCACCTCAGGATCGCGCACCAGCAGTGTCCCACAGGAGGGACAATGGGTGGGCAGTGTATAGGCGGATGTCCCTTCCGGGTGGTTCTTTACCGCTATCACCTCCGGGATAATATCCCCGGCCTTCCGCACCACGATGGTATCTCCGATATTCACCCCCAGCTGGGTGATAAAATCCTGATTATGCAGGGTGGCTCGGCTCACAGTGGTGCCCGCCAGCTCTATCGGGTCAAATTCCGCGGTCGGCGTCACTGCGCCAGTGCGTCCCACCTGCAGCACCACATCCCGCAGTACCGTCTCCTTTTCCTCCGGCGGGTACTTAAAGGCCACTGCCCATTTAGGGTATTTGGCCGTACTGCCCAAAAGCTCTCTATCTGTAAAGCGGTCCACCTTTATAACCGCGCCGTCGATCTGGTATCCCAGCGATCCGCGTAGCTCACCTATCACTTCCACCTGTTTTATAGCGTCTTCTATGTTATCAAATACCTTGTAATCCGGCGAAACCGGGAACCCCAGCCGCCGCATCAGCTCCAGCGACTCACTGTGCCGCTCACAGGTCACACCCTCCAGCTGCTGCACATTAAAACAGAAGATATCCAGTCCTCTGGCCGCCGCTATTTTGGGGTCCTTCTGCCGCAGCGAGCCAGCCGCCGCGTTGCGGGGGTTCTTCGCTGGTGTCTCCTCCCGCAGCTCCTGTTCCCGCACCAGCCGGTTAAAGCTCGTCACGGGCATATACACTTCACCGCGCACTTCCAGCAGCGGCAGCGCCTCCGGCAACTGCAGCGGGATGCTGCGAATGGTGCGCAGGTTTTCGGTCACATCCTCCCCGGTAAAACCATCGCCGCGGGTAGATCCCACCGCCAGCTCCCCATCATGGTATTCCAGCGAAACCGAAAGTCCGTCGATCTTCTGCTCCACCACATAGGTGGGGTTCGGCACTTCCTCCCGCACCCGCGCGTCAAAGGCACGCAGCTCATCGGTAGAAAATACATCCTGCAGAGAGCCCATCTGCACCTTATGCGTAACCTCCCGGAAGGTGTTCTGCGCCTTACCGCCCACCCGCTTGGTCGGCGAATTGGGCGAAGCATACTGCGGGTATTGCTCCTCCAGGTCCATCAGGCTGTGGATCAAACGATCATACTCATAATCCTCCAGCTCCGGCGCATCCAAGTCGTAGTACAGATGCATATGATGTTCAACCTGCTTTTCCAGCTCCCGCATTTTGCGGCGAATGTCCTCGCTCATCTGCACACCTCCCCAATATAACCTATATATTATAGCAACTTTGCCCCACAAATACAATAAATTCCCGGTATTTCTTTGGGATGAATTTCACCCCACCAGCGCGCCGTAGTCCTGTATCATGCCCACCAGGTCATCAGTGCCGCCATACACCTCGGTATAGGCATCCGGCACCAGTCCCACTATAATCGTCTCCGCCAAGATCACATTGCATTGCGCCTGGCTGCTGATGCGATACCCCGGCAGCAGTGAGAGCATATCCACCGTTACCTGCAATTGAATCCGATGCCTTGTCTGGTTGATGCCTGCCTCGTCAAACTGATTGATGATCTTGGTCTTGACCAGCCCCACCGGCCGCAGCTGAAGCGCTACCAGCGGCCCCCGTCCCGCCAGGAACTGAATCCCCGTTAGGCTTCCCAGCGGCAGTTCCAGCTTCAGTTCACGGTACTGCTGCAGCGTCTGCAATATCTTCTCCAGCAGCTCCCCCTGCAGACGGTTGATCAGCACCGTATCAGTGATTAGGGCGGTGGTCTCCCCGCTTTGGTTCTGCTGAAGGCTAACAAAAGATTGATACCGCAGCCCGTCCTCTTCCAGCACCTCCAGTACCGCCCGCTGGATCATCCGGTTCACCGCAATCTGCGTCTGGCTGGCCGCCGCTTCCCGTACCATTGGCCTTATGCCCATATCCAATGCGATAATCCCCCCCACCAGACTGAGAAGCACTAGCACTTTGCCCCACTTTATATTCTGCATTTTTCGCCTGCTTGCATGGTGCTTTATCCTCACTGCGGCACTCCCCCTTTTGGGGCAGTATATTCTCAGCACCGGCGGGATGTTCCCCCTTTCCGCTATTTTGCATAAGATGCCATCAGGAGGTGATTCTATGCAGGAAATGATCTTTCAGGCGTCGCAGGGCTACCCCATGCCGGAATGCCTGTGCTACAACACCGCCGATCTGCGCATGCTGACTGAATTCTACTCCGGCCGTACCAGCGAGCTAACCACCACCATGCAGTACAGCTACCAGAGCACCATCCTGAGCAGCTGCCGTCCGGAAATTGCCGAAGCCATCGGCAAGATCAATATGGTGGAGATGCGCCACATCTCGCTGTTGGGACGGTGCATTACCATGATGGGCGGTGACCCCCAGTTTATCCGTCCGGCACAGAAGCAATACTGGCACGCTGGCCTTGTCAATTACGCCACCGATCCCTGCTGTATGCTGCTGGGCGATATGCGCGCCGAACTGGATGCCGCCGATGCCTACCGCTCTGCGGCCCGTCTCTGCTGCAATGCCGCTCTGTGTCCCCTGCTGGAACGCCTGGCTGATGATGAAACCCTGCACGCCGAATGCCTGCAAAAACTCATCCACATGGCCGGTTGCTGCCGCTGAACAGCAAAAGGCCGGAGCCCCTTAAGAGGCTCCGGCCTTTTCTATATGTTCACAAGAGGAGAATGTCTAACTAAATCAGTCAGCAAGCATCTCGTACAGCTGTGCTTCAATGTACGGACCCCACCACTCAAGATAGCCCTTCTTGGTAGGATGGATGGCATCGCTCATGTAGGATCTCCACAGAGCATCGCCGGTCTTAACATTCTCATACATCGCATCATTGTGCCACAGATCCAAAACGGTGAAGTCATCGCCCCACTTTTCGTCCAGCTCATGGCATCGCTCGATCATGGTCTTGTAAATCTCTGCATTCTGTCCGCCGGAATAGGTCATTTCATCCTCAAAGTAAGTGCCGGTGATAACCAGAACACGAGCACCCCAGGTTTCCTTAGCGTACGCAATGATCGCTTCCAGCGCACCGGTGGTGGTTACTTCATCAAAGGTCGCAGGATCAAAGCTGTCGCTTACTACGCCGGTCTCGCACTGACCCTTGGAGTCATTAGTGGAGAGCTGAACCACTACCAGATCCAGATCGGGATCAGTCTCGGCAGTATGGTTGCGCAGACGGTTGATATAGGACGAGTCAGCCGAAATGGAACCAGCAACACCGCCGCCGATAGAACCGTCGATGGAAGCAAGGAAGGTACCGCCCTTAACTTCAATAGTAGAGATCGTACCATCCATCGCATCGATCCAAAGTGCCGGGGAGGTATTACGAGCGCCAAAGCCCTGGAATACCGAGGAGCCCAACCATAGCAGCTTCTTGCCCTTGATGGGGCTATCAGCCTTCATGGTAACATTTTCAGGATTATAGGTATCACTATTACCTTCATTCTTCATGCCGGTAACAGCAAACAGCTGCTGAACCGTGCTGGCGCCAACTACAATGATGATTGCCAGGATAGCGGCCAGGATGCGCAGGATAACCTTCTTGGTGGTGCGGCCGCTCTTCTTCTTCGCCACTTCCTCACGGGTCACAGCCGGCTCGGTCTTGGGACGAGCGGGTACGGCCTTACCCTCTACCACATTACCAAGGGCCGCTTCCATAACAGGGGTCCACAGGGCATAACCCTTCTTGGTGGGGTGAATCTGGTCGTTCATGCAGGAACGCTTCTTCGCTTCCTTGGTGTTCAGCTCACGGTCGTTCCACAGGTCGATTACCGCAACATCCCACTTCTTGGCGATGGCATACAGCGCCTCCACCATGTCCTTATACTCGGGAGAAGCATACTCGGGGTTAGTATAGAACGCAATGGGGCAATTCCAGGTCTTCTTGGCGTAGTCGATGATGTACTCGATCGCGCCGCAGATGGTCTTGGTATCATAGGCTTCACCGGCAACCGCTACCTTGCCCAAAGGCTTCTTCTTGGTAGCATCGTTAGTGGAAAGCTGGCATACAAACAGGTCGCAGGGGGTCTTGGGGTCCAGCGCCTTCAGACGAGCCACATAGCTCTTGGCGTTGTCGTCCACCAGAGTAGTACCACTTACTGCTTCCTTCACACAGGTAGCGCCGGTGCGGGCGGCGATCATGTCAACGAAAGACTTGCCATAGGCCGCAAAGCCCTTGGTGACGGAAGAGCCCAGGAAAACGATGTTCTTGCCCGCAAGAGGACTGCTCTTCACCTTTTCCAGGCTCTCGGGGTTGTACTTACCGCTTAGGTTGCCGCCGTTCAGTAGACCAAATACACGGATAAGAACGATGACCAGAATGACCGCCAGCACAATCAGCAGCATGGTAAGACCATACTCCATAACACCGCTGGTGCAGTACTCCTTACACACCTGCTTTGTTACACCCAGTGCAGAGGCTACTGCCGTAAAAATCGGGTCGAGTAAGGACGAATAGAAAATTGCACGCCAGAAACTCAACATAAAATAAATCCTCCTTTTTGCCGCCTCCGGTTCTTCCCCCTTCAGCAGCACCTTTCCTTGGATTACATTTTCGTACTTAAAATGGTTGGCCGACCAATTTAATTACAATATACTCCGCCCCCCCCACCTCTGTCAATATCTTTATATGCGATTTTACATATCAGCATAAATTTTCTGTTATTCATTGTGCATTTTCACTACAAATTTTCAAAAAAAAGACGGCCTACCATCTGATAAACCGTCAATTTTTGTCTATTCTGTTAGTTTCGCAGCAGCCGCACAGCTTCACTCAACTGACCCACCGGCAGAAACTCCGCCTCGGGGTAGTCTGCCGCGTTCATTGTCTTCATTGAGCTTTTCGGCACCAGAAAGCGCCGGAAGCCCAGCCGGTAGCCCTCCCCTACCCGCTGCTGCACCTGCGGCGTGGAGCGGATCTCCCCCGCCAAGCCGATCTCGCCCAGCAGCAGCATATCATCGGGGATCACCTTATCCAGCAGGTTGCTCAGTACCGCCATCGCCACCGCCAGGTCAGCGGAGGGCTCGTCCGCCCGCATACCGCCCGCCGCGTTCACAAAGACATCCAGGTTCCCCATATAAAAGCCCGCGCGCTTTTCCAGCACTGCCAGCAGCATCGCCGTGCGGTTCATATCAAAGCCAGTAGCCACCCGCCGCGGGTTGCCAAAGCTGGTTTTGGTCACCAGCGCCTGTATCTCCACCAAAATGGGCCTGGTACCCTCCATCAGGCAGGTAATGCAGCTTCCGCTGCAGTCCAATGGTCTGCCGGAAAGCAATGCCTCGCTGGGGTTCGGCACCTCACGCAGGCCGTTCTGCCCCATCTCAAAAACGCCGATCTCGTTGGTGGACCCAAAGCGGTTTTTATTGGCCCGCAGAATGCGGTAGCTCAGGTTTTTATCCCCCTCAAAGTAAAGGACTGTATCCACCATATGCTCCAGCACCTTCGGGCCCGCAATATTGCCGTCCTTGTTCACATGCCCCACAATGAACAACGGGATTTCCTGTCCCTTGCAGGTGTCGATCAGCAGCATAGCCGATTCTCTCACCTGCGAAACGCTGCCCGGTGAGGAGCTGACGCTGGCGACCGAAAGGGTCTGGATGGAATCCACCACCACAATATCGGGCTTGTTCTCCAGTATCGTCTCTCTTATCTGTTCGGCATCGGTGGCCGCCGTCAGCAACACCTTTTCCCCGGTCACTCCCAGCCGGTTGGCCCGCAGCTTAATCTGCCGGGGGCTTTCCTCGCCGGAAACATACAAAACCTGCAAATGCTCCTCCAGGGTACGGCACATCTGCAGCAGTACTGTGGATTTACCGATCCCCGGATCGCCGCAGACCAGGATCGCCGCACCCGGCACAATGCCGCCACCCAGTACCCGGTCCAGCTCCTCCATGCCGGTATGGTACCGCACCGATTCATCAGCATTAACAGTATCCAATGCCATCACCGGCGAAGCCTCCCGCTGCATTGCAGGCGCGCCCTTTTTCTCCTTACCTATAATGCGTGTTTCCTCCACCAGGGTGTTCCAGTTACCGCAATCTGGGCACCGCCCCTGCCATTTGGCGCTCTCGTAACCGCACTCGGTACAGACATAAATACTTTTCTCTTTTATTTCTTTTACTGCCATGCTGTTTCCTTTCTTTACGCTGCTATCCCTGCGGGGCGTGTTCGTATTCCATCAGTGAGACGGTAATCAAAAAAGCCAGCATACCCTGGTATTTCTCCTGCTGCAGATCTTCCATATCCTTTGGGTTTGATAAAAAACCGCATTCTACCATCACTGAGGGGTTGGCTCTGTTGTTATTCAAGATAAACAGCGATGAATCTGCTTCCTTAATCTTGCGTTTATTGTCGGTCTGCAAATATGTCGCTATATTCTTTTGGATCCGCTCCGCCAGCTCTCGGCTGCCGTCCGCTTTGCCGTAAAAGACCTGCGCCCCGTGCACATAGGACTGTGAAAAATGGTTCTGGTGAATACTCACCCCTACCGAGTTGGGGGTCCCTTCCATGATCTCCAATCGATTTTTCAAATCGCTGCGTTTCTGCGCCCGAACCGTTCCAGCGCCCTCATCTGCAAGCAGCGTATCGTTCTCGCGGGTCATCACCACACGGTATCCCATCAGTGTTAAAAAATCGCGCGCCTTTTGGGCAATTGACAAATTGATCTCACACTCACGCACCCCCGCAGCGGTTGCTCCGCCGTCCATACCGCCGTGACCGGCATCCAGCACCACTACCGACATATTATCCACTGCACCGGATTGCACTTGCTGTGCCAGTTGATCGTTCAACCCTGTAAGAAAATACCCGGCTGCCACCACAGTCATCGAAAATGCAAAGATCATTACTGCTTTGTACCATAGCTTCTCCATTCCATCACCCCGTCCCAACTTATGCAGCGGGGGTTCTCGCTATGTCCTACTCCCCTATTTTATCAGAATTGCCTCGGTGGTTCAATAGAGAAAGAACAAATTTTCGCCGTTCAATTTCAAAAAGAAGCAGAGCTTTTCCACTCTGCTTCCTTTTGCTTCAAACGCATTTGCCCAGTGAAACCGTAAATTCAATTTTGTTTTCCTCACGGCAGGTCGCCTTAATACTCCCCTTGTGCCCCTCTGCAATACTGCGTGCCATCGAAAGTCCGATTCCAAACCCTCCGGTCGTTCGCGATTGATCCACACGGTAAAAGCGGTCAAACAGCTTATCCGCCTGTTGCTGGGTCAGCCCCTCACAGCAGTTCACAGTGCGCAGCACAGGTCCTTTTTTCCCTTTCTCCAGCGTCAGACGGATCGGAGAACCATCGCTTGCATATTTCACCGCATTATCAAGCAGAATAGAAACCATCTGTCGAATGGCATATTCGTCACCATGGTAGAGTATCTCCGGGGCGATCTCTGCGGTCAACATGTGACCGTTTGCTGCAGCAAAGTCCGCAAAGGAGCCTACTGTTTCACTTACTGCATCGGATAGAGAAAAGTCGCACATCTTCAATGGACTCTGCTCCTCGTCCATGCGGGAAAGGCTCACCAGCGAATTGACAAGGTCCCGCAGTTTTTCGGTCTGTGCCAGCGATTTATCGATCCATTTGTTCTCGCCGGTCTCCATCTCCAGCACTTTTAGGCTGGTAGCGATAACGGTGATGGGAGTTTTTAGTTCATGGCTGGCATCGGTGATGAATTGCTTTTGTTTTTTGCTGGCCTTCACCACCGGATCGATGGCGCGGCGGGAAAGCAGCGTGACGACGAGATAAACACACGCCACGCAAAACAGCATAGCCGCCAGTGAAAGCCACGCGGTGGTTTTCACTGTTTGTAAATCACGATGTGCATCCAAAAAAATAGCCATATTCCGATTTTCACCGTTTTTTACAACATAGTAGCGGTAACCATTGGACCAACCGTAGCCAACACCGTGCTTTGTTGCAACCTGAAGGTATGCGGTCGTATCGTCCGTAGTCACTGCCGCTATGCTGCCAAGATCTGCATTCACCAGTACACCCTCATCATCATACCGCAGCACAAAGTACCGGGTGGAAAATGGTGTCTCTGGCGTAAACCCTCCACCCTGCTTACCATCAGGTTTCACGCCCTGCGGCATTTGCGGCACAGTACCCTGATTACCACTGATCATTTGCAGCATACGGATCAGATCTCGATCCACCGAAGCATAATTTGCAATATTTACAATTAAACAAAGCATCAGCAGTACAGCCGTAACCGCTAAAACAGCAATACGGATAAATCGCTTTCTCAATGTTTTTATCATATTGCCTCCTCCAATAGGTAGCCCAACCCGCGGTTGGCGGTAATGGTTACGCTGCTGCCGATGGATTTGAGTTTTTTACGCAGATTGGAAATATGCACCCACACCACATTGATCTCGGCATCGCTATCCCAGCCCCATACCCGCTCCATGATGCGGTCAGCGGAGAGAACCACCTTGGGCGAGCGCATAAAAAGCTCCATGACCTGAAACTCACGGCCGCTCAAGCGCACCGACTGTTTTCCGCAGCTCAACATACCGCTGTCCGGATTCAGCGTTACATCTCCCCAGCACAACAGGGTAGGCTTATAGTCTTCACTGCGGCGCAGCATGGCCCGTACCCGCGCAATGAGTTCATCCGGCTCAAAAGGCTTGGGCAGGTAGTCATCCGCGCCGGCATTAAATCCGGTGATGCGGTCATCCTTTTCCGCTTTGGCGGTCAGCATCATAATGGGGGTCTTGATGCCCTCGGCCCGGAGCTTTTGCAGCACCTCCACACCATTCATCTTGGGCATCATCACATCCAGGATGATGGCATCATATTCCCCGCTGCTGCCGTATTCATAGGCATCAAAGCCATTGTGGTCGGAATCCACGGCAAACTGGTTTTTTTCAAAAAAGGCCGTCAACGCTTCCGCCAGGTCTACCTCATCCTCCGCGATGAGCAGACGCATCTCCATCCCCTCTTTCTATCACAGCTATCTCACTTTTGGTTATATTATAATCTAAGGCTAAAGTCAACCTAAAGGCCGCAAAAGAGCGACAAACAGGGTAAAAATAACCATCGGTTTAGAATAGCTGCTGTCCCTTTATTGAAATGATGCGTCCCCCTGCTCCAAAAGAAAAAGGACGCCTATTGGCGTCCTTTTTTTGGAGCGGGTTACGAGGCTCGAACTCGCTACCTCCACCTTGGCAAGGTGGCGCTCTACCAGATGAGCTAAACCCGCAAATGGTGGCTCCGACTGGAATCGAACCAGTGACACGTGGATTTTCAGTCCACTGCTCTACCAACTGAGCTACAGAGCCGGAAATGGCGACCCGGATGGGGCTCGAACCCACGACCTCTAGCGTGACAGGCTAGCGTTCTAACCAGCTGAACTACCGGGCCATGTGTTTGCCGCCGGTTAATCTGCCGTATCGTATCGGCAACATTAGTAATTATACGGGAAACTACCGCTCTTGTCAATCCCTTTTTTGCTGTTTTTGCAGAAAGTTTTTACCGTCTCCGGGTCACATACACCATCCGCTGGGTCGTTGGCATCACCGGCACTCGGTCATAGCCGCCCCAACGCTCCAGCACCTCAAAGTGCTCCGCCTCCAACATTGCTGTCAGCTCCTTGTCCTCCCAGGCCCATTCACAGAACTGTTCGCCATCCCTGGTATACTGTTCTCCCTTTCCCCGCCGGAAGAAGTCCATCTGGATCTCCACCTTGTGCTCCTCAGGGGTATATTCATTCTGCCATACGCAAAAAAGAGCCTCGCTCTCCCGCACGAAGCAGTTGTTTCCCAGCACCTCCCGGTGTTTATAGGGGGTATTCACATCAAAGAGGAACAGGCCGCTCGGCTCCACAAAGAACTGTAACCGATGCAGCGCCTTTTGCAGTGCCTTCTTTCCCGGCAGGTGATTGAGGCTATCCAGCGTGCACACTGCCAGGTCCACCGTACCATACAGGTCCAGCTGTTCCAACGGCTGGCACAGGTACAGCACCGGCCGCTCCAGCGCCATGTTCTTTTCGGCAGCCTGCATCAGCATCTCCGGGGACGCATCCACCCCGATAACCTCAAAGCCCCGGCGGGCCAGCTCGGTCGCCAGTGTGCCGGTGCCGCAGCACAGGTCCAGCGCCAACTCCCGCTTGGGGTGGTACTGGGCCAATAGCTCCTCGCAGCGGTCGGCTATCACAGCCCGGTCCACATCCTCGGTCAGGGCGTCATAGTAGGCGGAGAAGGTCTCCTTATAGCTTGCCATCGGCCTGTTCCAGTCGTTCAAAGATGATATCATAGCCATTGGCACCGTACTGCAGGGAACGGTTCACCCGGCTGATGGTGGCGGTGCTGGCGCCCGTTTTCTCCACAATCCTGCTGTATACATTTTGCTCCTTCAGCAGCTTTGCTACCTCCAGGCGCTGCGCTATGGCCTTCAGTTCCGGGCCGGTGCACAGGTCATCAAAGAAGCGTTCGCACTCCTCCTCGGTCTGCAGCATCAGTATAGCGCGGTAAAGGAATGACAGGTTATCGTCCGGTTTTTTGGAAATCAACCAAATGCCCCCTTTGTTTTGATACCACTAATATAACACTTTAGAGCATGAAAGTAAACCATAAAAGCAACTTTTGCTTTCTTCTCTTTTTTATGGTATAATTCATTTTAAATTTTTGATTGACCCAAAGGAAAGGAATCCATAGCCAAATGCAACAGGAATACTACTCTCAGGCCGGGATGGAGCAGGCCATCCAAGAGCTTATTACCAAGACGATCAATAATGAGCGCGGCGGCTTTAATGCCATGCTAGCCCCCCGCCTGGTCACGGTGGATTGGGCCGCTAAAAGCTGCACTCTTGCCTTCCATCCGTTGGAATGGATGAGCAATCCGGCTGGTGTCACCCACGGCGGCATTCTCTCCTCCATTGCTGATCTTGCCATGGGTATGCTCAGCATTTTCTCCGCCCACGGCGCCCATGTCACCCCCACCGCCAATATCAGCATCAACTACCTGCGGCCGGTGCCGCTCCAGCAGGATTTTTATGTCACCTCTACCATTGACCACATGGGCCGCCGCCTAAACCAGACCCACTGCACCATGTACCTGCCCAATGCTCCGGAAAAGCCCTGTGTCAACGCGGTGGGGACCTACTATGTGCTGGATGAAAAATGATATTTACTCCCCCGGTCGGGGGAGTTTTTGCCGAGAGAAGAACAAATGTTTCACGTGAAACATTTTTACGGAAAAGAGAAACCGCCGGCCCAGGATGGGAACGACGGTTTATATCTTTTATTGGGGACGGTACAGCGGCAGGGAAATATCGGCACGGAACAGGTCTCCATCAATGGAGAGCTCGAACCGGCCGCCCTGCAATTCCACCAGGCTTTTGGCGATGGAAAGCCCAAGGCCGCTGCCCTCGGTGTGTCGGCTGCTATCGCCACGGACAAAACGCTCCATCAGTTCATCAGCGGAAACATTCAATTCATTGCGGGAAACATTTTTGATGCTGATGGTCGACTCCTTTTCATCGGCAGCCGCGGCCGCATAAACCCGGGTACCTGGCATGGCGTACTTACCTATGTTATTCATCAGGTTATCCATCACCCGGCTGAGCAGCTTGCCATCGGCCAGCACCACGGGATCGCCTGCGGCAGGGTGGACGATCATCGTCAGCTCCGCCTTTTGCAGCCGCTCCTCATATTCGCCCTCCAGCTGGGAAAGCAGCACATTCACATTGGTGGGCTGGCAGTCCACTGGGATCACGCCGCTGGAAGCCTTGCTGGCTTCCACCAGATCCTCAGTCAGCTTTTTTAGGCGCTTGCTTTGGCGGTCCAGTACCTCCAGGTATTCCTGCGCCTTTGGGTTGTTAATTTCTTCCTTTTTAAGTAGGTCGACATAATTAACAATGGAGGTAAGCGGCGTTTTGATATCATGCGATACATTGGTGATCAGCTCAGTTTTCATGCGCTCGCTGCGCAGCCGCTCGTCTACGGCACGCTGCACGCCCTGCTGCACTTTATTCAAGTTCTCGCCGCACCGCTTCAGATCGCCCCGCAAAAAGCGCGTATCCACCGGCTTGCTGTAATCGCCCTCCGCCAGTGCCCTGGAACCGCGCTGCAGGGTAGCAAATCCAATGGCAACATAAAGCGCGAACATCATCAGCAGAAGATACAGCAGAACCATGGGCAGCGACAACATCGAATTGTGACTGCCGATGATAAGGATAAACAGGCATATGGCAGCAATCACCAGTGCCGTCCGCCAGATCAGCGGAATGGAGCGTACCAGATGATGGAGCCAGCCCCATATGCTTTTGACGATTCGCCACAGCAGCCTAATGGCATACCAGACGACATTGTTCTTCAGCACCGTTCCTGCCTTGCAGCGGGTGACAAAGGAGATGATAAACAGATAAACAAAACAGAGAATAGCTGTTCCCCACAGCGCCGTCAACAAGCCAGAACTGTATAAATAGTATTCACTGAAAAGGGCGAGAGCGGGAATGAGAATACCGACCGCCATGAGATCCAGCGGGATCTTATCGAACCATGTCAGGTGAATGCCGTCAAATCCCTGCCAGTGACCGGCGGCAGCCATCTGCCAGAAGAAGCAGAACAGCACCAGCACCACAAACAGTACCGTCAGCGGGATTATAATGTCTTTTATATCCATCAGCCACAACGATAGCCGATATTCATAGGTACGGGGGATAAAGCCCTCCTGCAGCTCTATGGTCACATTCAGCTCCGTTCCGGAAAAGACGGTTCTTCGGTGGGCAGTATAAATGATCTTGGCGTCCTTCGGCAGGGCAGTCACAATCTCCTCGCCGGTTTCGGCATTGGTCACGGTAATGCCGTAGCCGTTCTCCGGCGGACACCGTTCCAGCAGCCAGCCCCGCAGCGCCTCCCCGTCACTGCATTCATACAGTCCGTTAATCACTGTGGTCATCACATCGCTTGCCTGACCATCGTACAGGATCTGCCGGCTTGCCTCGCTGCCGGCAAGGTAGACATCATTTGCGGCAAGGAGGTAAATTCCCACGCCGCCGGCAACCGAAAGCCCCAGAAAAACAAAAAACAGAATAAAGGCAGCAACCTTTGTCCATGTCTTATCCAAAAATCGCTTCATATGGGGTTCACCTCCATTTTATAGCCCTTGCCCCACACCACCTTGATGTAGCGGGGTTCGGCGGGATTGATCTCGAGTTTTTCCCTTAGGTGCCGGATGTGCACGGCAATGGCGCCGGCGGCATTGAGAGGGATATCATCCCACACCCGCCGGTAAATTTCCGCCGGGGTGAAAACCGTCCCGGCGTTCTGCATCAAAAAGCGAAGGATATCGTACTCCTTGGGGGTAAGGGAGACTGGTTCGCCATCCACGGTGACAGATTTTGCGTTGTCGTCCAGCTCGATGCCGCCGATGACAAAGCTGGTGGGGCGCACCGTACCGCCCCCCAACTGCAAATAGCGCCGCAGCTGGCTGCGTACCCGGGCCAGCACTTCTACTGGGTTAAAGGGCTTGGTGATGTAGTCATCCGCGCCGACATTAAGCCCTAAGATCTTATCGGTGTCCTCACTTTTGGCAGTGAGCAGGATGACTGGGATATTGGAGAACTCCCGTAGCCGGGAGAGGGTCTCCAGGCCGTCCATTTGGGGCATCATCACATCCAGCAGCATCAGGTGGGCATCCTCGCTGTTGGCCAAGGCCAGGGCCTCCCGGCCGTTTTCCGCACGCAGCACATGGTAGCCCTCCGCGGTGAGGTAAATTTCCAGTGCCGAAACGATATCTCTTTCATCATCGCACACGATAATGTTATACATCTTCCTCGTCCTCTCGTTTTTGTTCTGCCTCTATCATACGCATTTTTACCTCTTGGTACAAGGGCAAATACGCGGAAGTTCAGCCCTTGCTCAGATCCTTTACGGTAATGCTGTGACGGATAGGCTTCCATTCCACCTTGATAAACAGTGCCGCAAAGCTGATAGGAATATAGGTAAACATAAACAGGGGAAAGGTGAATACCGAAAGCACCTTGCGCAGCGCCGAGGCGTCTATCTTCTTCCATTCGGTGATGGTGGTGATTGCACCGATGACAAACAGCATCAGGTACATACTTAGCAGCGCCTTGCCCAAGGAAATCAGCGCAGGCAGCAGCCCCATGCCGCTCAGAATTCCCAGCGCCGACAGCGCCACACTGACCAGAATGCTGATAGAGGTCAGTATGATGGCAGGCATGATGGCCATGGACATATCAAAGCAGCTCCAATTGCCGCGGGCGGCGCCGCGCAGCAGGCCGGAACCATACCGGCCAAAGACCTGCAGGTAGCCACGAGACCAGCGCAGCCGCTGGCGGCAGGACTGTGCAAAATCGGTGGGCTGTTCATCGTAGATGACGGCATCCTGGCAGATGGCGATACGGTGACCAGAAAGAATATTGTGGATGGAAAATTCGATGTCCTCCACCAGCAGGTGGAACGGCCAGCCGCCGCATTCGTTCAGGATCTTCTGCGAAAAGAGGAACCCGGTGCCGGAAACGGCGCAGCTGCTGCCAAGCGCTTCCCGCGCGCCATTAAGGAAACGGCTTTCCCGTAAAAACCACAGGGCATAGCCCGCGCTGATCCAATTGCTGCCGTAATTTTTGCTGTTGCGGTAGCAGGTGATGATCTCATTGCCGGCGGAAAAGCTTTCATTCATGCGGGTAAGGAAATCCGGTGCCAGCAGGTTATCGGCGTCAAAGACCAGGTAAGCATCGTAGCCATCCGGGTAATCGGACTTGATGTGGGCCAGCAGAGCCTCCAGGGCGTAGCCCTTCCCTACCGCCTGCTTATTCTGCCGGGTATAGACCACCGCGCCCTTTTCACTGGCAATGGCCGCAGTACGGTCTGTGCAGTTATCGGCAATGACAAAAACAGTGATCAGTGACATATCGTAATCCTGGGCATGCAGGCTATCCAGCAGATCGCCGATGACAGTTTCTTCATTGCGGGCGGCAATGAGCACCGCAAAACGATGCGGGGCTGCGGCAGGAAGGCGCTTTCTCCTGCGGAGAAGCGCAACAGGGATATAGACAAACTGATAGGCATAGCAAACAAAAAACAGAACGGCAATGGCCTGATTGATGGCTTCAAGCGTCAACTTCATGGGTTTTCCCTCCGTGTTTTGGGGTTACTTTAGGGTACAATAAGAGTGTACCTTTTAAGTAATTAAGAAACAATCAGGCAGAAGTTTAAGAAATGGTTAAGATGGCGTGGAAAATGTCATTTTTTCGGTTGCGGTTTGCGAAAAAAACGAGTACAATACTATGTGGTGGAAAATGCGTTTCCCAGCCGAATTATTCTAAAAAAGGAGGTCCCAAAATGGACGCCGGTCCGTATCCCAGTTGTAATTTAATGAAACCTACGGGCATGGTGTCGGTTTATGGCACACTGCCCGCCTAAGGAGGTGCGCCAATGAACCAGGAAATTTTGGAACTTTTGGCGGAGAAGAAGTACTCCGCTGTAAAGCAGCTGATTGGCCAAATGGAGGAGGCCGACCTGGCAAAGCTCTTTGAGGAGCTGGAAAACGAGGAGGACGCCGACCAGTTCAACCGGCTGTTCCGGCTGCTGCCCAAGGAGACCGCCGCCGAGGTTTTCTCCTACATGGAGCCTGAAATCCAGGAAAAGATCGTCCGGACGCTGACCGATACCGAGCTGCAGCACATCCTGGACGACCTGTTTATGGATGACTATGTGGACCTGGTGGAGGAGATGCCCGCCAATGTGGTGAAGCGCGTGATGCAGAACACCACACCGGCCAACCGCAAGCTCATCAACCAGTACCTAAAGTACCCGGAGGATTCTGCCGGAAGTCTGATGACCAACGAGTATGTCTACTTCCGCAGCGGCATTACCGTGGCCAAGGCTTTTGAAATTATACGCGAGTACGGGGTAGATAAGGAAACCATCTACACCTGCTATGTGACCTCTTCCCGCAAGGAGCTGCTGGGCGTGGTGACGGTGCGCGAGATGCTTCTCACCGCCCCGGAGACCATCATTGATACACTGATGGACACCAATCCCATCCATGTGCATACCCATGATGACCAGGAAGAGATCGCCAAGATGTTCAGCCGGTACGATATGCTGGCCATGCCGGTAGTGGATAGCGAAAATCGGATCGTTGGTATCATCACCATCGATGACGCGGTAGATGTCATCCAGGATGAGAACACCGAGGACTTTGAAAAGATGGCAGGTATGACCCCCAGTGATAATACCTACCTGCGTACATCAGCCTTTAATCTGGCAAAAAACCGTATTCCTTGGCTGGTTTTTTTGATGATCCCTGCCATGATAACCGGCGCCCTGATGGAGTATTACGAGGCCGCCTTTGTGAGCATTCCGATCCTGGTGACCTTTATTCCGCAAATCACCGGTACCGGCGGCAACTGCGGCAGCCAATCCTCCACCATGATCATCCGCGGCTTGGCACTGGATGAGATCACCCCCAAGGATATCCTGAAGGTGTGGTGGAAGGAACTGCGGGTCGCGCTGATCTGCGGCGCCGCTCTTTCCTTAGTGAATTTTATCCGCATTATTGTGCAGTACCACGACCTGCAGGTAGCGGTGGTGGTTTCCGTTACGCTGATCCTCACCGTCTGCATCGCAAAATCGATGGGATGTGTACTGCCCATTTTGGCAAAGCTGGCCCATGTGGACCCGGCCATTATGGCCTCGCCGCTGATTACCACCATTACCGACGCACTGTCGATCTTGGTTTATTTCAACTTCGCGCTGTGGTACCTGCCCGGCCGGTTGGGATAAACAGATATAATAAAGCAGCGACCGCCGTCCCCGAAGATGGGAGCGGCGGTTTTTTGTTTGTATTTATTGCAAATATTTTCTTTTTTGATGTTGCAAAATGGGGCTGTTATTCGTTATAATGAATGTAGGAAAGAAAACAGCCGAAAAGAATGGAGGACAACATGAAAAAGGCAATAAAATTAACCGCGATACTATGTGCCCTGGTACTGCTGATGGGGCTGGCGGGGTGCGATGATAAGGCTGCCCAAACGCCAAAATATGAGACGATCACCGTGGAGATGCCGGAGCAGCAAGCTGATGTGGCGGGAGAGAAAATCATTAAGGCGGATTGGGCAATTTACAGCCTGTGGATGCTGACCGATGAGCATAACCTATACGGTTGCCACTTTACCGAGGATAATCAGCCGGATATGACCACACTGGAGCTGTGGTTTCAGGGAGTGAAAGACATTCTGGTTGATGAAACCAACTATGGCACATTATCGGTTCTGTTTGATGATGGGAGCTACAATCGCTACAATGTTCTGGAAATGGGCGGTCCATATCAGCCCGATCCAATACAGGAAGTAGCGGCGATCTCCTATGACTCGATTCTTCTTAAGGACGGCACTGTGCGGTATTACCGCATAGATTACGCCCCGGAGAAAACAGCAGAGGAATATAGCCAAACCGCCTGGCATACGCTGGAGGGTATTAAGGCCAAGGCAATCGCCGGTGGTGAGCGGGAACGAATGCTGATACTGGATGAAAATAATACGCTGTGGAACTGCAGCAAGGAGGATACTAACGACCGGCTGGAGGTCGCACAGAATGTGACGAGTTTCTGTTACAGTGCCTACAATAAAATGCGCTATCATGACGATATCTGGTACCGGACCGCGGATGGCGGGCTGTATCACCACCACTATGGACGGGGTGGCCCCATTGGTACACCGGACACCCCCGAGGAACAGCTGCCTGCCACTGACCAATATGACCTGCCCGGCGTGCCGGTAGCAACCGAAGATGGTAATGTACTGCTGCAGCAGGAGGATGGGACCTATCTGTTTTTGCAGGTTAGCGGTGAAGTCCCAAAGGTGTACTCTATGCCGCTGAATGGCGTGTATGCTGAGGGCAACGACTTCCGCTACATGGTGGCCGGCACCGATGGCCGGCTGTATTACCACAGCGATGCCGACACTGATCCGCGCAACCCCATTGATGAGGTAAACTGGGTGGTGGAGCTGCCGAATTAACAAAGCCGAATAAAGAGGAACCTCCCCCACCCTACTGCGGGCGGGGGAGCTTTTTAATAGCCTTTGGTTGTCTTCAAGCGGGTGAAGAGCTTATCCAGCGGAATGAACAGCACCGCCACCATAATGGCATTGCCGATCCCGTGCATGATATCATATGGGATGCCGGAAACGAACCACGAAAGTGCCATGTTCCAACCGCCAATGAAAAGATAAACCGGTGAACAAAGCAGGCCAAAGAGCATCCCGTACACCGTGGCAACGATAATCCACAAAAGGTAACTGCCCCACCGGGCCAGCAGGCGCACTACAGCGTAGAGAATGATCCATATGTAAAGATACATATACACCCAAACATTGAAGCCATAAAGAAGCACCTGTACCGCCACAAACACATAGATGATGAGCGGCGTCATGCGGGGAAAGTGCAGCGTGTACAGGATCAGCAGCAGGGTGACCGGCTCAAAATTCGGGATAAAGGACATGGCCTGCTTGGCGGCGATGAGCAGGGCCGACAGCATTGCCGCCAGCACCAACTCCCGTGTTTTCAGCTTCATGCGGCCGGCTTAATAGGTGGTAAGTACGATCTGGAAGGCGTCGCCATCGGCAATGGGGGCAGAATCAACACCGACAGTAAGGTCATTGCCGTTGCCATCCTTAAAGCACCAGTACTGACGCTGGCTGTCATCGGCGGTAACGCCATCCACGGTGGTGACATAGAGGCCATACTGGGACTCAGTGCCCTCAACGAGTTTTTCCTGCTCCAGGGCGCCGCGCAGGAATTCGGCATCGGTGTGAATGGTGAAAACCTTATTCTCCACGCCCTCCTGCATCACGGTAACGGTGATGGTCTTGGCGCCTTCAATCGGGACGGGTTTTTTGGAGCCTTCGATGAAGAACAGCGCTGCTGCAATGAGTATCAGCACCACTGCTGCAATGATAAGAACTTTTTTGTTTTTCTGCATTTCTTTTTTTCCTCCTTAAAATAGACAGAGGCTGCCCCCTTCGTGCAAAATGGGACAGCCAAACTGACCCGTCGGAGATGCTCCCCTGCGGGTCTTTTGTGCGTTTGACCAATTCCTCGTGGTACTTTTTTGCACCGCGGGCAGACCGGTCTTTCGGCTTCGGATCATCGCTTTGCTCCGTCTTCCCGGTTACCCAGTGACATAAATGGAGGTCGGCTCCCCGTTACGGCGACGAGATCGCTCAGGACTTACACCTGATTCCCTGCTCCCCTGAATGAGTGGAAGCGTCTGCCTGCATCTGATTCATTTGTCGTGTGTTAGAATACCATATTCATTCGATTTCGTCAAGTTATTCCAGAAACCGCAGCACCATGGGCGCGGCGGTGAGGAACCATGAGGCAAAGCGCTCCGGGGTGGTACGCAGTTCCTCCGTAAGCTGTGCGGGTGTGACCCAACGCAGTTCCTCGATCTCCTCCGAATCAGGAGTAAAGGGGCCGCAGTGCCGCCCAATGAGAACATGGTCATACTCGTATTCGTAGAGGGCATCATGGAAACGATGGAGATAGACAAAGCAGCCGATCTCCCGCAAGGGGCAGGTAACGCCCAATTCTTCCATCAAGCGGGCTTCGGCGGAGGGAATGCTTTCCTCACCCACCCTTGGATGCGAGCAGCAGGCATTGGCCCACAGGCCGCCGGAGTGGTACTTGCCCGAGGCACGCTTTTGCAGCAGCAGCTCCCCACTATCATTGATGAGGAACACTGAGAAGGCCCGGTGCAAAAGCGGGACGGTATGGGCTCGCCGCTTATCTGCCGTACCGATGGGATTA
Organism: uncultured Oscillospiraceae bacterium; assembly: GCA_900547385.1. GTDB lineage: Bacteria > Bacillota > Clostridia > Oscillospirales > Ruminococcaceae > Angelakisella. The sequence goes on along the minus strand of URGQ01000002.1, from coordinate 102,512 downwards.
TCGAACACATCGACCAAAATCAAATTATCCAGTCGCTCGGTCATATCGTTCCTCCGTGAACGGAAAAGAGCCGCGTGGGGCACGGCTCTTTGAAAGTTCTTTTACTGCTGCCCGGCAGCTTCCTTATCCTGCTGAATAAGCAGACGGACTGCCTCCACAGCAGCCTGGCAGGCCAGGGCGGTATCGTGCTGCTCGGGATCGGGCAGGCCAAGCTTTTTGCGTTCCTGGTTCCAGCAGACATTCAGGATGCAGCCGGCACGGGCTTCCTCCAGTGTGGCGCAGACAACATAAAGCGCTGCGGATTCCATCTCGCTGGAGAGGGTGCCGCCCTTTTTCCAGCACTCCCACTTATATTCCAACATGGGGCCGACCGGCAGGCGGTCCGGCTCATGCTGGCCGTAGAAGGCATCCTTGCACTGGACGGTGCCGACATGCCAGCGGGCGCCCAGGTTTTTGGCGGCCTGGATAAGAGCGCAGGTAACATCGTGATCGGCGACGGCCGGGAACTCAATGGGCATATACTCGCGGGTGGTGCCCTCCATACGAATGGCACTGTTGGCGATGACAAGATCGCCGCCCATGACCTTGAGATTGATGCCGCCGGTGGTGCCAATGCGGATGAAGGTGCGCACACCGGTCTTATAGCATTCCTCTACACCAATGGCAGTAGAAGGGCCACCCATGCCGGTAGACATGACCATGACCGTTTCGCCATCTACCTTGCCCAGCCAGGTGGTGTATTCGCGGTGCTGGCAGTAGAAGTGCGGCTCATCCAAAAACTGCGCGATCTTCTCCACACGGCCGGGATCTCCAGGCAGGATGACATACTTGGCGCCGTGGGTGTCATCGAAACCTACATGATACATTTTTTCCATGATACTATCTCCTCCCTATTGCGGGTAAAATTACTGCTGATTCATCTCTTCCATCAAGCGCTGCTTGGTCTCCCACAGTTTTTGAGAAAGATCGACATAATAGGTGTGGGGGTACTCAAAGCGCTTGATCTCATCCCACAGGGTATCCATCTGCTGGGCGCAGTAGCTGCGAACCTCCTCCAGCGTGGGAGGAGTATAGCACTGTACGCCTTTTTCAAAAATCGGCACCTGCAGCTTTTCGGCCCGGAAATTGGTGAGGGTCTTTTTCTTCCAGATATCATTGGGATCGAAGATGGTAATGGGCTTGGTGTCATCCACTTCTTCGCCAGCCAACACGATGTAATCCGCCAGGGCCTTTCCATTATCCCGGCCATAGAAGCGATAGACCTCCTTGAAGCCAGGGGTGGTGATCTTTTGGGCAGTCTCACTGAGCTTGATCTTGGGGATCAGCTCACCATTGTCATTTTCGATGGCAACAAGCTTATACACGCCGCCAAAAACAGGTTCATTTTTGCTGGTGATGAGATTTTCACCCACACCGAAGGAATCAAGCTTGGCATCCTGCAGCAGCAGGTCGCGGATGATGTATTCATCCAGCGAGTTGGATGCCATGATCTTGACATCCGGAAAACCGGCATCATCCAGCATCTTACGGGCCTTTTTGGAAAGGTAGGCCAAGTCGCCGCTATCCAAACGGATGCTCTTGGGACGGAAGCCCTTGGGCAGGACGACCTCATTGAATACCCGGATGGCATTGGGCACACCGGATTTGAGAACATTGTAGGTATCCACTAGCAGGCAGCAGTTATCGGGGTAGGTCTCGGCATAGGCCTTAAAGGCCTCGTACTCGTTCTCGAAGGCCTGAACCCAGCTGTGGGCCATGGTGCCGGAAGCCGGAACGCCCATCATGCGGTCGCTGATGGTACAGGCGGTACCGGCACAGCCCGCGATGTAGGCGGCACGGGCACCTAGCATAGCGCCATCGTACCCCTGGGCGCGGCGGGAGCCAAATTCCACGATGGCGCGTCCCTGCGCCGCACGGATGAGACGGCTGGCCTTGGTGGCAATGAGAGTCTCAAAATTAAAGGTGACGAGCAACATGGTCTCTACCATCTGTACCTGCTCCAGCGGGCCACGGACGGTAATAATCGGCTCATTGGGGAAGATGGGGGTGCCTTCCTTAATGCTCCAAACATCGCAACGGAACTTGAAATTCCGCAGAAAATTGAAGAATTTCTCCGAGAAGCAGCCCTTTTTACGGAAGTACTCGATGTCCTCCTCAGTAAAAGAAAGGCCATTAATAAGTTCGATGATCTGCTGCAGGCCGGCATAGATGGCAAAGCCACCGTTTTCCGGCACACGGCGGAAAAAGACATCGAACACGGCGATCTTCTCCTGAATGCCGGCATGAAAGTACCCATTCACCATGGTATACTCATAATAGTCGGTAAGCAGGGTCAGGTTGCGTTCACGGGTGATATAATCGCTCATAAGTAATCCTCCTTTTGGAATAGATTTTTGTTCCCGATGCATCTCTTTGTAGGGCTTCATTTCCCTTTATTCAAGCGGTTTTCTTCGCTTTTAGGCGAGCTTATTTCAGCTTGATTTGCCTAAATTCTATTGAGAGATAGCATCCATTTTTTGCAATATTTTTTCATCAATTTTTCACAGGTCTATATAGCTTTATGTCTTTATCGCGCAAAAAGTTGTCAAAAAAGTTGTCAAAAAAGTTGTCAAAATTTCGCCCAATCTATATCGTTAAAAGCCCTTTTTCAACACACTAACGGTGTTCCTTCGCGCAGTCTTTCTACAGCCTCGAGCATCTGTTTTTCTGCTTTTTCGTAGACCGTATGTGAGTAGACATTAAGGGTAATGCTCGCATCGGAATGACCCATCAAATATTGAAGTTCCTTTATCTCTACGCCAGCATGTAGCATATTTGTGCAGAATGTATGACGGAAGATGTGTGGTGTAACTTCAAATAGTGGTTCATCAGGATGGGCTCTTCGATAGGCCAGCAAGGCTCTCCTTATGAGCTTGTTGAAGTCGTCTCCTCCTCGTACAAGTCCTTCCCTCGTCCTGACGATAAAACCAGTATAACCGTCGATATATTGTTCGAATCCCATCTTACGCGCTTTTTCCACCAGCTGCTTCATGCTTTTTTCAACCTCAGTCGTCATGGGTATAAATCTTTTTCCTGAAGATGTCTTTGGTGGCCCAATACAGAACTCTGAATGAGTATTGCCTCTTAACAACTGGTGATCCACCTTGATTCTCCTATTTTCGAAATCCAAATCACCATATGTCAATCCACAAAACTCAGAAATACGCATCCCCGTATTCAAAAGCACAAGACATTCATCATAATATCTTGAATAATAAACGCTGTTTTTTATAAACTCCATCCATGATTTCTGCTGTTGTTTTGTCAATGCTTTTCTGTCGTGCTCTGGCCTTGCTACAATATCCGTACAGCTAAATGTCACTGGGTTTTTACGCACAACATCGTCATTTACGAGCATCTCGTATCCGCCTTTTAGAACTCTCCACACTTCTCTGAGCATCGCATAGGTTGCTCCATTGTTTCGAGCCGAAACAAACCATTCGAGTAAAGTGGATGGCTTGACAAATGCCGCTCTCATCGCGCCAAGTGATTCTCTTGATAGGCGATTTCTCGCTGTCCTATAACAGCATATGGTACTTCTTTTGCATGCGCCTCGCTTTATCTCGAGCCATTTATCAATCATTTCAAGGATTGTGATGTCTCTTGCGTCATAGTCAATCCCGTCTCGAATGTCTTGTTCAATCTGCGCCTCTTTTTCTCGAAGCTCCTGCAAGGTTTCGGCATAAACATAGCCTCTTTTCCCTTTGTATGTGTAGGCATTTTTTCTTTCTTAATCGCCGTAGTCAACGGAATTAGCACAACATTAGGGCTGTATTTATTGCCAATGTCATTTTGCATTACTACATAGGGGCGAAATCCTCCTTGCACCGAACCGTTACATTCTACTTTCGCATAGTAAACATCACCAATCGCAATTTCTTTTCTGTTCATTGTTTTACCTCACAAATCTGTCTTTGTGAGACAATAATACCACATGCATAATTAAATGCAATAGTTTAAAAGGAAACAGAGTATGCTCAGGCATACTCTGCTCTTAAACGCACAAAACTGTTATTCTGTCCGTACAATATCTTATAGTCTCCATTTTTAAATCTGAGATCCGTAACATTATATAGGACAAAATTTGTTTCGTTGTTTTTCCCATAAAAACAAATGTTATCTTTGTTACTTCCAATCAGTCTAAATCCATATGCCTCAAATTTTAAGGCATAGCCAGACAAACAATCATCTATAGTAATCGTCGTCTTCTTCCCTTTTGGTATGTATTCTTCTATCTCTTTCTCTCTAATCAATACCATTCCCTCCCAAATGGCGATTTTAAACTATTCTCTGCGGCCAATAGAGCAGATTGCTTATCGGGAAGTCTCTCCAGGTATATGGAACCTCAAACTCATTGGTTCCATCAAAATAAAACCGTTTGCACTCCCCCGTCTCCGTTGGCACAAACATTGCCCACTCATATGGCGGAATAACCTCCGTTTTGCACATCGACGGTTTCCACCCTTCTCTTCGCGCGATGTACCTAATAGCCATGGCACAACACTGATCCTTCCTTTTTTCAAAAAAATACTTGGATGGCTGGCTTTGGTCGGCACTCATTTTTAAGCGTTTTTTTGCTCTATTCAACCTTCCTTATTCTGGAATTTCTCAAAAAAATCGGTCATACAGGAATTGCGAACACGAAAAAATGGCTTGACCAAGCGGTTTTCCCGTGTTGGTCCAATTATCACACACTCGCGGGAGAGTAGTAATTCCCAAAGAGATCCGCAGGACCATGCGTATCCGTGAGGGCGACCCGTTGGAGATTTTCGTCAGCAACGAGGGGGAGGTCATTTTTAAGAAGTACTCCCCTATCAGCGAGCTGGGCAGCATCGCAGCGCAGTATTGCGAGGTGCTGTATCGAACGGCAGGATATCCGGTGCTGATCACCGACCGAGACCATGTGGTAGCGGTCAGCGGCATCAGCCGGCGGGAGGTGCTGGAGCGTCGGGTGTCACACGGTCTTGAAGATCAAATTGAGAACCGCAGGAGCTTTTCGGCAGGCGATGGGCAGCCGTTACAGCCCATTGAGGGTGTTGCCTATTATGCACTGGTGCAGTCCCCTATCATCTCCTCCGGTGATGTATGCGGCAGCGTGATGTTCCTGCAAAACAAGGAAAGCGACCGTCCCGGCGACGCCGAGCAGAAGCTCATTCAGGCGGCGGCGAGCTATCTCGGGAAGCAGATGGAGTTGTAATGGATATAGATGTGCCCTCCGGTCGAGCGATCGGAGGGCGATGTATTAATGAATTCAAAACTTCAAAAAGTCGCTTCTGCTGTCCTGCAGTCGGAAAGAATACCCTTTTCGATTCAGGTTCGCTGCTTTCATGGCAACCAGGTTGATATCTGTGTTCATCGCTTTGGCGATTTGCTCCATATCGAAGCCTTCCTGTATATAATTCAAAACCTCATCATCGGGTAGCGCAACCTCCGCTGCAAAGCAGTTTGCCTCATATTCCATTCGGTCATTTTTCATGTGGAACAGATTGAGATCGGAAAATAACTTTGCTTCATTCCGGTGCAGTACTGCGTGACCAATCTCATGGAGCAGGACGATTCTGTGCATTTCAGGGCACAGGTCTTTTTTTATGAAGATAAAGCGGTTTCTTTCAATCTCCTTATATGCCGGTTTTAATTGCGATCGGCAGGGAAAAGCAAGGACTGCGGTCAGCACTCTGCATCAAAACAAACCCCGAACATTTTTGATAAGAAGGGGAATGGCAGGGTTGCGGTCGTCTGTGCGGAACAGCAGGTAGTACTGGACGGCATAGGGTGCATCATCTACGGGTAGATAGCAGATGCCCGGATAGACCCGTAAGCCGGTGGGAATCGTGGAAGGGAATACACCCTGCCCTTGAGCCGCCATGGACTGCTTGATATCTGCCAGCTCCCGATCCACCAGCTTGATTTTTGGCTCGAAGCCGCTGTCCAGACAGGCCTTTACAAAATAGTCGTGCCGACGGGTAGCGGGGTGGGCGCGGTAGCGTTTCACGATATCGGTATGAAAGATGATAGGCAGACCGTTCAGCTCTCTCAATGTGATGCTTTCCCGACCGGCAGGGAGCAGAGAACCGCCGAAGGCAATGGAGAGGGGTTGCGTTCCCACCAATTCGTAGCGGACGGAGTCATTGCTTTCTAATGGAACGGGATCGGCGCCCATCGGCAGCGCCCGGGGCATCAGCGCTGCATCAATCTCCTTGAGCAGCAGAGCCTCCACCCGTTTTTCTACCAGAACCTCGTGGATGGATAGCTGGATCTCCGGACAGGAGAGATAGAGAGCGGAGATAAGATTCCCTTTGCTGGAGGAGCTGAACATCCAACGGTCGAGCCCCAGACGAACAGAGAACTGCCTGTGGGCGCGGCAGGCGGGAGTGGCGTTCTGCAGGGCGACCCAGTCCTCCAAAAGCTGCTCTATAAGGGGGCGGATACACTCTCCCTCCGGAGTCAGAGAGACGGAGTTGGAATTAGAGGCGCGGTCAAACAGTATCACGCCCAACTCGTCCTCCGCACTGCGGACATACCGCGATACAGAGGATTGGGCGCAGGGGATCGTCTCTGCTGCCTCGCTGAACGAGTGGTACTTCGCCACGGCCGCCACGGCCTCCAACCATTCCAGTTTCACACTGCTGCACCTCCATATTTTTATAGTTTATCTCTATTATACCATAAAAAAGAAAAATGTGAAGAGGGATATACAAGAGTGAATGCAAGTTCCGGATTTACCAGAGGGAATAGTTGCATTGCACAGTCGGACGGTAGTATGATATTATGAAATTGTAAAAAGTGGCCAAAGGCTTGCGGCCGGAGCCTTGGCTACTAGAGTACAGAGAGGAGATTTCAGATGGAAAAACAAGCATCAACAGTTGCGGAACTCCTATCTGAGGCGGCGTTGGCTGCCAGATATGAGAACCTCAGTGAAAAGAATATCCGTATCGCAAAGGACAAGTTGCTGGACAATATTGGCAATTTGGCAGGCGGCGCCGCTGCCTTCGGCAATCGTGAGGTTATGGAGGTAGTAAGCACCTACGGCGAGGCAGGGGAGGCGCCTGTATTTTTACTGGGCGGCCGCTGTGCTTTAGGCGATGCCGCCATGGTCAATGCCATGTCCTCCCGCTCCAATGATTTTGAACCCATGTTCATGAATCTGGACGGGGTACGAATGCCCTCCAAGGAGTCTGCGACCCTTATCAATGCGGCGCTTACTGCCGGTGCAGTGTACGGTTTTTCCGGCAAGGACTACATAACCAACGAAGTGGTCAGCGAGGATCTGTCCGTGCGTATTATGGCCGCCGGCGGTCGTTGGAACTTTGCAGTGGGTTGGGATAGCTCTTTTACAATGCCGATCTACGGCGTGTGCGCTCAGTTGGGTCGTATCCGCGGGCTAAGCGCCCTTCAGCTGCGAGACGCCTGGGGCATCTCCATGGGTATGGTGGGTGGCACCATGTCCCATATTTTCGACTATGCCACTTCCGCCAAGCTGGGCGCGGGCTATAACATTCGCAATGCCGACTTTGCCACTCGTCTGGCAAAGAAGGGCTTCCCCAGCCTAAAGAACATCTTTGAGGGGCCCCGCAATTTGTACCACCAGTACCGTGGTATGGACGAGGCCTGCGACCCCAAGTACCTGCGGGAGGATTTGGGAAAGAAGTTTTATATGGAGGAATCCATTAAGCTTTATCCTGTTGGCGCACCTGCCACCATCGTTGCCTTCGCAGGAAGCGAGCTCTCCGGCGTATGTGATCCGAAAGACATTGTGGACATCGAGCTGGCAGTGCCGGAGGGATACACCGAGATGTACTACTGGCCTCCTTACGAAGTGGGCCGTGACCCGCTGACCCACGCCCAGTTCAGCTACCAGTATGCTTTGTGTGCACCGCTGCTATGGGGAGCGTTCAGTGTGACGCACTACTCGGAAGAACACCTGCGGGATCCGGAGCTGCTGCGGTTGTGCTCTATCACCCGAATGCTTCACGATCCGTCCCTGCCCTGCGGGGTTCCCGGGCACAGCTCCACCTCCTTCAACGGAATCCGTGTGACCGTTACCACCAAAGACGGCAAAAAGTATGTATCCGAAAAGAGCAGCCGGGACTTCAGCATGCATGATTACCCCACTCGTGAGCAGCTGTTGGCGAAGTATTGGGATCAGGTGAACGGCGGAGGTCTGCTGAAGCGTGATAACGCAGAGAAACTGATCAGCTTGGTAGACCATCTGGAGGACGTGACCGATATGCGTTGCATTACGGATTTGCTGCTGCTGGAGAATAACCAGTGACCCTGAAATAACGAAAAGGAGAAAGATTAGTATGAAAAATAATAAAGGCGTTATGACACTCATTCATGTAGTGATCGGCATCGCCATTACGCTTCTGGTTGCAAACCTGACGCCTCCGGAGCCGCTGACCCGCTACGGACTTACCGTTATCGGATTGTTTGTGGTGACCAACTACTGGTTTGCCACCATCGGCATGATCTGGCCCAGCGTTCTGTCCCTTGTGCTGTATGTAATACTTACCGCCACTCCGGCGGCTGATGCTACCGTCCGCATTCTGGGCTCTACTACCGTATGGCAGTGCATTATGCTGATGCCCATCTGCGGTGCGCTGAAGGAGTCCGGTGCTACGGAGGTTATGGCAAAGTACCTCATCAGCCGGAAATTCCTTTCCGGCAAGCCCCTGCTGTTCAGCTATGTGTTCCTGCTGGCATGCTTTGCCGTTGGCGTACTTACCGGGCTCAGCTCCGCAGTAATTCTGGCATTCGTTCTGTTTGAGGGTGTGGCAGAAGCCATCGACTGCAAGCCCGGCGAGAGCTATTACACCACCATGATCGTGGCAACCTTCCTCTCCTCGGCATTGGGCACAACGGTTATTCCGTACCGCAGCTATCTGACTGCCATGGTAGGCGCCTTCTCCAAGATCCTGGGCACCACCATGAACGGCGCCATGTATATCATCTATGCATTCTGCTTCATGCTGGTCTTTATGCTGCTGATATTGCTGGTTATGAAGTTTGTCCTCCGCGTGGATATGAGTAAGCTAGAGAAGCTGGATACTCAGGCACTGGCAAAGGACGTGGGGAAGATCAACCTCACCGGCAAGCTGCTGCTAATCATCTTAGGTATCGTAATTTTAGGCATCATTTATCCGCTGGTAATCAAAAGCGGTGCGATCTATGACCTGCTCAGCAAAACGCTCACCAACAACCTGTTCTTCGGTCTGGCAGCAGTTGCCACCTGCATGATCCATGTTCAGGGGAAGCCTTTGATGGATATCAACAAGGCGATCGGCAAGTATGTTCCTTGGGGGCTGCTGTTTTCCATGGGCATCATGCTCTTTTTTGCAGACTGCCTGTCCTCTGCGGATTCCGGCGTGCGTGAGTTCTTGTCCCTTACCATGGGCAACCTGTTCAGCGGCATGGCGAGCTGGCTGTTCATCGTCTGTGTGGTGGTGATTACCGTAATTGTTACGGGCTTCTTCTCCAATATGGCTACCGGTATTGTTATCCTGACCGCTACGGCGCCTTTGGCACCCCAGTTCGGTGTGGACCCCATGTTCCTGGGCATACTGGTCATGTTCAGCAGTATGTTCGGCTTCCTTACTCCCGGCGGCAACGGTATGACCCCCCTGCTGTACGGCAGAGAGGACGTTACCTCCGGCGGAATCTACAAGTGCTTGATTCCCTTTATGCTGGTGTTTATGATCATGAACATTTTGGGCGGCGTGATTCTGGGCGCAATTTTCTAAGCCTGCCGTCCCCGGTCTATCAATGAATAGCGAGGTTTCTATGAAGGAATTTTATACCGAAAACGCCCGTGATATTGAGGTCTATGACCAGTGCGATGTGCTGGTGGTGGGCAGCGGCTGTGCCGGCCATTCCGCCGCCATTGCCGCCGCTCGTGCGGGCTGCAGGAATATTGTGCTGATGGAGCGCTACGGCTACTCTGGCGGCGATGTCACGGGCGGTTATGTCATTATGGTTCCCAACCTGTCATGGTACAACAAATCTTTTGTGCGGGGTCTTCAAGAGGAATGGTTTACCCGTCTGCAGCCGATTCCCGGCGCCGTGCGCGGTCCTGCACTAAAGGACATCGGCAGTCGGGACCCTGTGCTCATCGATGCTTGGAGTTCGATCCATGACTGCGTCAGCCGCGGCGGTTTCGAGGGAGCCAAGCCTTCCTGTCTGGTGCGTGCGGTGTACTATGAGCCCAATCAGCTGAAGATTGAGATGGATAAGATGCTTTTGGAGCATCAAGATGCGATCCGGGTGATGTATCACTCCTGGGGTGCCCGCCCCATCATGAAAGAGAACACCATTCAGGGCGTGGCATTTGAGTCCAAAGAGGGACGCAAGGCTGTACTGGCTAAGGTTGTTATTGATGCCACTGGTGATGGCGACATCTTCCGACAGACCGGTGCCCCCTATTCTTCTTTGGCAGACGGGGAATGCCGCTCCTCCACCACTGCTCTGGTGTGGCGCATTGCAGGTATCGACTGGGATCAGTTCGAGGCATGGAAGAGGCGCAGCCCGGAGGCACTGAACGCTCTGCGAGCGCAGCTTTCTGCTATCGCAGGCTTCCGCTGCATGCCCCTGCCCACCAACCAGAACGATATGTGCTGGATCAACAACTGGCACCCCAATATGGACTGCTCTACTGTAGCAGACCAGACCAAGACCGAGATCGAGACCAGAGATACGATGCGTCAGGTACTGGATTACCTGAAAGAGGCTGTTCCCGTAGCATTCCGCAATGCCTATCTCTATGACATTGCACCGCAGCTGGGCTACCGCTGCTCTTACAGACTGAAGGGCGAGTATGTCATGACCGCAAATGACTTCGCCTTTGCCACCAAGCACGAGGACGTCATTGCGTGGCACTCTACCATCTGTCAGATCAACGATTGCGGTCCCGTGGAGATTCCCTATCGGGCGATTCTGCCTCAGCAGGTGGAAGGATTGCTCTGCCCCGGCCGCCACATCTCCGCTGACAATGTTGCCATCGACTGGCTGAACCTCATTCCTCAGTGCGTGGGCACGGGTCAGGCTGCCGGTGTGGCTGCCGCCGTAGCTGTTGCAGAGGGAACTACTGTCCGGAATGTAGACATCAAAAGGGTACAGGACATTTTGGCGGGGGAGCAGGATGTGCCCCTGCCCCGCAATCCTCACACCGATCCATCCTATACGGAGCTGTGCGAGGCTCACGAGTACGGCCTTTACACCGCCATGGCAAAAAAAGCACAGGAAGCGGCGGGAATTGCCGATTTCCGTCAATGGTGAAACAGAATCTGCCCGCCCTGCCAAGGGAGGGAGAGCCGCTGCCTGCCGTGTTTTATCAGCAGCTGCTGGCACTGCCGCCCTGCAAGCGTGGGGAGCCCTGCAATGACTGCGGGCACTGTGAGCATTAAAAGTATAGGAAGGGGACGGTCCCGTAAGGATCGTCCCCTTCCTCAATACCAGTCAGAACGGCAGGCGGCATTTTGCGCAAAAGAAATAATCCGAGCTGTGCTGTCCGTTTGGACAATACAACTCGGATTAGTGAACTGGAATATCTACGACGGCAGGTACATTATTTTCTGCCAGGACTTTGTCCTGAACCCATGCTGCTCACAGGAAATAAGCCATTGGACTATTGTATATATGCATGTGTTACATTGGTGCACGACCCACTCGAATTGTGGTCGAAAAATCCTTCCTTTTATTTCAAAAATATACTTGGACGGCTGGTCTTGATCGGCACTCATTTTCCCGTGTTTTTCGCCCTATTTCGCCTTCCTTATTCTGGAATTTCTCAAAAAATCGGTCATACAGGAATTGCGAACACGAAAAAATGGCTTGATCAAGCGGTTTTCCCGTGTTGGTCCAATTATCACACACTCGCGGGAGAGTAGTAATTCCCAAAGAGATCCGCAGGACCATGCGTATCCGTGAGGGCGACCCGTTGGAGATTTTCGTCAGCAACGAGGGGGAGGTCATTTTTAAGAAGTACTCCCCTATCAGCGAGCTGGGCAGCATCGCAGCGCAGTATTGCGAGGTGCTGTATCGAACGGCAGGATATCCGGTGCTGATCACCGACCGAGACCATGTGGTAGCGGTCAGCGGCATCAGCCGGCGGGAGGTGCTGGAGCGTCGGGTGTCACACGGTCTTGAAGATCAAATTGAGAACCGCAGGAGCTTTTCGGCAGGCGATGGGCAGCCGTTACAGCCCATTGAGGGTGTTGCCTATTATGCACTGGTGCAGTCCCCTATCATCTCCTCCGGTGATGTATGCGGCAGCGTGATGTTCCTGCAAAACAAGGAAAGCGACCGTCCCGGGGACGCCGAGCAGAAGCTCATTCAGGCGGCAGCAAGCTATCTCGGGAAGCAGATGGAGCTGTAATGGATATAGGTGCGCCCTCCGGTCGAGCGATCGGAGGGCGATGTATTGAGGTATTCACTTCATGGCTTTCATCAAATCTCATGCAATAACGCTCCTTTTTAAGCAAAAAAAGAGCCAAGATTTTACCCTCAGCTCTTAACGATATTGACTTTCTGATTCCGCCATTGCTTCTCAACCCCACACTTAGCAATGCAATCAGGGTATGTTTCAGAAATGCACTTATTGCAAATTATAAGGTGGCGCCCACGATCCGGAATCTCTTCTTCGATATGCTCCATAACGGTCTTCCAACTGCCATCCCTTTGCCTGATTGGCCGAACTACGGTTGTTTTAACTTTCATGCCATACAATTGGTTTAACAAAACTCTATTTGCGGGAGCGCGGTGGGGTACAAACATATTCCAAATGGTCGCATTTTTAATTAAGCACAAAGCGTTTAAGGGGTTTAAGCTTACAAAGAAAGGCTATTCAGATTTAAATGTTGGCATTCTTCTTTATAATGTCGGCGGTTAGTACCATTGGGTAGCTTACTACAAGTACCCTAACTCTGTTGACAAATTCCGTTTCTTAAATGCAGGGTTCTGCTATAGCAATCGCAGATATAGTATTGATAAATTCGTTTCGGAAGAATGCAAAGGATGGCTTCGTTATGTAATAAAGGTTGCGTGATTTTAAATGAAATTCTCAAAGAAAATTGTTATTTTCTGCATTTCAACTGTGATCATCTATACAATTGCTGTCCTTGTGCTGATGTTTTCAACTGGCTGTAGCGAACCGACCACTTTAACGGAAAATGTATTTACCTATTTCGGGATTGAGGCGTTTGCTTTGGCACTGATTAAGGTGGCCGATACGGTAAAGGAAGCAACTGATAAATTTGAGCCTTCAAAGAAGAAACGCAAGAGAGAAGAAAAAGGAGATGATTAAGTGTCGAATTTTGTTTTGCCACAGAACTCACAGCTTCTGTTCTACCCTATGAAGCAGTGTACAATTTCTGCTGGCTTTAAGGCGAAGAAGTATAAAGATCATTACGGTTATAATCACTATGGAGTTGATTTTGACTCCCTTGGTGATACAGACTTTGATGTGCTTGCTGGTGCCACAGGGGAAGTCCTTGGTGTTGAAATGAATAATGGTTCCGCTGGTGGCATTGTTGTTATCAAGTATGTCAATATCTATGTGCCGTCGAAGAAGAAGACGATGGATCTGATTGCAAGATATGCCCACATGATTACCCTCTATGTGAAGAAGGGCGACCGTGTGGCTGCTTACACTCCTATCGGAAAGGTAAGCGGCAATCATAAGTGGTACAATCACATTCACATGGAAGTTGATACCGATACAAAGTATCCATTCTATACTGTAGGGTTTAAGGAGTCTGCGAGCCGGTTGCTCATTGCGTCCGGTGCTACGGACAAGACCCTTCTTGATCCGTTAGATGTGCTTGTAGTTGGTAACGAACAGACGGCAATTCTCCATCCCCTCGCCACCCTTGTCGGGCCAAATGATGTCCCTAAATATTTTGAAAAAGAGTTTAAGAAAGAGCTGCCGCAGGGCAGCTCTTCTTCGTATCAAACTCTTATTCAGCCTATTAACAACATGAAAATCACATCTGGCTATATGAACACTAAGTACCGCTCGGTATTCCGCTGTACCCATTATGGTCACGATGCGATTTCCATTAAGGGCGATAGAACGATTTATGCATCTGGCGACGGTAAAGTAATTCGATGTGGTATGGACTCCATTTGTGGTAACATCGTAGCAATTAAGTACGAAAAGTGTCTGAATGAGGATACTGGCAAGTCGCAGGATGTAATCATTCGCTATTTCCATTTGGCTTCCATCGCGGTTAAAGAAGGACAGGCTGTTACCAAGGACACCAAGATCGGTGTTATGGGTAAGACTGGCGTTTTGAGCACCGGAGTTCATCTGCATTATGAGATTGATACCGACGCCAGAGAACAGTATGCGTGCTATACGCCAACGATTGGTCGTAACGGAACAATTCTAAAGGCCGGCACTGCATCCACTGTTAACCCTGCTGTATTTATTCATACGAAGGTTCCCCCGCCGGACTATCAAAGCGTACAAATTGTCACCGATGGATTTGCCACATCGGAAGACAAAGACATGAAAGTGATTAAATAATTGGAGGTATTATTATGGAGACTACTTGGATTACTCTTTTAAATGAAATCATGCAGACTGTTGTTGTCCCGCTCATGGGCATCCTAACCGTATTCCTTATCAAGGTTATACGAGAAAAGATGGACGCTGCCGCTAAGAACACGAAGAACGAAACTCTCGCAAAGTACATCCTCATGCTTAAGGAGACCGTCGTAGATTGCGTAGAAGCCACTAACCAGACTTTCGTTGATGCGATTAAGGCAAGCGGCGAATTCACTCCAGAGGCGCAAAAAGCCGCCTTTGAGAAGACTTTGCACGCTGTGACTGATATCCTCTCCGAGGATGCAAAAGAGTATCTGTCTGAAGCCTTTGGCGACCTGGAGGGATATATTACTGCTCTCATCGAGGCTACTGTTAAGCGCGTAAAGAACGGCTCTGTTGCGTGATTAAAATTAGGGAACCTGCTTATCCTATATGCTATAAACAAGTTCCCCAATAAGTGCCCTGCCACTTTAAGCGCAGATCATTTATGAAAATGGCTGTCACAGATAAAATGTGACAGCCATTGTTTAAAAAGTTTACCTTTTCTATTGCATTAGATTTTAATATCTGTTACAATTAAAGCGTGGAAACCAAGACGGTTGCCACAAGTTGATACCTACATCTGAAACAGGGGATTATCCCCAACACTCAGTGAGTCATCTGTTTGCGGCAGACGGCTCACTTCTTTCTGTTATAGAATTTGTCCCATACTTGGATGAAAATCCAGCAGATAGACGCAATCCAGAAAACTTCTTGAAGCGTATGTATCACCTCCCTGAGAAATAAATTTCCCACGAGGGCTATACATTCACCTTTCTCTCCGCACTCGCGGGATAACAGGCAACCGTCTTTTTAAACCGTCCACCGTCTACGACCGGGTTGAAGAGACACATCTCCATCGCTCGTTTGAGTAGACGATTGGCTTCCACAATTTATATTCTACACGATTTGACAGAGTTGTCAATAAAAAATTCCCCGCCGATGAGGCGGGGTAATTTTTACTCAGTATGTAAGCCCTTATATAATCTCGCAATAATCTTGTGAGGCTATATAAGGGTTTAAATCTTTTATATTGGGGCTCAGTTATGGATATCTAAAAAGTTGTCAAACTGGTGTCAAAAGGCGTTTTCAATCAGCTGAAAATGGCTTGATCAAGCGGGTTTACATGTCTTTTTACGAAGATCATGGTGTATTCATAGTAGTCAGTAAGCAGGGTCAGGTTGCGTTCACGGGTGATATAATCGCTCATAATAGTAAAACATCCTTTCTTCCTCTGATTTATGTGGTCTTGACCGACAGCGCAGCACCCTGTGGAACAGTAAGGGTGGCCTGTTCGGTGTAGGTAGCAAAGGGTTCATCGGTGGCGGGATCCTGCTGGGCGTGGAACACCAAAATGCTGACGGTAACAGGATAACTGCCCGCTTCTGGCAAGGAATCCGGATAGGCATACAGCAGGTATTCCTCCGCCCTAATAATCGGAGTAGTGAGCAGCACGGTGCCATCGGCCAGAGTGTAGCGCACCCGCATCACACATTCATTGCCTGGGGTGTTTTCCAGCAGCAGCGGCAGGCTGCCATCCTTCCCCATAGCCAAGCTGCCATTAAAGAGATACCAAAAGTATTCCGGAGTGGTGTTCTGTGGGGCATTTTCGTAGCCCGGCAGACGGCCAGTATGGATGGTGGTATCCGCCATTTCAGTGTGGGTGGGTTCCGGCGGGGGATATTCCCCCTGAGGGAGAAGCAGCGCCAGCACCAGTCCAATGCCGACAGCTACCGCAGCTACCAACAGCGTGGAAATAATCTTTTTCGCCACGGTCATACGCCTACCCCCTCTTTTTCTCCGTCAGAATCAAAAAGAACGCTAATATTATAGCGCAATTTGTGCCAAAACACAACAGTTATGACAGAAAAATCCCCGACCACAGCGGATCGGGGGTTATAAGTGAATTGGCTTACGGGGCCTGGGTATTACCGCTCCCCTGACTATCGGAGGGGGTGAGCGTATCTACCCGGCCGACGGTACCGGTATTAAACTCGGTGCCGGAAACACTATCATTCATGATGGTGGTGACGGAGTAGAGATAAAAATCCTTGCCGTTTTTCCGCAGCTCATACAGCATGTATTTGGAGGGAGTCTCCTCCAGGTTACCCTTGCTATCATAATTGATACTGAGCACTGTAGTGGGTGGTACATAACCTACGGTAAGCTGGCAGCTATCCTGCTTCATTACAATTTTTTCCACGCTTGGGGTGGCAAAGCCGGTCATGGCGATGATGGGCACATGATAGGAAGCAATATCGCTATCGTACTGATAGGCATTTTCCATATCACCGATGGTCATATGCTCCAGCTTGATATTCTGACCAAACAGGCTAACAGCCTGAGCGTCCACATCCGCCGCCGGGATGACCATGCGGCCGTACTCATCAAATTCGTAGCTGCCGCGGCGTTCGCCCAGCATACAGGCCCACAAACTACTTTGCAGCAAAAATTCATTATCGCAGGTAGCGGGGTCAGTAAAATCGGGCGGGTCGAACATGACCACTGGCAGCAGCATCTGCTCGTACTTGGTTTTTTGGGCGGTGTTATCCGCCAGATTGCGGGTAAGGCCATAGCACCAATTAAACACGGTGCATAGCCCAATAACGCACAGCACGATAAAAACGAGGCCAATCGGCGCCGCGTGACGGTTACGGGCATTCGTTTTCTCTGTACTCATAACAGGTTCCTTTCCTTACAAGGGGCGTTGCATCAATCCTTCTCTTTTTCCTTTTCGGCTTCCTTTTCAGAATCCGGGGCAAGGATGACACGCATTTTTTCGATCTTCTGTTCTTCCATTTCCAACACAGTAAAGGTAAGCCGGCCAAGCTGGAAGGTCTCACCGACAGCAGGGATGTGCTCCAACACTGAAAGCGCCAGACCATTCATGGTATCGTAGTCGTCTTCCTCAATATCGGCGGGATGGTAGTCGATTTCATCCAAGAAGTCATCCACCGGCATATCACCGCTGATCTCGTAGGTATCGGGGGTCACCTCGGTGAACTCGGTGACGACCTCGTCACGCTCATCATAAATCTCACCGACCAGCTCCTCCAGGACATCCTCCATGGTGACGATGCCCAGCGTACCGCCGTAGTCATCCATAACGATGGCGATATGCACCTTTTTACGCTGGAATTCCGAGAGCAGACGGGCAATTTTCATGCTGCGATGCACATACATCGGCTCGGTCATCAGTTTTTTGATATCGAAGTTCTTATTCAGCAGGGCAGCTTGCAGAATATCACGGGTATGCACTACACCGATGATGTGATCCACTGTCTCGCTGTAAACGGGAATGCGGGAAAATCCTTCCTCGGTGATGATCTGCAGTACCTCCTGCGGGGTGGATTCCTCATCGATGGCGACCATATTGACGCGAGGGGTAAGGATATCCTCCACGGTGGTATCATTGAACTCCAGAGCGGACTGTACCAGCTCTTTTTCCTGCTCCTCCAGCACGCCCTCCTCTTCGATGGTATCCAGCATATACATCAGTTCCTGCTCAGTGATGGTGGGCTGCTCTTCGCCATCGTCCTTCTTCTTAAAGGGCTGCATCAGTCGCAGGAACAGCCAGCTGAGGGGGGTAAAGACGGTCATGAGGATCCGCAGCACCCCGGCAAACGCCATCGAAATGCTCTCGGCGTTCATCTTGGCAAAGCTCTTGGGGATAATTTCGCCGAAGGTGAGAACGACAAGGGTGGAAATACCGGTGGCAATCGCAACCGCATAATTTTTGAAGTACGCAGTGGCGATCACTGTGACCAATGAGGAAATGGCGATATTAACAAGGTTATTGCCGATAAGGATGGTCGCAATCAGCTTATCGTATTGCGCGGCCACCTTTACCGCCTGTGCGGCACGCTTATTGCCGTCTTCCGCCATGGTGCGCAGACGGATCATATTGGCCGCGGAAAACGCGGTCTCGGATGCGGAAAAGAAAGCGGATAGCATTAACAGAACCAGAATAAGTAGGTAGGTTGTACTGCCTATGTCGTCCAAAAAAATACACACTCCTTGTTTGAGTAAAAATGTTGATAGCACCATCACAGGAGACGGTGTTATTTTATATTGTAGCAAAAAGAGGATAATGCGGCAAGACCATGGATAAAATGTTCAGGCTTTATTCACAGCTTGGTGATAAAAGGCGGGGCACGGGTAATTGACTCTCCCCTGCCCCGCTGGCTTACGCTAAGGTGATTATTCCTTGCCTTCCTTCTTGGCTTCCATCTTGGCGATGGCATCCTTGCGGGAAAGATTGATGCGGCCCTGCTGGTCGATCTCGGTAACCATGACGAGGATCTCATCGCCGACGGATACCACATCCTCCACCTTTTCCACGCGCTTCGTATCCAGCTTGGAGATGTGGACAAGGCCTTCCTTGCCGGGTGCGATCTCAACAAAGGCGCCGAAGTTCATCAGACGGGTAACAACGCCCTTATAGATAGCACCGACCTCGGGATCATTGACAATGGTCTCGATGATATTGATAGCGGTGCGGCAGTCATCGATATCAATGGCGGAAACAAATACATGGCCGTCATCCTCAATGTCGATCTTGACATTGCACTCGGCGCAGATCTTCTGGATGGTCTTGCCGCCGGAACCGATGACCTCGCGGATCTTATCGGGATCGATGGTCATGCTGAGCATCTTGGGTGCATACTTGGAAAGCTCGGGCCGCGGGGCGGGGATAGCCTTGAGCATGACTTCATCGAGGATATAGTTGCGGGCCTTGTGGGTCTTAGCAAAGGCCTCTTTAATGATCTCGGGAGTCAGGCCGTCGATCTTGAGGTCCATCTGGATGGCGGTGATGCCCTTCTTGGTGCCGCCTACCTTAAAGTCCATATCGCCGAAGAAATCTTCGACGCCCTGAATATCCACCATGGTCATCCAGCGGTCGCCCTCGGTAATAAGGCCGCAGGAGATACCGGCAACGGGAGCCTTGATGGGGACACCGGCATCCATAAGAGCCAGAGTGGAACCACAGATGGAGCCCTGAGAGGTGGAACCGTTGGAGGAGAGAACCTCGGAAACGAGGCGCAGGGTGTAGGGGAACTCCTCTACGCTGGGGATAACAGGCTCCAGCGCACGCTCGGCCAGCGCACCGTGACCGATCTCGCGGCGGCCGGGGCCGCGGCTGGGACGGGTCTCGCCCACAGAGTAGGAGGGCATATTGTACTGGTGGATATAACGCTTGGTGGTCTGCTCATCGATGCCATCAAGGATCTGAGCCTCACGGATAGTACCCAGGGTGGCAATGGTCAGCACCTGGGTCTGGCCGCGGGTGAACATGCCGGAGCCATGAACGCGGGGGATAATGCCGACCTCAGCATCCAGGGGACGGATCTCATCCATGCCGCGGCCGTCTACACGCTTGCCGTCATCCAGCAGCCAGCGGCGCACCACAAACTTTTGCAGCTTGTAGATGCACTCATCCAGCATAGCGCCCTGCTCAGGGTATTTCTCATCATACTCAGCATGCAGGCGGTCATAGATGGGGCGCATACGCTCATCACGGATGTTCTTATCATCGGTATCCATGGCAGCACGGACATCCTCGATGAATTCATCCTTGATGGCTTCGAAGAGATCGTGATCGATCTCCTGGGATTCAAAGGTGAACTTGGGCTTGCCGATCTCAGCCTGGACTTCCTTGATGAAGGCGACCATCTTCTGCACCTCGGCAAAACCCTTCATGATGGCTTCCAGCATGGTATCGTCATCCACCTCATTGGCGCCGGCCTCGATCATACAAACCTTTTCGGCGGTACCGGCCACGGTGAGCTGAAGATCGCTCTTCTGGCGCTGCTCGGCATTGGGGGTTAGGATGATCTCGCCATCTACCAAGCCGACATTGATACCAGCAATGGGCCCATTCCAAGGAATATCGGAGATGGACAGCGCCATGGAAGCACCGATCATACCAGCGATTTCCGGCACGCAGTCGGGATCAACGGAGAGAACGGTCATCACAACGGAAACATCATTGCGCATATCCTTGGGGA
Organism: uncultured Oscillospiraceae bacterium; assembly: GCA_900547385.1. Taxonomy (GTDB): domain Bacteria; phylum Bacillota; class Clostridia; order Oscillospirales; family Ruminococcaceae; genus Angelakisella. The sequence goes on along the minus strand of URGQ01000002.1, from coordinate 81,884 downwards.
ACAGCGGACGGATGGGACGATCTACCACGCGGCTGGAAAGCACGGCCTTATCGCTGGGGCGGCCTTCCCGTTTCAGGAAGGAGCCGGGGATCTTGCCCACGGCATACAGCTTCTCTTCAAAATCGACGGAAAGCGGCAGGAAATCGATGCCGTCACGGGGCTTTGCGGAAGCGGTGGCATTGACCAATACGGTGGTCTCGCCATAGCGGACCAGCACAGAGCCACCAGCCTGGCAGCACATCTTGCCAGTTTCAAAGGTCATCTTGCGTCCGGCAAATTCGGTTTCAAATACGCGGAAGTTTTCAAACATCTTTTTTCTCCTTACTTTGTGTCTTTTGGTCTGACGGCTCCGCTTTCGTTTTAGCAATAAAGCCTTCCTCCGGGGAAGATTTTTGCCTTCCGGGGGAACGATTCACTGCTAAACACGAGGGCAAAAGCCGCCCTGCTTACCTGTGAAAAATGGGCTAAAAACCGGCTAAGAGGGCAGACGGAATCCCCGCCTGCCCTCCGGCAGTTTTGCTTACTTACGCAGACCCAGCTTGGCAATGATCGCGCGGTAACGCTCGATATCCTTCTTCTTGAGGTAGTTCAGCAGGTTTCTGCGGTGACCGACCATCTTGAGCAGACCACGGTTGGAATGGAAGTCCTTGGGGTTCTGCTGCATGTGCTTGGTCAGGCTGTTGATGCGGTTGGTGAGAACAGCGATCTGAACTTCGGGGGAACCGGTGTCGCCCTCGTGGGTCGCGTACTCGGTAATGATCTTGTTCTTTTCTTCCTTGAGAATCATGTTATTTCACCTCATAAATTATTTACGCCAAGATCTAAGTATCGGGATCGGTGAAGTTCCCACGGGGGAACACTCCCAAATACCGGGATCTGGTCATATCAATATGGAATTATAGCATATAATACGGCTGCTGTAAAGTGCTTTTGGGCGGATTTTTACGGCTTTTTATGGTGCTTTTCGGCGGCCAGTACGGTGGATCGCAGCAGCATGGTAATAGTCATGGGGCCTACCCCACCGGGGACCGGCGTGAGCCACCCTGCCACCGGGGAAACGCTCTCGAAATCCACATCGCCGCAAAGTTTCCCTGCTGCATTGCGATTCATTCCTACATCAATGACTACCGCACCGGGTTTAACCATCTTCCCGGTGACAAACCCAGCCTTGCCCACAGCGGAAATCAGAATATCCGCCCGGCGGGTCACCTCCGGCAGATTCTTGGTCCTGCTGTGGCAAATGGTAACGGTAGCATTGCGGTGCAGTGCCAAAAGTGCCATGGGTTTTCCTACAATATTGCTGCGCCCAATGATGACACACTCCTTGCCGGCCATGTCTACACCGGTGCTATCGATGAGGGTGAGAATACCGCTGGGCGTACAGGGGGCAAAAAAGTAATCCCCAATGACAATTCGACCCACATTCTGCGGATGGAAAGCGTCCACATCCTTTTCGGGGTCGATCGCGGATAGGATCTCCTTTTGATCCAGGTGAGCGGGCAACGGCAGCTGCACTAAAATGCCATCGATCTCTTTCCGGCCATTCAGTTCGGCAATGAGGGCAAGCAGTTCCTCCCGGCCGGTATTTTCCGGCAGGGTGTACTGCTCGGAGTGAATACCAAGCTCCTCACAGGCCTTGTGCTTATTCCGCACATACACCTGGGAAGCGGAGTCCTCTCCCACCAGTACCACAGCCAGGCCGGGGGTAATGTCCTCCGCTTTCAGAGCCTCTACCTGGATTTTCAATTCGGCGCGGCACTGGGCCGCCACCGCTTTTCCATCAATGATCTTCGCGCTCATGGGGTTCCTCTTTCTGTTCCGGTTGGGTCGGTTTCTTTCCGTTCTTCTTTTTTTCGGCCAACTTGGCATCCAGGGCGGCTATACGCTCCCGGCTTTCCTTGGTATCCACATAGCGGCCCAGGGTAAAGCGCGGCTTTTTCTGGCCCTCGATATACTCCAGCGTCATGGGCTTACGGCCCCGCAGAAAGATGAAGAGCATCAACCCGGCGGCAACGATAAACAACACGCCGCCCAGCGCCTGGGAAACCCGCACACTGCCCCACATCAGGCTATCGGTGCGCAGGCCCTCCACAAAGAAGCGCCCCAGGCCGTACCAGGCGGTATAGCCCAGTGTGATCTGGCCATCGTAGCTGCGGCGCGGGAACAGCCACAGCAGCAGGATCGCCACACCGATAAGGTTCCACAAGCTCTCGTATAGGAAGGTGGGATGTACCGGCAGGGTGGGATCCACCATAATGCCCTGGGCGGCCAGCGCCGCCTGATGCCGGGAAAGATAGGCGGAGATGGTATCTGATGTCATACCCCAGGGGAGGGTGGTATTGGTGCCAAAGGCCTCCATATTGAAAAAATTGCCCCAGCGGCCAATCGCTTGTCCCAACATAACGCCGGGGAAAGCCGCATCCGCTACCGGCAGCATGGGAAGCTTTTTGATGCGGCAGACGATAAACGCCACAATAAGCGCTCCAATAATGCCGCCATAGATGGCCAGTCCGCCACCACGCAGGTTGAATATTTCCTTTAGATTATCTTTATAATTATCCCACTGGAATGCCACATAATAGGCCCGCGCGCCCACAATGGCGCCGACCATGGCCCACAGAATGATATCCAGTCCTTCATCCGGGTGGATGCCGCAGGTGCGGTTATGGGAAAGATAGACCCATAGCCCCAGGCCAAAGCCCACCGCGATGATCACACCGTACCAGTAAATATCCAAATTGCCGATGGATAACGCCACCCGGCTAATGGGAAGTTCCCACCCCAAACCGGGAAACCGCAGAATTTCCATGGTACCCACTTCCTTTACACTGATAGTTTTTACTTTTACGGTTTATTATAGCATAGCCCCGGCGGTATTTCTATTCTCATTTATAAATTTTTGTGCATATCGGCTTGTTCTGTGCTATAATGACCGAAATGACCCTTTGACATCCGTCCAAGATAAAAGGAGCTGTATTCCATGACAGAACTTCTCATCCGGCTATTTATCCGTGATAAAGACAATGTGCAGGACCCCACGGTGCGCCAGCAATATGGCACGCTCAGCGGGTTGACCGGCATCTGCCTGAATATCCTGCTGTTCCTGGGCAAGCTGGTGGCCGGCACTGTTTCCGGTTCCATCGCCATCACGGCCGATGCTTTCAATAACTTATCCGATGCCGGCTCCTCGGTGGTCACGCTCATCGGTTTCCGGCTGGCTGGGCAAAAACCCGATCGGCATCACCCCTTCGGCCACGGTCGGGTAGAGTACCTCTCCGGGCTGGCCGTTTCGGTAGTCATCCTGCTGATGGGCTTTGAGCTGGGTAAAACCTCCTTCGAGAAGATCCTCTCCCCTGCCCCGGTGGAATTCAGCTGGCTGCCGCTGGTCATTCTGCCTGTTTCCATATTGGTCAAGGGCTGGATGTACCTCTTCAACCGCAAGCTTGGGAAAAAGATCGATTCCGCCGCCATGATGGCCACCGCCGCTGACAGCTTCAGTGATATGGCCTCCACAGCGGTGGTACTGCTGGGCACCTTGGCCGGGCACTTCTTCCATATTCAGCTGGATGGCTACCTGGGCATTTTGGTGGCGATATTTATTCTGTATACCGGCTACAACGCCATGAAGGACACCATTGATCCGCTGCTGGGCCGGGCGCCCGATCCCGAACTGGTGGATGGCATTCGCCGCCGGGTGCTGGCCCCTCCGGAAATTCTCGGCCTGCACGATCTCATCGTCCACGATTACGGTCCCGGCCGGCTGTTTGCCTCGCTGCACGCCGAGGTGGATAAAAACGGTGATATCTCCGCTATTCACGATGTCATTGACCGGGTGGAGCGGCAGATTCTGCACGAACTGGGCTGTGAAGTCTGCATCCATATGGATCCCATTGCCGTTGGTGACCGAAAGACAGCGGAATGCCGCACCATGGTGGCCCGGCTGCTGGCCGGGCTTGACCCAAGGCTGACAATGCACGATTTTCGCATCACCAGCGGCCCCGACCACACCAACCTCATCTTTGATGTGGTGCGTCCACTGGATTCTTCCTATACCAGTGAAGAGTTGGAAGAACGCATCCGGCAGGCGGTAACGGCACTGGAAGGCAATTATTACGCAGTCATTACCGTGGATACCCCAAGAGTATAAAACAGAAAAATGGCCGGGATTCTGTTCAGGATCCCGGTCTTTTATTGCTCCATGTCATCCTCAGCAAAGGGAAGCTCCTGCAGCACCACCTCCCGGATGAACCGAAAGGTTTTCTCCTCCCCCTTATCCCGCAGCATTGTCAGGATAAACCGCAGCTTGCGAGCCGTCACCGGGTGCATCCAGCGGTTATCCCCCGCCCGCTGCAGATATTCCAGCGGAGCGCCATCGTGGTATTGATCCCCCAGGTAGGTCCGGCTGGCAGCAATGCGATCCATACACATCTCCACAAAGAATTCGGTCGGCATCTCTAGAGGCTCATATTGGTGGGTCACCGGACTCACATCGGTCCAGTACTCAAAGTGGTGGCGGTTGCGTCCCTTATGGTGCATCCATGCCAGCGAATAGCCATTCTCCCGGCGCTCCTGCTGCGTAGGGCTAAAGGTGCCCTGGTAATACTTCGCACCACGCCAGAATTCCGTTGGAGAGTATTTGGAAAGATCGTGGGTAAGACCCCGCCAGTACAGTCCCACCCGGAAGCAGTACTTCTGCACCAGGTGCCGGTGATGAGTAATGGTTCTAAAATGTCTGATGGGATGCATCTGCTCCCCCCTCTCTGCTTTACTCCGTTCATTATTATAATTCAACGGTCAAAGGATTGCAAACCCCAATGCAAAACGCTATAATAAAAAACACACACGCTAAAAAGGAGTTCTCCCATGACGATAAACGGTAAAAAATACATTGTAAAGGTCCCCACCGGCAAAACCACCAATGATTTTCAATTTGATGAACTGCTGCCGGCCTTCCGCAAATACTGTGCCAAGGTAGCACAGAACCAGGCCACCTGCATCGCCGGGTACACCAATACACTGGAAGTCCCCCAGGTGATGCGCTGGGCAGCCCTGCTACAGGATCTTACTGGGCAGTTCACCGAATGCCTGGGCTACATCGAGCACATCAACCGCATCCCCACCGATGAGGCAGGCAAGTTCCTGCTCCCCCGTGCAATTTATGAAGACTTCCGCACTTTGAATGAAGTCATCAGCTGTGTGGGGCCCGCCGCGTGGAACCAATGGGATGAGACCAGCAAGCTGTACTGGAAAAGCTGTGTCCCCCGGATGCGGATGCTGATAGAGAACGCCAAAGTGACAGAAGAATAAGGGGAGAAAACTTTTTTCGGTTTTTCCGCAAAAAGGGCTTGATTTTTTACCGGGCCTATGGTATTATAATCAAGCTGAAACGAAAGTTCCGGTATAAAATCTGGGTGTGGCGCAGGTGGTAGCGCGCTACCTTGGGGTGGTAGAGGCCGCTAGTTCGAGTCTAGTCACTCAGACCAAGTAAAAAAGGACGCCGACTGGCGTCCTTTTTTACTTGGTCGGAGCGGCTTTTGGACTATTTCTTTGCGCAATCAATATCAGTGTCAGCCCCCGCTCTGTTCTCATTTTATAGGAATGGAGCGGGGGCTTCTATTGGGCTTCAATATCTTTTTAATAATGCTGGAGAAGGAATATCATGGAACTGTCGCTGCGGTTGGCTCCCCATTCGTAGAATTATCGATAATAGTCCAAACTCCGCTTTCAGTATCTTCAATCAAGTAGAAAAACTGATCGATGTTCCCATCATCCAAAAATGTTTTTGTATGGTCATATTCCACATAGTATTTTGCTCTTACCGCTAAAAAGTGTTCAGCGAGGTAATCATCTGTCCACCCGCGGGACTGCGCAAGTTCACTTCCGGTATAGCGCTCAATCATTCGCTTTGTTTCGGTCTCGTCAACGGATATCTCGTCAATTCGGACAGTCAAAGTGTATTCCTTCTTAATTTGTCCTTCAATTGCACTTTGTACGGTTTCGATTGGATAAGCAGACGGTTTTTGCAGCCATGGGTCAAACAAGCCATATTCATATGCCGCAAAGCCGCAGAGCGCCAGCGATGCGAAGATGGCAGCGACAAGTATAAATGTGCGCTTCAGGCTTCTAATGCTCTTTCCGGTACCGCTATTCATAAATCCGCGCTCCTTTGCTTCAATAATATATTTATCATCAATCTTTTCGAATGTATCAAGGATCAAATCCGCGTTCATAGAACACCCTCCTTTTCTAAATATGTGAGCAGTTTTGTTCTTGTCCGATGGAGCATCGATTTCACCTTACTATTGCTAAAGCTAAAATCTGCACTGATTTTATCAATTGGATCTAAATACCAGTAACGGCAGAGAAGAACCTGTCGTTCCGTTGGGGCCAGTGTGCCGAGAAAACGGTTGATCTGCACTGAGAGCTCGCCCGCAATGACACTGTCCTCTACTGAAAGATTGGATGGGACACATTCCGAGAGTTCATCCAGTACAAGAGAAACTTCGTCACCGCCTCGCTTATCCCTGTGGGCATCACGCCATTTTTTCAGTGAAATGCTCCTGGTGATCTTGCCCAAAAATGCTCTTAGCATATTCGGACGGTGCGGCGGTATAGTGTTCCATGCGCCGAGGTATGTATCATTGACACTTTCATCCGCATCCTCTTGGTCGTGAAGGATGTTATAAGCGATATAGTAACAGTAGCTTCCATACTTTTGCTCTGTAGCGCTAATTGCCTTCTCGTTCCGCTCCCAATATAAATCAATAATCTTGCTATCCTCCATTACTCCACCTCCTGCAGTTTGAAATAAAGGCCTTTCACCCCTATACTACCTGTTTTTCTGGTTTGGTCACAGGTTTTTTCGATTTTTCTTTGGGACAAATTGTCCCATGGTATCCTCCTCGGTGACGATATGTCCCTTGCGGAAACGCGCATCCTTGTATTCTCCCTTTATGATCTGTGTCATATCGTGACACAGCATCTGCCCTACGGCATCCTCTGTTTCGATGCGCTTCACGCAAAAGCCTCCCATTCGATATTCTTATATGAGTATAACCGATTATAGCAAAAAACGGCGCCCTCTTTCAATGGTGCCGTTCGGCATAATGGTAAATGCGTTCGTCAATATCGAAAAAACATCGTCAATTTTCTTCTCATCATCCGTCTCGTTCCTCATCCCCACTTATTCTTGACAGCTCCCGCCCCGGTGGAGTATGATAAAAACCAATTCAAAAAAACAGGAGAACATAATTATGGCATATACAGCAGCAGTTATCACCGTCAGCGATCTGGGCAGCCGCGGCCAGCGGGTGGATACCAGCGGCCCCGCCATCTGCGCCATGCTGGAGAAAGCCGGTTTTACCGTTACCTACACCGCCATTGTCCCGGATGAGATCCCCCAAATCCAAACCGAGCTCACCACTGCGGCCGATGGGCGTCACATCAATCTCATCATCACCACCGGCGGCACTGGGCTTTCCCCGCGGGATGTCACCCCCGAAGCCACCTTGGCCGTCCTGGACCGCGAAATTCGGGCCATTCCGGTGGCCATGTGGGTGGAGGGCCTTAAAATTACCCCCCGCGCCATGCTTTCCCGAGCCGTAGCCGGCACCCGTGGCCGCAGCCTCATTCTCAATCTCCCCGGCTCCGAAAAAGCCGCCCGGGAAAACCTTTCCGCTGTCATCGGCGCACTGGAGCACGCTATGCACATGATCGCTGCGGAAGGCCACTAACCCCCTGTAACACCAAGACACCGGTACCCCACTGGGATACCGGTGTCTTTTTATCACTTTTGCTTACGCCTTTACCTTCTTGGCACACACGCTTTCGTATGTCTCCACGATCTCCTTTTCCGGGGCCTCGGTCAGCAGAGAAACCACCACCAGGGCAATGCACGCCACCACAAAGGCCGGCAGCAGCTCGTAGATGGCCCACGCGCCGCCCATCGGGGCAATCAGGTACTTCCATACAAATACCATCACGCCGCCGGCAACCATACCGGCCAGGGCGCCCCACTTGTTGCTGCGCTTCCAGAACAGCGAGAACAGCACCACCGGGCCAAAAGCCGCGCCAAAGCCTGCCCAAGCAAAGGAAACCACCCGGAATACCGAGCTGTTGGGGTCCCACGCCAGAGTAATACCGATGGCCGCAATAACCAGTACTGTCGCCCGTGCCACGATCATCTCGGTCTTGCTGCTCAGCTTGATGCCAAACACATTCTGAGAAAGATCCTGCGAAACGCTGGAAGCCGCTGTAAGCAGCTGGCTGTCCGCGGTAGACATCGTCGCCGCCAGAATACCAGAAAGGATTACGCCCGCCACAATGGCCAGCAGGGTACCGTGCTGACTCATCAAGTCCGCCAGTTTAATGATAATTGTCTCAGCATCGCTGCTGTTGGTCAGGAAGGGCACCTTGCCCGCCACCGAAACGCTATAACCGATCACACCAATAGCCACCGCAATGAACATCGAGATCACCACCCAGACGGTCGCGATCCGGCGGGAATCGTTAAGCTTCTTTTCCTCCTTGATAGCCATAAAGCGCAGCAGGATGTGAGGCATACCAAAGTAGCCCAGACCCCACGCCAGCGTGGAGATAATGCTGAGCCCCCCGAAGGAAGCCGCGCCGCCGGTGGTCACATCATAGCCCTTGGTCATGCTCAGGTAGCCGGGCAGCGCCTCGGCATTGGCAATAACGGTATCCACACCGCCCGCCTGTTGGATGCCAAACACCACTACAACGATCAGCGCAATGGTCATAAAGATGGACTGGATCAGGTCGGTGAAGGAAACTGCCATAAAACCGCCCAGCACCGTATAGCCGATGACCACAATAGCGCCCACGATCATCGCGGTATGGTAATCCACCCCAAACAGGCTGTTGAACAGCGTACCGATGGCCTTAAAGCCGGAAGCGGTATAGGGGATAAAGAAAACCAGGATTACCACCGCCGCAATGGCGGAAAGCAGGTTTTTCTTATCGCCGTACCGGCGGGAGAAAAAGTCCGGCACGGTGATGGCCCCAATGCGGGCCGAATAGCGCCGCAGCCGCCGCGCTACGATAAGCCAGTTGAGGTAGGTGCCTATCGCCAGCCCGATGCAGGTCCAGGAAACCTCCGGCAGGCCGCACAGGTATGCCAGTCCCGGCAGACCCATCAGCAGGTAGCTGCTCATATCGCTGGCCTCAGCGCTCATGGCCGTTACCAGCGGGCCCATCTTGCGGCCGCCCAGGTAAAAGTCATCGCTGCTGTTGCCGCTGCCCTTTTTGCCAAAGTATACACCGATGAGCACCATGGCAATCAGGTATACCGCTATGGTTATCAGAATAACTACTTGAGAACCTAACATTTTCCGTCTCTCCTTTGGGGTTACTGTTAATATGCACGAAGTATACCACACAAATTAGTAGACGAAAATACAGAACGGCGTACAGACTTTATTCTGTACGCTGAATCGTTAAATATCATATTTTTCCCTTAATTAAAGCATTTATATATAGACGATTTTCCGTTCTGTTTATAACCAGTAAAAAATTATTTTTTCCGGAACCCTTCCAAAAACATCGGCATCATGGTTTTAGTGTATTGGGAAAGCGAATACTCCCCGCTGGAAAGGCACCAGTCGTACATCAGCCCCCGCTCAAACATGGCGTAAGCCTTCACAATCTCCCCCACTGTATAGTCGGTGGTCAGCTCGCCGTTTTCCTGCCCCTGGGTGATGATCTGCCGCAGCAGCTTATAGTAGGTACGGTTGCGGCTCAGAAGGTGCCGCTCTCCCTTGGTCACCAGCTGGCTGCTAAAAAGCCTGCTCAGCAGCTCAATGGAAACTGTATTATCAATGGTCACAAACAGCTCATAGTTCAGCCAGCACAGCAGTCCTATGCAGTCCATATCGCCGTGCTCCTGCTGCATCAGTTCCTCGTACCGCTCATCAAAGAGAACCGAAAGGGAGGAAAGCAGGGCATCCTTACCATCAAAGTAATGATAGAACGACCCCTTGGAGGTCTCGGATTCAAAAATGATATCCTCCACCGTGGTCTCCTCATAGCCCTGTTCATAAAAGAGCTTCCACGCCGCCGCCACGATGCGCCCCTTGGTATTGCGGGTATTCTTTTTGGGCATACTGCCGCCCCCTTTCATGTCTGCTTCATTTTATCACACCCCGCTGCCGCTTGCCAACCCCTTTCGCCAAATTGCTTCAGTGCCGTACCGCCAGGATCAGCGCCGTGCCGGGCAGCGGTACCAGCGGACTATCCGGGTGGCCCTCATTATACCCCGCATAGAATCGTTCCGTGATCTCCCGCGGTCCCATGTCCTCGTAGATGAGAAACCCATGCCGCTCCAGCATCAGCGCCAGCTCCGGCAGGGTATAACCCTGCTCCATCGTTTCCCCCGCGCTTTTCGCCAGCGCCCGCTGCTGCCCGGCCGCATCCTCGCCGGTTCCAAAGTCCCTCATCGGGCAGTCAAAAAGCAGACTGCTCCCCTGCGAGGTGATGGCCGCCAGCCGTTTCAGCAGCGCTTCCATCGCCGCCCGCGGCAGATAAATACACCACTCCCAGCAGGGCGGTCAGGGTACGCTGTTCCGTGGCAAAGGGCGTCATCTCCAGCAGGGTCTTTTCCCAATCTTCGGCCAGGTCAACCCCCACCCGGTACACATTCCTCGGTGTAGTGATCCCCACCTCCCGCAGGCGCTTTCCCTTTTCCGCCAGCACTGCCGGTGTGTCCACCTCGTAGAAGCTCATCCGCTCCATCTCTGCTGTCTGGCGGCAGGGCAGGCTCTCCAGTCCTGACCCCAGCAGCAGTACCTGCTTCAGCCCCATGGTCAGTTCCCGACGCAGCTCCTGCTCCCACCAGGCCGCCCGCGCCAACACCGCAGGGCCCAGTTTTTGGTTCACGATGCGCCGCAGCGCTTCCTCCTGTGTCCCGGTATCCCCCGGCAGGAACCACTCCCTCCCTGCCGTCATCTGCGCCGCGATCTGCCCAAACCGCCCCTCCCCCAGCAGCTTTACCGCCAGCGGGTCATTGCAAATTTCCCCACCTTCCGCTGTATGGTACGCCCGCACAAAGGCCGAAACCTCCGCTGTCATGCTCATCTTCTCATTCATATTCTTGCCCTCCTGTTTGTTTTGTGCTTCTGCCGCACCCCTCCGGCGGGCGCCCCTGTACTTCACTCGTGCTGATCCTTCCGGACAGCCCTCGCCGCTCCGGTGCGCCCGCCTCATCACGGTATGTATTTAATACACCTATCGCCACCCCGGGACAAGACTTGATTTTTTGCCAAAAATGTGGTAATATAAACACAGAAAAAGTGCAAAAAAATTCACCCGGCCGGGCGTTTTCCGCTCCCCGTCGGGTGATTTTTTTATTTTATCTGCCCAGCAGCTCCCGCACCGCTTTGCGCAATCCGGCGGCGTCCAGGTCCATGCGGCGCAGCAGCTCCCGCCGCTTTCCGTGGTAAATCCACCGGTCCGGCAGCGCCAGCACATGCACCGGCGTTTTGCTGTCCCGCTCGGCGGCATATTGCTGCAGCAGGCTCCCCAGCCCGCCAATGGCCGCCACCTCCTCGTAGATCAACAGCGGCTTACCCTCGGCCAGCAGGGCATCCATCATTTCGGTATCAAAGGGCTTCAGGAACCTTGCGTTCACCAGCCCCATTGCGATGCCGTCCAGCTCCAGCAGCCGCCGGGCTTCCTCGGCCTCCCCCACAAAGTCCCCGTAGGAGATCACCGTCATCTCGCCCGTATGCAGCCGCTCCCAGCGCCCCACCGGCAGCGGTTCGGTGCAAAGCGCCTGCTCCTGCATGGTGTTTTTGCTGTACCGCAGCAGGTAGGGACCCTCCGTGGCAAATCCCGTGGCCAACAGCCGGGCACTCTCCGCGGCATCCTTGCCCTGTGCCAGCGTAATGCCGGGGATCGGCAGCAACAGAGAAACATCAAAGATCCCCTGGTGAGAAACACCGTCCTCCCCTATCACGCCGCACCGGTCAATGCCCACCACCACATCGCCGCCCATCCGGGCAATATCGTGGTTCACCTGGTCATATCCCCGCTGTAAAAAGGTGGAGTAGATGGTCACATAGGGCTTCATGCCGCTCAGTGCCAGGGCATTGGCCAGCACCAGCGCGTGCTCCTCGGCAATGCCCGCGTCGATAAACCGTTTCGGGTATTTTTTCGCGAATTCCGTCAGATGGGCGCCGGTGGTCATCGCCGGGGTAATGGCATAAATGCGCTCATCCTCCGCGGCCAGCTTCATCAGCGTTTCACTGATGGCCTTTCCCTGGGTGGTACCGCCGGCCACCGGCCGCCGCCCGCTTTGGGCATCAAAGGCCCCCACCCCGTGCCAGATACCATCGGGGTCATCCCGGCAAAAATCGCACCCACGCCCCTTTTCGGTAACGACATGCAGCAGCACCGGCTTCTCGGTCTCCTTTGCCACCCGCAAAAAGGCGTCCAGCTCTCCCAGGTCATGCCCATTCACCGGCCCGTAGTAGGTAATGCCCATCTCCTCAAAAAGGGCGCCGTCCCGCAGGTACAGCCGCTTCAGGTCCTCTTTTACCTGCTCCACGCCGTGCACCATGGCGTCCCCCACCACGGGGATGCGCCGCAGCGCCGCCTTGGTGCGGCTTTTGGCGCTGCGGTAGCCGCGGTGCAGTCTTATCCGCTCCAGCGAATTGTGCAGCGCCCCCACATTGGCGCTGATGCTCATGCGGTTGTCGTTCAGTATGATGATCAGCGGCTTTTGGTAGTCCCCGATGTGGTTCAGCGCCTCGTAGGCCAGGCCGTTGCCCAGCGCGCCGTCCCCTATCACCGCCACCACAGCATGGTGCTCTCCCCTTGCTTCCCGCGACATGGCAAAGCCCAGCGCCGCCGAAAGGGATGTCCCGGCATGGCCGCCCTCGTAGCAGTCGCAGGGGCTTTCCTCCCGGCACTGGAAGCCGGAAAGGCCATCGGTGCAGCGTAGCGTATCAAAAGCTGCCGCCCGTCCGGTCAGCAGCTTATGGGTGTAGCACTGGTGCCCCACATCAAAGATGAGCTTATCCCGCGGCACCTCAAAGACGCGGTGCAGCGCCACCGTCAGCTCCACCAATCCCAAATTGGAGGAAAGGTGCCCGCCGGTATGAGATACACCCTCTATGATAAATTCCCGCAGCTCCCCGCACAGCTTTTGGAGCTCTTTCTCATCCATCCGCCGCAGAAAAGCCGGGTCCCTGATCTCACATATATTCATTCATTCGGTTCCTTTTTTAGGTAAAATTCCGCCAGTTCCCTATCCTCCGGCGTCGTGATCTTCAAATTCCTGCAGCTGCCCGGCACCAGCTTTACCCGTCGGCCGGCGCGCTCCAACAGCATGCAGTCATCCGTGATCTGTCCTCTTTCTGGCCCATCGCCCAACGCCCGGTGCAGCGCCAGCAGTTCCTCCCGGTAAAATGCCTGCGGCGTCTGAACAAGCCATGTCCGGCTGCGGTCGGTTGTCGCTGCCACAAAGCCCTCCCCATCCGCTAGCTTTACAGTATCCCGGCTTGGGGTAGCAATGGTTGCCCCGTCCGCTTCCTCCAGCGCCGCCAGGCAGTCCTCCAGCATCTGCTCGGTCACCAGCGGCCGCGCCCCATCGTGGATGAGCACCCGCTCTCCCCGGGCTGCCGCCAGCGCATTTTCCACCGAAGCTGCCCGGTCTGCCCCACCGGTCACTACCGTCACCGGCTTTTGCAGGCAAAGACCCTCCGCCAGCTTTCGCAGGGCCGCTTCCTCACCGGCTTTGGCCGCCAGCACCACTTCATCCACCACATCTGCAGCCAGGAATACCCGCAGGCTGTATTCCAGCACCGGCCAGCCCAGCAGTTCCACTAGCGTCTTGTTTTCACCGGTGCCGTAGCGGGTGCTGCTTCCCCCCGCCAGTATGATGCCGCTCACCATCGCTCCGCTCTCCCTTCTTGCGGCGGTCGCCCTCCGCTTTGTCTCGGGCCGGCCGCCTGTGTTCCACAGGCCGTCCGGCCCTCGCTCGCTGCGGGCGACCGCCGCTGCTTTCCGCTTATCCGGGTCCGTTTATCCCCCGGCAGCAGATCGCCCAGCGGCTTTCGGCCATTTTCTCCGCCGCCACTTTGGCTGCATCTTCCTCCGGGAATATTCCAAATACCGCGCTGCCGCTGCCGGTCATCATCGCCGCCAGCGCTCCGCTTTGCCGCAGCTCCTGCCGGATCTCATTCAGCTCCGGCAGGGCCGTCACTTCCTCAAATACATTGTAAAGGCTGCCGCACAGCCCCGCCAGGTCGCCCTTTTCCAGCGCCTTTGCCGCCTCTTGGGTGGTAAAGCGCTGCCGCAGGCTCTCTCCCATCTCGTCGATCCGCCGGTACATGGCCGGGGTGGAGCACCCCGCCTTCGGCTTAGTGATCACCAGCCACAGCGGCAAATGGCTTTCCACCGGGGTCAGCCTCTCCCCGATCCCGGCCGCTGCCGCCGCCCCGCCATCAATGCAGAACGGCACATCGGCACCCAACTCCGCCGCCAGCGCCCGCAGCCCTTCACGGCCCAGGCCCAGCCCGTACAGCCGGTCCATCCCGCGCAGGTAGGCCGCCGCGTCGGTGCTGCCGCCGCCCAGTCCCGCCTGAGTGGGGATATTCTTTTCCAGCATCACGGCAACCCCGCCAAGGTTCGGGAACTCCCGCCGCAGCAACCGGTCCGCCCGGGCGATGATATTCTCCTCCGCAGGGATCCCAGCCGTTTCATTCAGCCAAAAGCCGCGCTCCCGCTGTTCCAGCGTCAGCTTATCACACAGGCTCACGCTTTGGAACAGCGATTCGATGGTGTGGTAGCCATCCGCCCGCCGTCCGGTCACCGCCAGGGTCAGGTTCACCTTGGCATAGGCCGCTTCCATCACCTTTCGCATGGTCCGTCCTCCACTGTCAGGATGCACAGCACCGAAATGCCCAGCCCTTTTCCACAGTCGGTCAGTCCCTCGCCGGTGGTGGCGGTAATGCCGATAGCCGCGGACTCCACCCCCAACAATTCAGCAATCTTTTCCCGCATTGCGGGGATCATCGGGCTGATTTTCGGCCGCAGGCACTCCATCGAAACACTGAGGTGGACGATTCTCCCCTCCAGTGATTTCAGGGCTTCCCGCAGGTATTCCGCTGAATCGGTGATGCCGCTTTGGCACATCTCATCGGCCACCCGGCCCAGTATATTCCGCCCGGCAATGCCGGAAACGGCATTGGTGATGGCATGCAGCACCACATCACCGTCGCTGTTGGCCAGCAGTCCCACCTCTCTGGGGAACACCACACCGCCCAAAATCAGCGGTTTGCCAGGCGTTTCCTCAAAGCGGTGGCTGTCCTGCCCGATCGCTGCCTTCATATGGCTTTTCACCTCGTTTTCATCCATTCCTCCGTCCTGTGACGGATCTCCTCGTCCAGCGCCAGCACCTCGTCTATGCTGCCCGGCTCGCAGGGGGTATGCTGCCGCAGCATCTCCTCCACCCCGCGCGGGATATCGGTAAACCGCAGCTCACCCGCCAGAAACCGTGCCACCAGCACCTCGTTCGCCGCATTCAAGACCACCTGGGCACTGTGTCCACTCTTGGCCGCCTCTATGGCCAGCCGCAGGCAGGGGAACTTCTCATCATCCGGCTTTTGGAACTCCAGCGCCTTCATCGCAAAGATATCCAGCCGGTGCGGCACGGGCATCCGTTCCGGATAGGAGAGCGCATACGCAATGGGAATCTCCATATCCGGCGGGGCAATATTCGCCATAATACTGCCGTCCCGGAATTCCACCATCGAGTGAACGATGCTCTGCCGGTGAATGACCACCTGCACCTTTTCTACCGGCACATTAAAGAGCCACCGGGCCTCGATGACCTCAAAGCCCTTGTTCATCATGGTGGCGCTGTCTATCGTGATCTTGGGTCCCATCTTCCAAGTGGGGTGCCGCAGTGCCTCCTCCGGGGTGATATCATCGGTAATTTCCTTCTCAAAAAACGGCCCGCCGGAAGCTGTCAGCAATATTCGCTCGATCTCTGCGTGTTTTTCTCCCCGCAGGCACTGCATGATGGCACTGTGCTCACTGTCCACCGTCAGCAGGGTGGCGCGGCATTCTTTGGCCGCTTCCATTACCAGGCGGCCGCCCGCCACCAGCACCTCCTTATTGGCCAGCGCCACCGTTTTCCCGTTTTGGATCATATTCCAGGTGGGGCGAAGTCCCGCCACTCCTACCAGGGCCGAAACCCCAATATCAAAGTCCGTGAGCCGGCTGATCGCCTCCATCCCATCCTTGCCCCAGTAGATATCCAGTCCGGGGAACTGCTCCCGCAGCGCTTCGGCGTCATGTTTTTCCAGGATATACACATGCCGGGGGGTAAATTCCCGTATCTGCTCGGTAAGCCGCTGCAAATTATGTCCTGCCGTAAGGATGGAAACCGCAAATCGATCCCGCTCCCGCCGCACCACATTCAAGGTGCTGCACCCTATGGAACCGGTACTGCCAAAAATGGCAAGCTCTTTCATCTGGTTTCCTCCCTTTGGCTTTTGCTTGATTTTTAATTATACCATAGGCCCATGCCCTTTATCAACCGCAGGCCCGCATTTTGCTCCTTTGCGGGTTTTCACAGACCGCAGGCTTACGGCCCGCAGGGCAAACCGCCCTCTGGGCGGTTTCAGCGGCCTTCGGCCGCTGGCTCCGGCTGCGCCGGAGCGCCCTGCGGGCCGCCTCTCCCCCCCGCGCTTCCCTGCCAAAAGGCGGCAAGGCATACCGCCCCGCCGCCTGCTATTCGGGTTTATTCCGCCACCGGCCGGATGATCCCCATCGGGGTCTGCTCGTGGCTCTGCCCCAGGGGGTTGTCCCGCAGGATCGCCGCCATCAATCCACGGTCGGTGGAAAGGGGCGCCGCGCCCATAATGACACCGCCGATGTCGTTGATATCGGTAATCAAAACAGGCTTGCCCAGCACGGCGTAAATTTCCGCCGCCACCTTATCGGGGTCCGCCGGGCCCAGCACCACATACTCGTTGTAGGGCGGCAGTGTGCAGTCACACGGCCCGTCAATGGAACGCGCCTTTTCCCCTGCCACCTTGTAGAACCACCCGCGGATGCCAAACAGCTTACCCACCGCGGAAACGGCAGCCGCCACCAGGATGCGGAAAGTCCCGCATTCTCTTATGGCCATCTCCATCGTCTCCGGGATGCCCAGCCCGATGCCATAGGGCGTTTTCAGCACAAATTTACACAGGAACTTCGCCAGTGGCCGGGGCTTGATCTCCTTCATGGGGATTGCCCGCTTTTGGGTGCAGGCCACCGCCTTTTCGGTGATAAACAGGGTATCGCCCTCCTGCATTTCAGGGGCGGCGTATCTCATCACTACATCGGTAATGTTGTCCGCATCGGTGATGACATGAGTCTTAATGCACAGGCGGCGGTACTGCTTTCCCTCCACCTCTATCATCTCATTTTTTCCAGGATTAACTACCATCTGCTCCCCTTCCTCTCTTTTTGCGTCCGCTGCTTTTGGGTGCGGCAGACCCGCTTTTTATGCGCATTATTATAGCACCGTCTTTTTCCTCATGCAATGCTTTCGCCCAAATAACAAAGCAGCGCCGTCACCAGGCCCCGCAGCCGCCATTCTCCGGCGTCCGCCGGCAGGAACACACATTCCCCGGCCCGTACCGGCCTAGTCTCGCCGCCGCACAGCAGCTCTCCCTCTCCGGCCGTCACCAGCAGCCCGGCAAAGCTCTCCCCATCGCAGCAGCCCGCGGCTTCGTTCTGCAAAAGATCCACCGTAAAGTTTTTATGCTGTCCCAGGTGCCCGCCAAAGTCCCAGTCCTGTTCCACCGGACCGGGCTTCAGCACCGCCAGCGATCGCTCCACATGCAGGGGCCTCGGCTTGCCGTCCGCCCCCAAGCGGCCATAGTCATACAGCCGGTAGGTCACATTGGAGCTCTGCTGGATCTCCGCGATCACCATCCCCGCCCCAATGGCGTGCACCGTCCCCGGCGGAATGTAAAAAACATCCCCCGGCTGCACTGGCACCCGCCGCAGCAGGTCGATCAGGGTATTTTCGGCCAAGCTTTTCTCTATTTCGTCCCGGCTCACCGCCCGGGCAAAGCCATAATACAGCGACGCGCCCGGTTCCGCCTCCAGCACCATCCACATCTCCGCCTTGCCGCTTTGGTGTTCCTCCCGCCTGGCGTATTCGTCATCCGGGTGCACCTGCACCGAAAGATCCCTCTTCGCGTCGATGATCTTCACCAGCATCGGGAACTCCTCAAATTCCGCGCACCGCGTCCCAAAGAAGTTCCCCGGATATTTCAGGGCGGCCTCCGGCAGCGTCAGGCCCTTCATTTCGCCCTCAGCCAGGCGGCTCATGCCGTCCGGGTGGCAGGAAAGCACCCAGGCCTCCGCCAGCGGCTCACAGTCGCTTTCGATATGATATTTTTCCCGCAGCTTCTCGCCGCCCCACAGGTAGTCCTTACAGGCAGGCGTCAGCTTCCACATCGGCATTTCGTTTCCTCCTTCGGGCTGTTATTCCACCGCCATCCGCAGCAGGGTGCCCTCCGGCAGCGGCTCCGGGTAGTCCATCATAAAGGGCGCCGCGGCATGGGGCACACAGTCCACCGGCTGGCCCTCGGCGTCATACAGCTTTTCCGGGGTAAAGGTCCTTACTCCCTGCAGTGGCAGCACCAGCTCCAGCGGCTGCCCCACCGCGAATTTATTCCTCTGCACGCACAGCAGGCGCCGGTTTTCGGCATCGTAGCCGGTCACTACCCCGGCTACCTCCCACCGGCGGATATACCCGCCCGTTTCATAGCATTGTCCGGCCTCCGGCGGTCCAAACAGGAACCCGGTGGTATAGTCCCGGTGGCTCACCTTGGTCACTTCCTCCCGCAGCCAGTCCGGGCAGCGGTAATGCTCCGGATCCCGCCACATCAGGTCGGTGGCGGCCCGGTAGGCCCCGGCGGTCACCGCCGTATAGTAGGCCGATTTCGCCCGTCCCTCGATCTTGAAGGAATGAACCCCCGCTTTCGCCAGCTTATCCAGGTACTCGATGAGGCACAGGTCCTTGGCGTTTAGGATATAGCTGTAATGGCCGTCCTCCTCCACCGGGTAGTACTGCCCGGGGCGCTTTTCCTCCATCAGGGCGTACTTCCAGCGGCAGGGCTGGGTGCAGGCGCCCCGGTTGGCGTCCCGCCCGGTCAGGTACTGCGAAAGCAAACACCGTCCGGAAACACTCATGCACATGGCCCCATGCACAAAGACCTCCACCTCCAGCTCCCGCGGGATGCGGCGGCACAGTTCCTCTATTTCGGTCAGCGGCAGCTCCCTTGCCAGCACCACCCGCCGGGCGCCCAAACGGAACAGCTCGGTTGCGGTGAGCCGGTTGGTAACGCCGGCCTGGGTGGAGATATGCAGCTCCAGCTCCGGCACAGCCCGGTGGGCGGCCATCAGCACCCCTATATCGCTCACAATGGCAGCGTCCACGCCCATCTCATGCACCTCGGCCAGGTACCGGGGCAACAGGTCGGCCTCCTCATTGTTCAGCAGGGTGTTGCAGGTCAGGTAAAGGCGCTTGCCCATTTGGTGGGTCAGCTTCACCGCCTCGGCCAGCTCCTCCTGGGTAAAGCTCCTGGTCCCCGCGCGCATGTTAAAGAGCTTGCCGCCCAGATATACCGCGTCCGCCCCAAAGCGCAGTGCCGCTTCCAGTCGTTCCTGGTCGCCCGCCGGCGCCAGGACTTCCGGTTTCTTGTCTATCATCGTGTTATTTTCTCCTGTTTACAGCTTCACCTGGATGGAACGGCCCACTTCCAGCGCTTTTTCCTCGCCCTGCAGGGCCGCCAGCAGGTACAGCGCAAAGGTCATGGCATTGCCGGCGCCGTTCGCGGTGATGATCTTTCCATCCTGCTGCAAAGGGGCCGCCGTATAGGTACCGTGGTACTTTTCGTCGTTCTCAAAGCCCGGATAACAGGTATATTTCCGGCCGTGCAGCAGGCCGTTTTCTCCCAGCACGCTGGGGGCGGCGCAGATGGCCGCGACCCACAGATCCTCCTGGGCAGCATAGGCCAGCCCCTCCTGGATGGTCAGCGACTCTCCCAGATGGGTGGTACCGGGCATTCCGCCGGGCAGCACCATCATATCGATCTCATCCGGGATGACATCCTCCTCGGCGATATCGCACCCCACCGGGATGCCGTGAGCGCCGGTGATGGTCTTGCCGCCGATGCCCACCGTTTTTACGGTCACGCCGCCCCGCCGCAGAATATCCACCGGGGTCAGCGCCTCCACTTCCTCAAAGCCCTCTGCCAAAAATACATAAGCTGTCATCGTCGTTTCCTCCTTGCATCGTTTCTGCCGTCCGGGGACATTCCCGCCCCCTTCGGCAGATGAATTTTTATTCTATTTCCAAGCGCCGCAGGATCATCCTGCCACGCCATTTCATCCTTTGCTGTCGTAACATCGCCCTTCGGCAAATTCATTCTCGTCCTGCTCCCAGTGCTTCCGAATTACCTCATTGTGCCTTTCCGTTCGTCTACATCGAGCTCAGGCCTTCAGCAAATTTATTTTCGTTCTATTCCGGGTACCGCCGGGGGTTCCGCCGCGCCCTTTTCAGTCCATCGCCAGCGGGGTATATATCTCCCCCGGCAGGCCGATTTCCGCCGTTTCGCGCGCCATCATCATCGGCTCGGTCCGCAGGCCGTCCGCCGGCTCCGCGCCCGGCAGCGCCAATCGCAGCTCCCGGCTTCCCAGCGCTTTGCACAGTCCCTCCAGTGCCTGCGCCCGCAGGGTTTCGGGGCACAGCAGCTCCCGCACCAGTGGGGTCTCTCCCTCGCGGCTCACCGCAGCGCAGCCCCTTGGCTGTTCCGGGGCTCCCAGCAGCCACAGATCACCGCCGTACAGCTTCATCCATCCCTTTTGGGTGGCAAGCCCCTCTTTTCCCCAGTGCAGCCCCCAGGGGGCCATTTTTCGCCGGATGGCGTCATACTGTTCCGGTTCCGCCGGGGCACAGGTTAGGGGCTCTCCGCCCCCCGCGGTAAATTGCCCCACCCCCACGGTGCTGCAATCGGCAAAGCCATTTTTCCGGTAGAATTGCCGGTTCTTTTCACTATCCGGCCGCAGCAGTGCGGCGGCTTCCCCCTGCTCGGACATCCACCGGCAGCAGGCTGCCAGCAGCCCGCCGCACAGACCCTGTTTTCGGTAGTCGGGGTGGGTGGCTACCCCGTAGAAATACCGCGCTTTCCACTCTCCCTCCGGCAGCGCAATGGTCACCGGCATGGCCACCAGCATAGCCGCCGGTATTCCGTCCCGCTCAGCTTTCCACAGCGCGTCCCCGCACCGGGAAAAAACATACTCCATCTCCGGGGCGGCCTCCTCCCCAAAGCACCGCAGGAAGATCTCCCGCAGGCGGGGCAGGTCCTTTTCCCCGGCCGGGGCATAGGTCACATGCGGCATGGCGGCTCCTTTCCGGCTCATTTTGCCTCTCGGGTTACATATTTCTCCAGCAGCATCACCGGGCAGTAGGATTCCTTGCTGCGCCGCAGCCCCTCGTCCCCGGTGTCCTCCTCCCGGTTGATAAACACAAGTCCGGGATACTTCTGCTTCATCATCTTGGCCATTTCCCGGCACACCATGGGGTAGGCGCCGGGCTCCTCACCATCCGCCTTTTCGATATTTTCGTCCATCATGGTTTCGTTGATCATGCTTGCCACGGCAAAGCCGTAAATTTTGCCGCCCGCAGTCAGCACGCCGCCGGTCATTTCCAGCTCATCAAGCTCCCGCAGGGCACAGCGAACCACGCAGCCCTCCTTGTGCAGTCCCTCATCCTCTCCCTCATTGGCGGTCTGCCACTGCCGGTGGAATGCCAGCACATCCTCCCGGTTTTCGGCAGTGATGGGCTCGAACCTCCAGTCTGGGTGGGCGGCCTCAAACCGGTTGCAGAAGTTCCGCTTGCCGTGCAGCTTTTTGCCGGCGTAGGTCATCAGCTTATCGGCCTCGTAGATATATTCGGCGTCATCACGGCTGGCGGTGTAGGTAAATTCGCCGGGGTAGTTCGCCTCCAGCCACGCCTTTTCGGTGGGCAGCAGTCCAAAGAACCACAGCTCCTTGCCGTTCTCCTCGGCATCCTGCCGCAGCAGGGTGATGCCCTCCTTCAGGTCGCCATCCCCGTAGGGGAAGCCATAGCCGTCCTCCCGGCCGCTTTTGGTAAACAGCCACTCGCCGGTCAGGCAGTAGCGGGTCTGGTAGATGCCGCTCCACAGGTACATGGTGGCAAAGCTCTGGTAACAGGCGCTATGGTGCTCCTTGCCCAAAAAGGGCAGCAGGTCCCGCCGGGCTTCCAGTGTGATCGGTTTGAAATTCAGCATAAAACTCCTTGGATTTTGTAATTTTTCTTATCTTTTCGGAAAAGTCCCTCGCACGCATTTCAGCGATACGGTTCAGCGTCCTCCCTGCCGGGAAAAGGTACTGTTTTTTATTCCAGTCCCAGCGCAAAACAGTTTTTCAGCAAAGTCCTCCGCACACTCTCCGGCGGCATTCGGCACCGGCCGTGTCCCCCGGCCCTGCGGTTCTTCTGCCTGCCCCAAGCTCCGGGCCCTGGGGATGCAGCGTCCCCCCTGCCGGGCAAAGGCGCTGTTTTTTTATTCCAGTCCCAGCGCAAGGCGGATCTTTTCAGCAATGACCTCCCGCGGGAGCATCTCACCCCGCTCGGTGCAGCTCAGGATATGCCAGCCCTGCTTTTCGGCCCCATACAGGGCCGCCGAACGACAATGCTGCAAATAGGCAAAGTCCGCCTCGTGGATATCCCGCTTGCTTTCATCGCCGTGGTAACGCTCGGAGAGCAGCCGGCGGGAAACCTCCGGGTCCACATCCAGGTACACCACCGCCGTGGGGCGGGGCAGCCCGGCTTTGTTGTATTCCACATCGCACAGCCATTCAAGGAAGCTGTCCCACTCCTCCTTCGGCAGCCGGGACATCTGGTGCGGGATATTGGAGGTGGAGTAGCGGTCCGCCACCAGTATTTTGCCTGCTTCATAGTCCGGGCGCCAGTGGCGGCAGTAGCTGGCGTAACGGTCCACCGTAAAAAAGAGCGAAGCCCCGTAGGGGTTCACTTCCTCCAGCGTGCCTATCTCCCCATGGAGATACATCTTGACCAGCGTGCTGGAGGGGTCGTTATAGTCCGGGAAGGAAAGCTTCCGGCAAGGAATGCCCTTCCCGGTGAGATAATCGGTCAGCAGGGTGGCCTGGGTGGCCTTGCCGCTGCCATCCAGCCCCTCTATCACATACAGCTTGTGTTCCATATTCTGTCCTCCTCATTCCCTTTTATTGCGGGTACGGTAAATGAGATAAACCACCACCGCCGCGATAAGCACCACACCCGTCGCCGCAAAAAGCCCCATGCTCTCGGCCGCCCGGTCCTGCATCAGCCGCAAAAAGCTGGCCGCCGCCAGCACCAGTGCCGCCAGGCACAGCACAAAAGCCGGCATCCGTTTATCCATGGGCTTCTTCCCTCATTCTGGCGTATTTTTCCCGCATTTCAGCGGCTTTTCCGCAGGTCATTTTGCCCTCCGGGCAGCCGCCCCGCACACAGCCCGGCCCCGCGTTTTTGAAAAGATGCGGCGCCACGGAAAGGCACAGCCGCAGCATCTGGTCGGCCACTTCTCTTATCTCCCACTGGGCGCGCTGGCAGCACCGCAGCTCAAAGAAGTTCATCAGGCTGCGGGCGTTCATCGTCACTATCATCTTGGTATCACAGGCATTGGGCAGCACAAAGCGCGCGTCCTCTATGGCGGTTTTTTCGGCACGGCTGGCGGCCGCCTTGGGGCTCAGTCCCTCGGCCAGCAGCTCCTTTTCCCGGCGGGCCTTCAGCAGCTCGGCTATTTTCTGGTAGTGGGCAATGCTCTCCTGCATGGCCAGCTCAAATTCCTCCCTCGCCTCCGGTACTTCGGCGATCTGCGGCGGCACCACCACCTCAAAGTCATTTTCCCGCACATACCGCTGGCTCTGCACGCTGAAGGACGCAATGCGGTGCCGGGTGATCTGTGCCAGCAGGGCACGGCTCACGCCCTCAATGCCGAAGGTAAAAACCGCGTGCTCTATGGGGCTCTGGTGGCCCAGGCCCGCCAGCATCTCCACAAATTCCCCGGCCTTTTCGGGGGTCAGCTTTTCCTGCACCTGGGCTATGGTGGCCGGGCTGTAGCACAGCCGCGCGGCCGAAGCGATGGTCATTTCCGGATCCGGAGTATGGGTGATAAGGGTGACCTTTGGCATAGTATTTCCTCCTTGCAGGGAATTATCGTTTTTCCAGCCGGGCAAAGGTGGCCATCAGCCGCTTGGCGCCGACTTTATCGAAATGGATGGTGAGAAGATGATCGCCTCCCATCGGCTCTATCTTGAGGATGGAACCCTCCCCGAAGGTCTTGTGATAGACTCGGTCGCCGGTTTTCAGGGTAAAGGGCTCGGCGGCAGGGACGGCGGGCCGGGGCCTGGGAGCCGCCGGGGCCGGGGCGGGGCTGCTGCCCAGCTTATTGGGCCGGTAGACGGTGGTCTGCCGGGCACCGTAACCGGAGCCATAACCGGTCCGTTCGCCATAGCCGCTGTGATAGCTGCCAAAGCGCTCGGTCTCGTCCTCGGTTTTCATCAGCTCTCCGGGGATCTCCCCCACAAAGCGGGAGGGACGGTTTCGGGTGGTTCGGCCGAAGAGCATCCGCTGGGCGGCCCCGGTGAGGTAAAGCTCCCGTTTGGCTCTGGTGATGCCGACATAGGCCAGGCGGCGTTCCTCCTCCAGCTCGGTCGGCTCGTAGATGGCCTGCTGGCCGGGGAAGATGCCCTCCTCCATGCCTGTGATGAAAACATAGGGGAATTCCAGGCCCTTGGCGGAATGGAGGGTCATCAGCACGACCTTGTCATCGTCCTCCGAGAGATTATCCAGATCGGTGTAAAGGGCGATCTCCTCCAAAAAGCCGGAAAGGCTGGGCTCCTCGGTCTCCTCCATGTACTTCAGGATGGTGGTCTTGAGCTCGCCGATGTTCTCCAGCCGGCCGCGGCTTTCCATATCGTTTTTGGCCTCCAGGGCTCTTACATAGCCGCTTTGGTCCAGCACCTGCTCCAGCGTTTCGATGAGGGGGACCTCATCCACCGATTCGGCAATGCCGTCCATCATGGCGGTAAACTCCATCAAGGCACGGGATTTACCGGAAAGAGGGGCATATTCCTCGGCCGTCTGCAGGGTGCGGTACAGCGATTGGCCCAGGCTATCCGCCACCTGCTGGGCGGTATTCATGGTGGCCTCGCCAATGCCCCGTTTGGGCTCATTGATGATGCGGCGGAGCCGCAGGGTGTCATCGGGGTTATTCAGCACCGCCAGATAGGCCAGAATATCCTTGACCTCCTTGCGGTCGAAGAACTTGAGGCCGCCGATGATGCGGTAAGGGATCCCCTGCCGGATGAACATCTGCTCCAAGGTGCTGGAAAGGGCGTTCATTCGGTACAGGATGGCATGGTCACTGTATTTGGCGCCTTTTTCGTGGTTTTTGCGGATGGTGGAGGCGATGAAGTGGGCCTCCCGCTGCTCATCGGCCGCCTTGTGGTACAGCACCTTCTCTCCCCTGCTGTTTTGGGTCCACAGGGTCTTGCCCTTGCGCTGGCTGTTGCGGCTGATGACGGCATTGGCGGCATCCAGGATAGTGCCGGTGCTGCGGTAGTTCTGTTCCAGGCGGATGACCTTGGTTTGGCCGAACTGCTGCTCGAAGGAGAGGATGTTTTCAATGGTGGCACCGCGGAACTTGTAGATGCTCTGGTCGTCATCGCCGACCACACAAAGATTGCCATGGGCGGCAGCCAGCAGGCTGACCAGCAAATACTGGGCATGGTTGGTATCCTGGTACTCATCCACCATGATGTACCGGTAGCGGCGCTGGTACTTTTGCAGCACCTCCGGGAACTGCTGGAACAGCTTGACCGTCAGCAGGATGATGTCATCAAAATCCAGGGCGTTAGCGTCTTTCAGCATCTGCTGGTAGCGGCCGTAAACCCGGGCTGTCACCTGCAGGGCAAAGTTATCCCCCGCCGACTGGCGCAGCCCTTCCGGGGTGAGCATTTTATCCTTGGCGCGGCTGATATTGCCCAGCAGGGCCTTGGGCGCGAAGTTTTTATCGCTGATGTGGAGCTCGGCCATGGCGTCTTTGATGACCCGGACGGAATCATCGGTATCGTAGATGGTGAAATTGCGGCCATAGCCCAGCACTTCTATCTCGCTGCGGAGGATGCGGGAGCAGGCCGCGTGAAAGGTGGCGGCGTGCACATCCTCGCCACGGGTGCCCAGCATGCCCGCCAGGCGCGCGCGAAGCTCGCCCGCGGCTTTATTGGTGAAGGTGATGGCCAGAATATTCCAGGGGGCGGGGACATCGTGGGCGATGAGCTGCCCGGCCCGCTCCATGTAGCTGCCATCGGCGGCGGCCAGCTCCAGGATGCGCCAATCCTCCTCGCTGAGGGGGGGCATATCATCCTGCCGGACGGAGGCGAGGCCGAACTGGAGCAGGCAGGCGATGCGGTGGATGAGGACGGTGGTTTTTCCGCTGCCGGCCCCGGCCAAAATGAGAACCGGGCCTTCCACGGCCAAGACGGCCTGCCGCTGCATGGGATTGAGGTGGGAAAAGCGCCGCTGCAGGATGGCGCGCTTTAGCTGCTGGTAGGTTTGGTTATCGTGCTGGGGCATGGTGGTCTCCTTTTATCGTCTCGAAAATTTTTCGCAAATCTCCAAAATAGTCCAAAATAGATTGTACCACAAAAGGGCGGCGGAAGAAAGTGCCGGGAGAGATTTTTTGCGGCGAAAAGCTCCCCCCCACTAATACGGCAAAATGGGCCTTTCTTTGCAGGTGAGAGGTTAATATTTCACTTTTTTTCACGAAAAATTTACGATTGCGGAAAAATGTGGGGGTAATTTAACTAAATACTGGGCTATATTTACAGCAAAATGACAGCAAAAAAGGAGCCCCCGAAGGGGCCCCAAATAGAGGGGGATCGCGTTATTTTTTGCGGAGGACGGCAGCGGAGCCAAGCAGTGCCATAACGGCCGCGGCAACCGCCACGCCTACAAAGTCATTGGCGCCGGTGGAGGGGTTTTTCTGATCCTCGGCGGGCTTGGGGGTGGTATCCTCGGAGGGGGTGATGATGACGATTTGGGTGGGCTTCTCTTCGACTGTAAGTGTCAGGTTTTCTTCACTCATATTGTTTTTGTTGCCCCAAAGAGTCGAGCCTGTGTTTTTGCCGGGAGCAAAACCATTAACGGTATTGTTTTTGGCGGTAAGGTGATAAGTTGCATTATAATCGTTGCCGATTTCGATAGCGGCTTTTCCGGCTGCACCGTTTTGACGGTCATTAAAGGTGCAGTTATTTACCACAAGGTTGGTGGGGTTTTTGGCAGTAGCCTGGCCATACAGCAGAATGGCCTTGCCGTTGGTATTAAAGGTGCAGTTGGTAAAAGTTACTGTTGTTCCGCCCCATGTCCAGATGGAATACTGATTGTCCATAGTGTTATTAAAGGTACATCCGGTAAAGGTTGCTGCGCCGTAAAGCGTCAGCTTCCCGGTGATAGTGCAGTTATTGAATGTCAAAGCGCTGCAAACGATGCCATCAAAATTGCCCTCACCTGCTTTGACCGTGACATTCTCAAAAGCAAACTTGGAGCCTCTCTGATAATTAAGCATGCCACCCTCAGCATTTATTGCGTTTTGAATTACATCAACCGTCTGTGTTCCATTGCCGACAATCTTGACATTCCGGCTATTGTTATTTTCATTGGCAATACCATTTGTCAGATAAACCGTAACTCCGGGTTCCAAATTGATTGTAGTGGGATCAGTCCCATTGGCTGCCGCTTTAATGGCATTATCAAGAGAATCATACTCCGTATCACCAATCTTGGCAACACAAGATGATGCAGCGGTATCCGCCAGGGCGGTGGTGGGCAGCAGGACGGCTGCCATGAGCAGCGCCAGTGCCAGGCTTAAAAACTTCTTCATAAAAATTGACCTCTCTTTCTTTTTTTGCATCCCGCAGGTGGGCTTGTGTTTGCTGGCGCAAACACAAAATATCCCCATGGGGATATGATTGGTATAAACAGGTTACTACTTTTGGGCAGGGTGTGTCAACTATTTGGGAGAATTTTGGAGGAACATACAAAATGGAAGAGTTTAATTTAGCAAAAAATGCTCAGATTTTTGCCATCGCAGAAGAGCTTATACAATGGCATTAAACAGGACGGCTACTGCAAACTGCACCAGCATATAGACAGCGAGGACTGCAACGCCCTTTGTAAAAAGGAATTTCTTGTCGATCTCCTCCCTGCCGAGAATATAGGCCGCCGCCACAGAACCGGATGGGAAAAGAAATGCGACCGAGGCGCAAGTGCTGATGACAGTAAGCGTCACCGTTGGGTCGATCTTGATCCCCTGCTGCATCATCCCGCAAACGATAGGGACAATAATCGGTGTCATTCCCATGGTAAGGACATTCCCGTTTACCACCTGTGTAACAGCTGTGATAAACACCACACAGATAAGCAGCAGCGCAATGGCGCTTTGTCCCCCGAAGATGGGAGCGAATACCGAGACAAGCCAGCTATTGATGCCAAGAGAAGCATCGGTACATGCCCTGCCCAGCATGGTCATGGCACCAATGAGTGCCACCATAGGCCAAATGGAAGCATCCCGCAGGAGAGCCGGTGCATTCATGATCGGCTTGCCGTTTTTCCTTATCACATTAAATATGACCAGAGGAACAGCCCAGATCAAGCTGGTATCCAGAGATTTGATGAATGTATAGCCCGGAAAGCTCTTTGGCAGCAGGTAAAGAATGAACAGATAGACCATGCAGAACAAAAACGAGCCTATCCCCACCTTCATCTCAAAGCTGAAGCTATCTGGAGTTTTATTGAACTGCTCTATTTGGTCCGATTTAATATCCTTTAATCTGCTGATATCGACCTTGAAAACATACTTCATACAGAGGACAAGCACCGCGAAGAAGCTTATCCATGTAACGATCTGGATAGCCATGTATGTCCATCTGTTGAATTGACAGCCATATGGCTCCAGCATGGAATCGAAAAAACCGACGACGACCAAAATAAGTCCCTGGAACGGAAGCAGATACTTGCCGTAGGAGGAGGTGTACATATACAGCAGGCCGAACTTCATAAACTGGTCGTCCTTCTGATAGCCGCACACCTTTGCAATGCTCTCAAAAAGGCCAAATATCAACAGAAAAAATGCTGCGCCATTGACCACTGTAGAAACCAAAAAGCCAGCCAGCATAAGCATGAACATAAACATGCCGGGTCTTCCCCTGGTGATTTTAAGCGAAAGGAGCTTTTTGGCAAAGACATCCATTGCCCCAGTCTGTCTTAAATACACGCAAAGCGCACCAGCAAAAATAAGCTGGAAGGTCACTCCGGAGCCGATCCATCCGCTGAGGAGCTCGCTTGCTTTGTAATAACCATGCAAAACAAAAGCCAGAAGCGCAAACAACGAGCTGGAGAACAAATCACAACCCACGCAGGTCATAAAAATGGTGCCGATAAATACGCCAAGAATCTTTATCCCCATCTCCGACATCCCGCCAAAGGTGGGGCAAACCAATCCAAAAAAATACATAAACGCAATGCCGATCAAGGTTTTACCGTATACTGCGCCGTTGCCTTTTGTCACAGTACTCATATCATTCTCACTTCTCCTTTTGCGAAGCTTTTGAATTCAGCGGTGCCCGCCGGGACGGCCTAATTGCTGGTCATTTCAGAACCTTTCCATCAAACTGCTGCACCATATAGTCGGAAAAGGTGTTCAACACCTTTTGGTTGATCTCCCGGCGAAATACTAGGAATGTTTTTACAATGATCGTATTCTTTTCCAGAGGGACACGTGCCAAGCCTGGGACCGATCCCTCGTCTATCGGTACAATCCTGAGGGCCATACCGTAATTGTTGGCGATAAGCATGTGCGCTGTTTTAACATCATTGCCAATGACCATGATCTTGTCGCTTGCTTTGGGATAAAATCCCCTGGAAATACAGGCCCGCACCAACGGGTCGGAATTATCCGTATAGGCCTCGGAGATATCGCTGGTCAGCTTGGAGTTCATAATGAACATTTCATCCCTGAGCTGATCGATAGATACCTCTTTCAGCTTGGAAAGCGGGTTTTCTTCGCTCATTTCCACTACAACTTTACACAGATTGGAGAGCTCAATGATGCTGAACGCCGGATCATGATAAAACGGTATACTCTCTATGGGGTCGGTTTCAAGCATCATATACGGAAAAATCGCCACATCAAGGGATTTGTTCTGCATGGCTACAACCGCCTCGGAATATCCTGCGTTCCACACCTTAATAGCGCATTGCGGGTACTTACACTGAAATTTGACCAAAAAATCAGGGCAGATATGACTTTTTACCGAAAAGCCCAAATGAATCTCCTGGCGCCCAAAATCCTTTTCCTTCTTTAATTCATCTAAGAGAGCATTATACTCATCTATCATTTTGGCCGCATGTTTAACAAAAATCTCCCCTTCGTGCGTCAACCGGACGGAGTCTCTTTTAGTCGCCCTATGGATAAGCTTTATCCCAAGCTCCTTTTCTACAGAAATGATTTGTTTTGACAATGAGGACTGTGTGGAAAACTCATTCTCTGCCGCTTCGCCAAAGCTTTTGTACCTGGAGAGCGCCAAAACCGCCTTGATGTATTCCAACTTCATATAAACCATTCCTTTCCGGCCATACCTTACGCCATACCCATCGGACAAGGACTTCTCCCGTCCGAACCTTCCCGGTCAACTGTGGTCAAACTTTCCAGGCTGGTGCTGCACCCGTCCGGAAACCTCTCCCCTGCAGAGACCGCTCTGCCCTTAGCCATAACGGTCGCAGCCATCTCCCACAAATTGGAACGGCTTGGCTGAATGGTAAGACCGCAGAGCTTAAAAAGTATTATATAAGCCTTTCCTACGAATGTAAAGGCAGCAAAGAAGCGCGGCGGAAATCAAGGAATCGCTAACGGTATCCCTTTCATGCCCGCCGTGCGACTCTGCTGCTTTTTTGTGGTCGGCTATTGCCTACGGGGTTTATAATATGGAGCCGGTTCCAACCGTACAGCGCAGCCACACTGCTTATGATAGCTGCAAGCACCGTTTACCGGGGCAGGTATACTCCCTGCTTCTTCAGCGTCTGCTGAACCTTCTTGATATCGACATCGCGGAAAGTGGTATTGGACTGCAGAGCAACAGCTGCGGCAGCGCCAGCCGCTTCGCCCAGTGCAACACAGTGGGGGATCAGATTGGCATGATCATTTGCATCGTGTGCCGAGGAGAAGCAGCGACCGGCAGTCAGCAGGTTCTCCACATCATCGGCAGGAAGCATGACCCCATAAGGAAGCTCGATGGGCGACTTGTACTTCATTCGTCTGTGCGCGGGGATAATGGCAATGGTGTCCTCATGCTCGATGGTCTGGGCAATGTCATCCATCGTAAGGCGATAGGTGCCGTTCAGGCGGCGGCTGCCGCGGGTGCCCAGCTGCGGGGCGGTATCATGCAGGAACGCATTTTTGAAACCCGGAACATTCGCACGGATCCATTCAATCCCCTCGTTCAGGCTGCGCCTAATGAGCATTTCGGTATCGGTAAGATCCTGAACACTGCAGCAGTCCTTCCCCTCTACAAAGTTATTGATCCACATAATATCCTTCATGGGGGTAACAAAGGGAGAGATCCGATAGCCAAACAACTTTTTGTATTCGGCAAGCTTATCACGGTAGTGGCTGTTTGGATCGTACTTCCAGTTGCGGAATTCCTCGGAATCAACATTCCCCAGCCTAAATACGACAGAAACATTGTAGCTGCGATCGTCGCCGCTGTATTCTTTTTCGTAAGCACAGCCGGCAGAAGCAAAAATATCACCATCACCGGTACAGTCGATCACCTTGCTGGCCAGAATCGCCTTGCGGCCCTCCTTGGACTGGAAGGTCACACCGATCACGCGGTTGCCTTCCATGATCGCCTCGCTGCCCCACGCATGGCAATATACCGTAACGCCGGCATCCTCTACCATATTGACCATAGCGATCTTCAGCATTTCCGGATCGGCATACGCGCCGTACCAGATCCACCCATCGCATACGAAGCCATAATACTTTCTCCATTTGTCGATCAGGGCCGGATCGGTGCTGCCAATATCTTTGCGGTCAGGGCCGATCAAACCATTGGGCATCTTCTCCAGGCGGTCCAGCCACTCCTGCTGAATGCCCGCGATCATCTGCTGTTTGCCCTCACTGAGATGCGGGATAAAAAGCACCTGCCCACCGGTAGCCATGCCGCCCAAGTGGCCATAGCGTTCCAGCAGAACCACCTTGCCAGCACCATTGCGCGCCGCGGAAACCGCCGCAGCCGTACCGGCGGGGCCGGCACCGACGACCAATACATCACAGCGGTCAAATACCTCGATTTCTTTTGCCTGCTCGTGTATATATTCTTTCATTGTATCAAATTCCTTATCTTATAGAGTTGTTTTCGTTGCGGGCTCTCTCCCGGATGGAAGCGTTCCGTTTGGAAATGCGCCGGCAGAGAGCTCCGCATTTTTAACCGGGCTGTATTCCTATGATAGGTAAACGGTCATCAATCAACAGTAAGGCCCTTTTCCTTGCGCAGCGCGATCAGCTTTTCCTCGGTGACATTAAACATGGAAAGGGCGATCATGCCGATTGCGAGAGACGCACAGGGAACTGCAGACAGAAGCACACGAATGCCCTGCACTGCTTCCGTTGTCACGGCAGCCTTATCAAACCCGACTGTTGCAAGGCCGAAGCCGAGCAGCGCACCGGCGATGGTCTTTGCGATGCCGATGGTTACCGTATACAGGGAACTCATAAACGGACGGACATCCTTACCGTTTACAATTGCGGTATAGTCGATAACATTTGTGTAGAGGGGCAGCTCGATGGTGTAGCAAATGTTGCGGCCGATCATTGCCACGCAAAGAAGGATAGTAAATATGAGCGGGTTTTTGCCGATAAAGTAAGCCGAACCAAGGGCTGCCGCATAGATGATAAGGCCGGAATACATACCGCCCTTGATGCCCAGGCGCTTGGCAATGATGGGGCCGATGAAGGAGCCGACGAACTGCATCAGGGTGGACAGTGCCATGTATGTAGCCATCATGGTCTTATCGCCGATAACAAACCCGTAATAATATGCCACAAGGCTCATCACCAGGGCATAGGGGATACCATGAGAGAAGGAAACGATCAGCCATGCAATGGTTTGCTTGTTGCAGACGGATTTGATCATCGTCCAGAAGGAGACGCCGTCTTTTTTGCTTTCCTTTACAGTTTCAACAGCAGTTCCGTCCTTGGCTGTCGGGTCGGATTTCCCGGTGGAAGGATCCACGGATTTTGCAATCTTGGCAAGATTGAAGAAGGATGCCGTAAGAGCAATTACAATAAGCACCATGAAGCCGGTATAGCCAGCTGCTTCGTTATTGAAGAGCTTGCCGATAAAGGCAATGGCTGCAACGGCAACAAAGCCGAAGAATACTTTTCCGATGGAATTGATCTGGCTGCGTGCGCCG
This sequence comes from uncultured Oscillospiraceae bacterium, assembly GCA_900547385.1. Classification (GTDB taxonomy): domain Bacteria; phylum Bacillota; class Clostridia; order Oscillospirales; family Ruminococcaceae; genus Angelakisella. The sequence goes on along the minus strand of URGQ01000002.1, from coordinate 48,298 downwards.
GCAAGGCCGGTACGCTCCGTCGGGTCGGGGGCCAGGGGGATCATCAAACCGGTATAAGCCGCAAAAGCAAAGTTATAAAGGAAGGTATCCAAAACGCAAATGACAAATACCAGCGGGAACTTGATGCCTTCCGGAAGATTACCCCAATTGACAAAGGTGAGAATCTGGAATATTCCCGCTAACGGCATCATGATGTAAATCCATGAGCGATAGCGTCCCCAGGGCAGACGCACCTTCTGCATGATGACGCCGATAACGAAGGAGCCCCAAAGGCCAATAAGGCCCTTAACTGTGTTCATCGTTCCCAACTGAACATTGGTAAGCCCAACAAATGTGGTAAGGAAGAAGGACAGATAAGTTCCGGTCATGTTTGTCTTCAAAGAGGAAATACCGTTTACAAGACCATACGAAATAGATTTTTTAGTGTATAACGCTTTTTTCTTTTTTTCCAAATTAGTCACTCCTCACACTGATCATTTTGTCAGATATCTGTATCTAAACTATAAAACAATTGGTTATTATAATGCAATTCAAATTTGAATTGCACTTATTCCTTTATGGAATAAGGAGATCGCCGGAGAAGTAATCTGCAGAAAAAGATGCAAAAGCCGCCCCCGTTTCCGGGAGCGGCTTGAAGGGTTTCAGGTTAGAACAGTGCGGAATTTATTCCAGCGTGATGACCTTGACGGGGCACTTTTCGGCGCAGGCGCCGCAATTGGTGCACTTTTCGGGATCGATGGAGGCGAGGAAATCGGTGACGGTGATGGCGCCGGTGGGGCAAACCTTGGTACACATCATGCAGCCGATGCAGCCGGCGGAGCAGACCTTGCGGACGACAGCGCCCTTATCATGGCTGGAGCAGCGCACGGTGACACGATTTTTGACCGGGACCATGCCGATGAGCAGGTGCGGGCAGGCTTTGGCGCAGGCGCCGCAGCCGGTACACAGGCTTTCATCCACATGGGCAACGCCATCCACGATGGAGAGCGCACCGAATTTGCAGACCTTGACGCAATCGCCATAGCCCAGGCAGCCGTAGCCGCAGGCTTTTTTGCCGCGGTGCAGGGCAGCGCAGGCCGCACAGGTGGCGGGACCGTGGTAATCCTCGGCTTCGCCGCACTTTTCGCAGGTGCCGCTGCAGCGGACGGTGGCTTTGACGGGCTCGGTGTTTTCCGCCGCAACGCCCAGGTATTCGCTGATCTGAGCGGAGACGGAAGCGCCGCCGGGGATGCAGAGATTGGGCTTGGCGCTGCCATTGGCAACGGCTTTGGCGTAGTCATCGCAGCCGGCATAGCCGCAGGCGCCGCAATTGGCGCCGGGCAGGAAGCCGCGGATGTCCTCCACACGGGTATCGATGGGGACCGAGAGGAAATGGGAGGCCACTACCAGCAGGATGGCGCAGATCAAGCCGATAGCGCCGACAATAATAATACCAGTCATAGTTATCTCCCCTCCTTACTTCAGCAGACCATCTACCACACCGGAGAAGCCCATGAAGGACATAGATACGATGGAGGCAGCGATCAGAGTGATGGGCAGGCCCTGGAACGATTCGGGGATATCCATGTTCTCCATGCGGCCGCGAACGCCTGCGAAGAGGACCATTGCCAGCAGGAAACCGAGACCGGCGCCCAGCGCATTGACCATGGACTGGCCGAAATTGTACTTCTCATCGATATTGAGCACCGCTACACCGAGCACGGCGCAGTTGGTGGTGATGAGGGGCAGATAGATGCCGAGGGCTTCATACAGTGGAGGCAGGAACTTCTTGAGGGCCATTTCCACCAGCTGTACCAGCGCGGCGATGACCAGGATGAATACGATGGTCTGCATATAGCCCAGCTCGTATTGATCCAGCAGATAGGTCTGGATGGGCCAGGTGGCGGCGGTGGCCAGTACCATAACAAAGGTAACGGCGACGCTCATGCCGACGGCGGAATCCAGCTTTTTGGAAACGCCGAGGAACGGGCAGATACCCAGAGTCTTGGAGAGGACGAAGTTCTGCGTCAAAATAGCAGAAAGCAGAATGACGATCATTTCTTTCATGCTTCACAGCCTCCTTCCTTATTCTCTGCCGAGGGGCAGCCACCGGCGCAACCGGCGCAGGCGCCGCAGGCAGCGCAATCGAGTTTCTTTTTGGGCTTATGCTTGGCGAACTTATTCATGATGGCGATGAGCACGCCATAGACGAGGAAGCCGCCGGGGGTGAGCTTCATGATCGCGATGGGATCGAACAGATTGGCGGTGAGGGTGATGCCGCACCAGGTGCCGCTGCCGAGGATCTCACGCACGGTGGCCATGCAGAACAGAGCGAGGGTGAAGCCCAGGCCCATGCCCAGACCATCGAGGGCGGAATCAATGACATTATTCTTGCTGGCAAACATCTCGGCACGGCCGAGGATGATGCAGTTTACTACGATAAGCGGCAGGAAGATGCCGAGGCTCTGATAGAGGCTCTGCACATAGGCCTGAAGCAGCAGCTGCACCACCGAAACGAAGCCGGCGATGACGACGATGAAGCAGGGAATGCGGACCTTATTGGGGATGATATTGCGCAGCAGGGAGATAACGATATTGGAGCCCAGCAGTACAAAGGTGGCCGCCAGACCCATGCCCAGCGCATTGAGGACCGAGGTGGAGGTAGCGATGGTGGGGCAGGTGCCCAGCACCAGAACCAGAACGGGGTTCTCCTTGATGATACCATTGGTGAAGGTTTTCAGCTTGTTACTCATTTGGTTCCTCACGCTCCTTTCACAGTCTCAAAGGCGGCAAAGGCCAGCTTAACAGCTTCCTTGTAGCCATTGGAGGTATAAGTTGCCTTAGATACCATGGGCAGCTCGCTATCGGGGGTTTCGGCGGTGACGCTGATCCACTTCTTGCTGTAAGAGCTCTTGGCGAGCTTGGAACCGTCAATTCCCTCGTACTCATTGGGGGTCTCGGTGTGCTGATACAGCTTGGAGGCGATGATGGCGCCGTTATTATCAATGGCGACGAGGATGTGCAGATCGCCGCTGAAGCCGGCCGCGTGAACATTGAAGGCATAGCCCAGCTCCGACTGATAGGCGCTGTCAACGCCCTCCGGAATGTTCTCCAGCTCGGTGTAGCCCTCGCCCAGCATCTCGGTGATCAGCTCGGCTTCGGGATAGACCTTTTCCTCGGTGGGAGCTTCGATGGAGATACCGGCCAGCTCACCGTAAGCGACAAAGGCATTGCCGACAGCGGTATTGAAGCCCTTGGAGGAGAAGGTGGCGCCGGAGAGGAACTCGATGCCCTCAAGGTTATAATCCTTGCCGAGATACTGCTCCTGGAAGTGGGCTTCCTTTTCGATGCGGTCGCCGATACCGGGGGTCTCGCCGTGCTCCATGACCTGGGTACCGGTGATGGCGCCGTCGGAGGAGATGCCGACCATGACGGTGATCATGCCCGCGAAGCCCTTGCCCTGGGCCTGGAATACATAGCCTGCGCCGTTGCCGGCCTTGTAGGCCTTGGTGACATTTTCGGCGGTGACGGTGACTTCCTCGAAGTCGGCGCCATCGGGCAGAACGGCGGAAAGGGCCGCATTGGCCTCGGCAGCCTTAGCCGCGTCAATGACGGGCTTGGTGAGGCCGTAGGTACCCACCAGCGCCGCGGAAACGATGACGCAGATGGCGGTGAGGACGACGATGGGTTTCAGCTTTTCCCATTTCATTTCTCAGCACCTCCCACTCCAAACGGTTTTTTGGCCCCGATCTTATTGAGGTGGGGGCAGATGATATTCATAAGCAGAATGGCGAAGGATACGCCCTCCGGATAGCCGCCGGAGGAATTGCGGATCAACATGGTGATGATGCCTGCGCCCAGCGCGAATACGACCTTGCCCCACTCGGTGGCGGGAGAGGTGGAGTAATCGGTGAGCATGAAGATGCCGCCCAGCAGCACGCCGCCGGTGAGGATCATATAGATGGGATCATAACCCAGAACGACGCTCATGAGCGCGATGGTAGCCACATACACCAGCGGGATGGTGGGGGTGATGACCCGGCGAACCACCAGATAAACAAAGCCGATGATGAGGGCAATGGCGCAGGTTTCGCCCAGGCAGCCGCCGCGGATACCGAAGAGCAGGTTCTTGACGGCGGGGAGGCTATCCAGAGAGCCTTCCTTGATGAGGGCCAGGGGGGTGGCGCCGGAAACGGCATCGATGCCGGGAATGTAGGAATTGGCGGTCGGCCAGGTGGTCATCTGCCCGGCAAAGGCGATGAGCAGGAAGATACGGCCGGTGATGGCGGGATTGGCGAAATTGCAGCCGATGCCGCCAAAGAGCTGCTTGACGACCACGATAGCCACAAAGCAGCCGACCACTGCCATCCAGATGGGAAAGCTGGCGGGCAGGTTCATGGCCAGCAGCAAACCGGTCACAGCGGCGCTGAGATCGGAGATGGTATTGCTGCGCTTAGTGATCTTACGGAACAGATACTCGAACAGGATAGAAGCCGCCACGCAAACGACCTCCAGCAGCAGGGCGCGGGTGCCAAAAACCAGTACCGACGCCACCACGGCAGGCAGCAGGGCAATGAGGACATCACCCATGACGGAGGTGGTGGAGGCGCTGCTGCGGACATGAGGCCCGGCGGAAACCAACAGTTTACGATCAGTCATATTCTACTCCCCTCCCTCTTACTTTCTTATCAGCTGCTTGCCCAGCTGGTTATAGGCCACCAGATGGCGCTTGGCAGGACATACATAGGCACAGCAGCCGCATTCCATGCACAGGTTGACATGCAGCGCCTTGAGCGCTTCCGTATCCTCGGCATGATAGGCGCGATCCAGCGCCGCGGGGCTGAGGCTGAGCGGGCAGGCCCGCAGACAGCGGCCGCAGCGGATACAGGCGGTCTCGGCCGCCATTTTGGCTTCCTTTTCATTAAAGACCAGAAGGCCGTTATTGGTCTTGCTGAGGGGGGTCTGGTCATCCCGGCAGGAGGTGCCCATCATGGGGCCGCCCAGGATGATCTCGGCCGGATCGCCCTTGTAGCCGCCGCAGAAATTGATGATGTCCTCCAGCTTGGTGCCGATGGGGACCCAGACATTCTTCGGCTCGGCTACCGCGCCGCCATCCACCGTGACCATACGGCTGGTGAGCGGCAGGCCGGTCTTGACATACTCCGCCAGCTTGATGACAGTGCCGACATTCATGACCAGCACGCCGACATCACTGGGGAGCTTGCCCTCCGGGATGACACGGCCGGTGGCCTCGTAAACGATAACCTTTTCGGCGCCCTGGGGGTAGCGGGATTTGAGCTCCAGCACCTCCAGCTTGCTGCCCTTCGCCGCGGCGTCGGCCTTGATCTTCTCAATGGCCTTGGGCTTGTTATTTTCGATGCCGATGACCGCGCGGCCGCCCGGCATATGGCGCAGAATGAGCTCTGCGCCCTCCAGCAGCAGGTCGGTCTTTTCCAGCATGATGCGGTAATCGCAGGTGAGGTAGGGTTCGCACTCGGCACCATTGATGACAAGGGTATCGATGGCTGCGCTCTTCAGGCCGGCCAGCTTGACGCTGGTGGGGAATCCCGCGCCGCCCAGACCCATCAGGCCGCAGGCACGCGCCGCCACCAGAACATCCTCCAGCTCCGCGCCGATGGCGGGCGGAGTGAGGGTCTCATCGATGGTCTGCTCGCCATCGGTGGTGATGACAATGGCTTCCGATTTGGCGCCGCGGGCATTGAAGATCTGCTCGATGGCCTTGACCTTACCCGATACGCTGGAATGGATCGGTGCCGAAACCGCCGCTTCACTATCGCCGATGAGCTGGCCGACCTTGACGGTATCGCCAACCTTTACGACAGGCTTGCAGGGGGCGCCGATGTGCTGAGACATGGAAATAGTGACCTCTGCCGGGACCGGCATGATCACGCTTTCCAACTCGGCTGTGTTCTTTTGGTGCTTCACATGGATGCTGGGAAGCGAATGGAACATAGCCACAGGTATCCCTCCTAATTGTTTATTTTAGGCTTAAGCGGTCCAGATAGGGCATGACAACCCGCAGAGCCATCCCGGTGATGGCGCCCATGAGCAGTCCCGCCGCTAAAAGAACCGGCAAGTAGTACCAAACATATTGATTGCTGATGATGAACCGGGCCGCGATGAGCTGGCCCACATTGTGCGCCGCGCCGCCGAAAACGCTGAGCAGCAGATACTGCCGGCGAATGCCCGGCAGCAGGCTGAGCAGCAGCATGACCGTGACCGAGGCAACACCGCCGGACGCGCTCATGGCGGCGGCCACCGCCCCGCGGGTAAGCAGCACAAACAGGGACTTGAGCACCGCGATGGTGTAGCCGCTGACCGGCCCCAGCGCAAACAGGGCGTACATGGTGACGATATTGGAAAGGCCCAGCCGGATGCCCGGCGGCAGCATGGGCAAAGCGGGCAGCAGCGACTCCAGGAAGCTGAGTGCCATGGCCAGCGCGAACAAAAGGCCCATCAAAGCCAGTCTTTTTACTTTGCAGTTACGGTTCTGTGCTGCCATTTGCTTCTCCCATAGTGGTACATCATTTATTTTAGTTGCTTTTGGGTGTAATTTCAACCAAAAAGCCGCTATTTTACCGCCGAATTTTAATAAAAAAATATCATTTTAGTTATAACTAATGCTGAAAGCGGTAACGGCGTCTGACAAAAAACTGGTGAAGTACAAATGCCTCATACTTCACCAGTTGATGTATGGATTATCTCGGAAGGTCAATCCAGATCGCAGCCGGTGCAGCCTTCGCAGTCGCCTTCGCAATCCAGGTCATCCAGATCGAACTCCAGCTTTTCGCCGCAGTTGGGGCAGTCGATCTCCCCTTCGCACAGCATGCTTTCATCCACGCAGATGGTATCGCCGCAGGTGGGGCACTTTACTTCGTACAGGGGCTCGTCCTCATCATCGAACTCATCATAGTCATCCAGACCATAATCATCGTCCTCATCAAAGTCGTAGTCCTCATCCTCATCGTCTTCCTCATACAGGGCGTCTTCCACATCCTGCAGATCATCATCGATGGCATCGACGACTTCGCCCAGCTCCTCTACCGCATCCTCCAGATCGGTAACGGAGAGCGCCAGGTCATCCAGCACCTCGATGACATTGAGCAGAACTTTGCCTTCGGCAGTGGTATCGGTCAGCTTGAGGCCATCGGCCAGGCCGCGCAGATAAGCAACTTTTTCAATAACAGTCATTTTTGTAACCTCCCTTATGGTATGGGTGTAGATAATGACAACCGGCGTAAAATGAGATTTACGCTCTTTCCATGTACTCGCCGGTTCTGGTATCCACACGGATCATATCGCCCTCATTGATGAACAGGGGTACCTTGATCTCGGCGCCGGTTTCCAGGGTGGCGGGCTTGAGGGTATTGGTGGCGGTATTGCCGGCAAAGCCGGGATCGGTCTTGGTGACCTCCAGCTCCATGAAGAAGGGAGGCTCTACGCCGAACACGCTGCCCTTGTAGGAAAGGATCTTGCAGACGGTGTTCTCCTTGACGAACTTGAAGTTGTCGCTGAGAATGCTCTTGTTGATCGGGATATTCTCGTAGGTCTCCTGATCCATGAAATAGTACAGGTCACCATCGGAATACAGATATTCCATATCCTTTCTCTCGATATAGGCGGTCGGGTACTTATCAGAGGGGTTGAAGGTGCGCTCGGTGACAGCACCGGTGATCACATTGCGGATCTTGGTGCGGACAAAAGCGGCGCCCTTGCCGGGTTTAACATGCTGGAACTCGATGATCTGATAGACATTGCCATCCATATCAAAGGTCACACCATTGCGAAAATCGCCTGCACTTACCATAATACAAAAACCTCCAGGATATAATGTACGGATTTAACTATCTGATTTTAACATATACCGGTGCATAAATGCAAGGGTTTTTCACAGGATAATGAGCTCTTTGGGGCTGTTTGTCAAATCTTTTGTGCCATCCGGGGCAAGCCAAACCATATCCTCGATGCGGACGCCGAAGCGGCCCTCCAGGTAGATGCCGGGTTCCACGGTGATGACCATGCCCTCCTTGGCGGTGGTCTCCGGGGCGATGGAGGGAGAAAAGCCGGGCATTTCGTGGATCTCGATGCCGACGGAATGGCCCAGGCTGTGGCCGAAGCAGCCCTCATAGCCGGCATTGTAGATGAGCTCACGGGCGGCGGCATCCACGGCGCGGCAGGAAGCGCCCACGACGGCCTTTTCGATGCCGAGGAGCTGGGCGGCCAGGACGGTATCATACACGCGGCGCATCTCCTCGGTCGGCTCGCCGATGGCAACGGTACGGGTCATATCGGAGCAGTAGCCGCCCCAGTAGGCGCCGTAATCCATAGTGAAGAAGTCGCCCTGCCGCAGGGGACGGTCGCCGGGGACGGCGTGGGGCTTAGCGGAATTGGGACCGCCGGCGGCAATGGTCTCAAAGGCAAGGCCATCCGCGCCCAGACGGCGCATGCAGTATTCCAGGTAGGCGGCAACCTCTTTTTCGGTCTTGCCGGGCTTGATGAAATCGAGGATCTCCAGGAAGGCGGCATCGGTGATGCTTTGCGCCTTGCGGATGGCGGCGATCTCCTCCTCGTCCTTGAGGGAGCGCATCTCCAGAATCTTATCATTGAGGGCGGCGGCGGTGAGGAACTCCACCTGCGGCAGACGGGAACGGTACTGCTCCAGGCTGCCCACGGTGATGTAGTCGGTTTCGATGGCTACCGTTTTGGCGCCGTGCTTCTTCAGCAGCTCGCCCAGCTGGTCGTACAGCTTATCCTGCAGGATGACCTCGGCCCCGGTGACGGTGGCCTTGGCGACCTCGATATAGCGGAAATCAATGATGAAGTAGGCAGCATCCCGGAACGCCAGCAGTGTGCCGGCGGTGGAGCCCAGTCCGGTAAAGTAGCGGCGGTTCACATCGGAGGTGATGAGAGCGGCATCGGCCCCCTCCGGCAGGGCTTTCATCAGTTTTTCAATGCGGTTCATGCTTGATTCTTCCTTTCTGCGGCTTGGTTATAAAGATCTCTCATGGTGGCGGCGTCCTCCGCCTGGGTTCCAGCCGATTCACAGATGATGGTGGGCTGGCTGTCGTACTTGACCAGCACCTCTGCCAACGGCGCAAAGTAGGGGCCGTAGGTGGTATCGGCAAAGGTGAGGTGGCGTTTTTCCCCGCCGTTTTCGGTGTACTCTATCTGAGAAAAATGGGAATGGAAGCACTTCATGCGCTGCTCCCCTATCTCATTTTTCATGGTCAGCAAAATGTGCTCGTAGTCCTCCGCCCCGCGGATGCTGCCCAGCGTGCGGGCATTGAGGTGGCCGAAATCGATGCAGGGCAGCAGGCGGTCATCCAGCTTGCACAGCTCCATGACCTCCTCCAGCGTGCCCAGCTGGTTAAACTTGCCCATAACCTCCGGGCAGACGATGATATGCCCCAGGTGGGCCTCATCCAGCGCTACCAGCGCCTGCTTTAAGGTCTCTCCCGCAAGGGAAAGCGCCTCCTCCCGGCTGATCTTGGCACAGGAGCCGGAGTGGACCACAATGCGGCGAGCGCCCATCAGGTCGGCGGCTTCGGCGGATTCCAGAATGTACTTGATGCTGTTCTGACGCTTTTCTTCCTCCACGCTGGAAAGGGAGATATAATACGGCGCGTGCAGCGAAAGCTGGATATCCCGCGCCTCGCAGCCGGCCTTCAGCTTCAGTACGCCTTCACGATTGATACGCACCCCGCGGCCGCACTGGTATTCGTAGGCATTCAGGCCCATCTTTTCCAGGTATTCCGGGATCTGCGGGGTGGATTTATAGCCCATGGCGGTAAAGCTTTCACTGTTCCCGGCAGGCCCTATTCTTATCATTCGGCATTCCTCCTTTTGCGGCGGTGGTAAAGGCGCAGCAGCGGTTTTTCCAGCGGACGCTTGATGCGGTACAGGCCGTAGCCTTCTTCGGCGTAGGGCTCCACCAGAATGGTGACGCAGCCGCACAGGTTGCCGCACAGGATATCGGTAAAGAGCTGATCCCCGATGAGGGCGGTCTGCCGCGGGCTGACGCCAAACTCCTTCATCTTGGCCAGGGCCACCTTCTTTTTGGGTTTGGCGGCATCGGCAATGTAGCCCAGCCCCAGGCGATTGGCAAAGGGCGCGACCCGCAGCTCGTGATTATTGGAGATGACAAAAAGGCGCAGCCCGGCCGCCCGCTGGCGCTCCAGCCAGTCCATCACCTCCGGCTTTATTTCCTGGCTGTTATCACCGGTCAGGGTGTTATCCACATCCAAGAGCAGAGCACGGATGCCATGCCGGATAAAAAAATCCGTTGGGATCTCCTCGATGCGGTGGAAATCGTATTGCGGGGTCAAAAGCGGCAAGGGCTCACGCTCCTTTCGGTTGGTTCGGCTCTATTATAGCAACTTGAGTGGGGAAAAGAAAGCCCCATTTCCCGCTCTTTCCCCGATTTGTGCAAATGGAAAAGGCAGACGAGGATAAACCCATCTGCCTTTATTCCGGTTGCAATAAAGATCAAGATTACTTGTACTTGCGCTTACGAGCAGCCTCGGACTTTTTCTTGCGCTTAACGGAAGGTTTCTCATAATGCTCACGCTTGCGGACTTCCGCCAGAACGCCAGATCTAGCGCAGGAACGCTTAAACCGTCTGAGAGCACTATCCAGCGACTCGTTATCTTTTACTCTGATCTCTGCCATTTACTATTCCCTCCCTACGCCCTACGGCTGGAGTTATATCCTAATAACAGGATAACACATAGATTATACAATAAGGCATTTTACTATGTCAAGAGATTTTTATTGAACAAGGCCCTTCAATTTATTATTTTGCCACGATATTGTAAAGCTTACCCTTCACATATATTTCCTTGATGACGGTCTTGCCAGCCAAAGCAGCCTGCACATTGGCATCGGCCATTACCAGCGCCTTTACCGCTTCCTCGGTGCTGTCGGTGGGAATCATAAGGCGGGCCTTGATCTTGCCGCTGACCTGCACCGCGATCTCCACGGCGGCATCCACGCATTTGGCGGGGTCGTACTCCGGCCACTTGGCCCGTGCCAGCATTTCCCTGTTGCCCAGCACTTCGTTGATCTCCTCGGTGAGATGGGGGGCGAAGGGATTGAGCAGGGTGATGAAGGTCATCAGCTCGCCGCGGGTGACGCTGCCTTTATCGTAAATTTCATTCAGCACGCTCATCATGGCAGCAATGGCGGTATTGCACTTGAGGCCCTCGATATCCTCGCTGACCTTTTTGATCATCTTGTGGAAGCTGCCCTCCAGCTCGGGGGAATAGCCTTCCTCGGGGGTCATCATATCGGTGAGGGCGGCCACACGCTCCAGGAAGCGCTTGCTGCCCTTGATGGAGGAGGTGTTCCAGGGGGCGGTCTTTTCAAAGTCGCCGATGAACATCTCGTACATTCTCAGGGTATCGGCACCGTACTGGTCCACCACATCATCGGGATTCACCACATTGCCGCGGGATTTGCTCATCTTTTCGCCGTTTTCGCCTAGGATCATGCCGTGGCTGGTGCGTTTGGCATAGGGCTCCTTACAGGAAACAACACCGATATCATACAGGAACTTGTGCCAGAAGCGGGAGTACAAGAGGTGCAGCGTGGTGTGCTCCATGCCGCCGTTGTACCAGTCTACCGGCATCCAGTAGTCCAGCGCTTCCTTGGCGGCCAGCGCATTCACATTGTGCGGGTCACAGTAGCGTAGGAAGTACCACGAGGAACCGGCCCACTGGGGCATGGTATCGGTCTCCCGCTCGGCGGGACCGCCGCAGCAGGGGCAGGTTGTCTTTACCCAGTCGGTCAGCTTGGCCAGCGGGGACTCCCCGTTATCGGTGGGCTCATAGCTTTCCACCTCCGGCAGGCGCAGGGGCAGCTCGCTTTCGGGGATGGCCACCCAGCCGCACTTGGGACAGTTCACCAGCGGGATAGGCTCACCCCAATAGCGCTGACGGGAGAATACCCAGTCGCGCAGCTTGTAGTTGACCTTGGTCTCGCCCTTCTTCTGCTCCTCCAACCACTTGATAATGGTCTTTTTGGCTTCCTCCACGGTCAGACCATCCAGGAAACCGGAATTGACCATGATGCCGGTAGCGCAATCGGTAAAGGCTTCCTTTTCCACATCGCCGCCCTTTACCACCTCGATGATAGGCAGACCGAACTTTTTGGCGAACTCCCAGTCACGGGTATCGTGGCCGGGTACCGCCATGATGGCGCCGGTGCCGTAGCTCATCAGAACATAATCGGAAATAAAGATGGGGATCTCTTTGCCATTGACGGGATTGATAGCCGCCACGCCCTCCAGCCGCACGCCGGTCTTATCTTTGGCCATTTCGGTGCGCTCAAAATCGGACTTGCGGGCGGAGACCTCCTGATACTCCCGGACAGCATCCATATTGGTAATGCGGTCCGCCCACTTTTCGATGTAAGGGTGTTCCGGCGACATGACCATGTAGGTCGCACCGAACAGGGTATCGGGGCGGGTGGTATAGACGATCAGCTTATCGCCGCCGGTGGTATCAAATTCAACCTCGGCGCCGGTGGAGCGGCCGATCCAGTTGATCTGGGAGGTCTTAACACGCTCCAGATAGTTGACATCGGAGAGGTCATCAATGAGGCGCTGGGCGTAGGCGGTAATCTTCAGCATCCACTGGCTCTTTACCTTGTGGATGACCTCGCTGCCGCAGCGCTCGCACACGCCGTTGACCACCTCCTCATTGGCTAGCACGCACTTGCAGCTGGTGCACCAGTTGACGGACATCTCCTTTTTGTAGGCCAGGCCTTTTTTGAAAAGCTGGAGGAAGATCCACTGGGTCCACTTGTAGTAGCCGGGATCGGTGGTATTGATCTCCCGGTCCCAATCGAAGGAGAGGCCGAGGCTCTTGAGCTGGGCCTTAAAGTGTGCCACATTCTGCGCGGTGACGATCTCCGGGTGGATGTGGTTTTTGATGGCGAAATTTTCGGTGGGCAGGCCAAAGGCATCCCAGCCCATGGGGTACAGCACATTATAGCCCTGCATCCGGCGCTTTCTGGCTACGATATCCAGCGCGGTATAGGAACGCGGATGGCCGACATGCAGTCCCTGACCGGAAGGATACGGGAACTCCACCAGCGCATAGTATTTGGGCTTGGTGTAGTCATTTTCGGCATGGAATACATGGGCTTCTTCCCACTTTCTTTGCCACTTCGGTTCAATTTCCTTAAATTCGTGTTTCAACGGTCTGTCCTCCCAACCTCATTCGGCGCTTAGGGCGCTTGATCAAATTTATTTTTTCTCGCCTTCCAGCTCCAGCGGCAGGCGGGGGGCATCGGCCCATACACGGTCGATGCTGTAAAAATTGCGGGTCTCGGCATAGAAAATATGCACGATGACATCGCGGTAATCCATCAGGATCCACTGGGCGGAGCTGCGGCCCTCGATACGCTTGGGCTCGATGCCCTGGCGACCCAGGTATTCATCCAGGTCCTCGCACAGCGATTTGACCAGTGTGGTATTGCTGGCAGTGGCCACCACAAAGTAATCCCCGATGGTGGTCAGCTCGCCGATCTGGATGACCTCCAGGTCGGTCGCCTTTTTGCTATCCAGAAATTTGGCGATAGAAAGAGCAAGTTCTTTGGAATTCATTCTTTTTCCTCCTTGCAGAGTTTTACATATTCATTGTAGGCCTGCCAGCTTTCGCGGCAGATGGGGCTTTTCCGCCGGGTGAGCTTGCCGATGGTGTAGCACAGGGCATACAGCATGGCTCCATCCAGGGAGCGATCGGCCCAGCGGCGCATCTCGGCTACATCAGGGTAGTGCCGCCCCTCCTCGGTCAGGTCCGCCAGGTACACGATCTTTTCCAGGCGGCTCATACCGGCCCGGCCGGTGGTGTGGTAGCGCACCGCGTTTTCGATATCTTTATCACGGACACCGTAGCGCCCCAGAATTTCCGCTGCCGCAAACCCGTGAATGAGCTGCGGCTGCTCCCGGAAATCGATTTCGGTCATTATAGCACTTCGCCTCATGATTTGCAATGCTTCTGGGAGGGGCATTTCCTTACAGCAGTCATGCAGTATCCCCGCTATCGCCGCCTTTTCGGGGTCTTCTCCCCAGCGGCGGGCCAGGCGTTCTGCTTCCTTTTCCACCCCAAGGGAATGGCGGTAGCGTTCCTCGCTCATCAGCGGGCGGATGGCTTCCCTCATTTCTTGCCGGGTCATTGGTCCTCCCCCTTATACAGGCCGTGGGCGGCAATGTATTCCGCCACCGCAGGCGAAAGATCCCCGCAGGGCTCCCCGGCGCGCAGCATCTGCCTTATTTCAGTGGAGGACACCACCCGCACGGGATTATCCAAGAAGATGCTGAGCACCCCTTCCCGCGCCAGCAGGCGGGCCTGCTGATAGAGGGCTTCCTTATCGTCCTCTTCCCGGCTGGCCACCGCCAGCGTGCACATTCTGCCCAGCGCCTGCCATTCCCGCCATGCGGTAAAGGTCAGGTAGTTATCTGTACCCATGATGAGGTAAAAATCGTCCTCGGAGTAGCATTCCCGCATATGCCGCATGGTCTCGATGGTATAGCTGACGCCGCCGCGGGTCAGCTCATAGTCATCCGCCAGGATATTCGGCAGCCCCTGCAGGGCCAGCCGGCACATTGCCAGCCGGTCCTCCCCTGCGGCCAGATCAGGCGAAGCCTTATGCGGCGGAATAAAGGCGGGGATAACATGCAGGCAATCCAGCCGCAGCTGCTTTACCGCCTGACGGCATACCCCTACATGGCCCAGGTGGATGGGATTGAAGGTACCGCCGTAAAAACCGATTCTTGCCACTTTTCTCCCCTCCGTTACCGCAGGTCAATGATGGTCTTTTCGGGGTTTTTTCGGTACAGGGTCACCTTGCGGCCCACCACCTGCACCACCTCGGCGCCGGTGGCCTCCGCCAGGGTCGCCGCCATCTCCCTAGGGGTCTCCGGGGCGGTCTCCAGCACCGTCAGCTTGATAAGCTCCCGGGCAGTCAGGGCGTCATCCACCTGCTTTTGCAGCGCCTCGCCCATGCCGTTTTTGCCCACCTGCAGAATTGCCTCTACCGTATTGGCATAGGAGCGCAGCTTGGCTCTCGTTTTGGAATCCATCATATCATTCTCCTTCTTTTCTGTCTTTCAGCTTCTCATACAGTGCCGCCAGCGCCCGTCCCCGGTGGCTGATGGCATCCTTGGCGGGGCCGTCCAGCTCTGCAAAGCTGCGCTCCCCCACCATGAACAGCGGGTCATACCCAAAGCCGTTCTGTCCGTGCAGCCGGCGGGCAATGGTCCCTTCGCAGGCGCCCTCGCACTGCACAATGTCATCATCCCCAAACACTGCGCAAATGGAACAGACAAACCGTGCCGTGCGCCTTTCATCCGGGATTTTTTCCATCTCCCGCAGCAGCTTGGCATTATTGGCGGCGGAATCGTGCCCCTCCCCGGCATAGCGGGCGGAGTACACCCCCGGCGCGCCGTTCAGGGCATCCACACACAGGCCGGAATCATCCGCCACGGTGGGCAGGCCGGTGGCCCGGTAAATGCCCATCGCTTTCAGGTATGCATTCTCGGCAAAGGTCGTGCCGGTTTCCTCAATTTCAAGGTCCGGACAAATTGCGTCCTGCGGGATGACCTGCCAGCCCAACGGGGCCAGGATGCGCTGGAATTCCTCCACCTTGTGCTCGTTTTTGGTCGCTAATATCAGCTTCATTCCTCGTCCTCGTTCAGCAGCAGCGCCTGGGCAAATTCTGCAGCGCTGAAGGGGGTCAGGTCCCCAATGCTCTCGCCGGTGCCCACAAACTTGATGGGCAGCCCCAGCTGATCCCGGATAGCGATGGCCACACCGCCCTTGGCAGTGCCGTCCAGTTTAGTCAAGATGATGCCGGTGACGCCGCAGGCCGCGGCAAATTCCCGCGCCTGGTTCAGCCCATTCTGCCCGGTGGTGGCATCCAGCACCAGCAGTGTTTCACGACTGCAGCCGGGGGCTTCCCGCTCCAGCACACGGTCTATTTTGGCCAGCTCCTCCATCAGGTTTTTCTTGGTGTGCAGGCGGCCCGCCGTATCACAGATGAGCACATCCACATTTCTGGCCTTGGCGGCGGTGATGCTATCATACACCACCGCTGCGGGGTCGGCGCCCTCGGCATGCTTTATCATCTGGCAGCCTACCCGCTCCGCCCAGACGCCCAGCTGCTCACCGGCCGCCGCACGGAAGGTATCCGCCGCGCCCAGCAGCACCTTTTTGCCTTGGCCCTGCAGCCAATAGGCCAGCTTGCCGATGGAGGTGGTCTTGCCCACCCCGTTGACGCCGACCACCAGCACCACGCTGGGCTTGGTCTCCGTCACCAGCGGCTCATCCGGCTCCATCAGCTCGGTCACGATCTCGCAGAGATTCTCCCGCAGCTCAGTGGAATCAATGTTCCGGCGCTTGATGCGCTCGCCCAGCCGGGAGCAAATCTTGCCCGCTGTGGTCACACCCACATCGGCCAGGATGAGGATCTCCTCCAGCTCCTCCAGGGTATCAAAGGTGATCTTCCCGGAGAAACTATCCAGCTCCAGGCTCAGGCTCTGCTTGGTCTTTTTTACGCTTTTGCGGAAAATATCAAAAAATCCCATTGGTTCTCCTTAGTTCAGGCTCTTGCCAAATTTCTTTTCCATCTCGGCCACATCCAGCCGCAGCAGCTTACTGATGCCCTCCTCCTCCATGGTGACGCCGTACAGCACATCGCCCTGTTCCATGGTGCCGCGGCGGTGGGTGATGGAAATAAACTGGGTATGATCGGTCATGCGGTGCAGGTAGGCGGCAAACTTGCCGACATTCACATCGTCCAGTGCCGCCTCTATCTCATCGATGAGAACGAACGGCGCGGGATTGACCCGCAGGATGGCAAAGTAGATGCAGATGGCCACAAAGGCCTGCTCGCCGCCGGAAAGGGCGGAAAGATTCTTGATGATCTTGCCGGGCGGCTGCACGATAATCTCGATGCCCGTTTCTAGGGGATCGGTGGCATCGGTCAGGCGCAGCTCGGCATGTCCGCCGCCAAAGAGCTCCCGGAAGATCTCGCCAAAGTAGCGGTTGATGCCCGCAAAACGCTCGGTAAAGATCGCGCTCATCTGGGCCGAAAGCTCGGTGATGAGCCGTGTCAGCTCCTTCTTGGCATTTTCGGCGTCGTCTATCTGCTCCTTCATAAAGCGGTACCGGCCGCTCACTTCCTCGTATTCCTCAATGGCTGCCACATTCACGGCACCCAGCGCCCGTATCTTGCCGCGCAGCTCGGAAAGGCGCTTCTGCGCCGCCCCCACATCCTCCAGCGGGATGGCCTGTTCGGCCGCTTCGCTGCGGGTCAGCTCATATTCCTCCCACATCTTGGCGCTGATGCTGTTCTGCTGCTCCTGCATACCTTCGCTCTTTTCCTGCAGGCGCAGCAGCTCGCTGGCGGCCGCCTCCCGGCGGGAGATGACATCGCTGTTTTCCTTGGAGAGGATATTGCGGCGCATTTCCAGCTGGTCACGCTGTGCATCGGCGTCCTTGATATCCCGGCGCAGCTCCTCGATCTCGCTGCTGCCGCTTTGCGCCCCAGCGGTGATCTGCTCGATCTCCTCCCGGATGGCCTCATTATCCTTTTTCAGCTGCTCCTGTCGTTCCCGCAAGGCGGCCAGGGCGGCCTCACTGCCGCTTTGCTGGCCCTCCATCTGCTCAATGGCCATCTGGACGGCTTCGCAGTCCTTCTGCCGGGCGATGTCCTCCATCTGCAGGGCAGTCACCTTTTCGGCAGCTTCGGTGATGGCCGCAGTCAACATTTCGTGGGCAGCCATACCCTCGGCCGAAAGCCTGGTCAGCCGCTCCACCTCTTCGGTCAGTTTCTTCACCAGCTCGCCGCCGGAGATCTTCTGCTGGCGCAGCTGCTCCATACGGGCGGTCAGGTCATCGTATTCCCGCAGCGCCTGCTCGTTTAGGCGTTCGGCTTCCTCCACATTGGCGGTTAGGCGGTCCACCAGCGTCTGGGCGGAAATGAGATCCTCCCGCGCGGTCTTTTCCTCGGCCTCTATGCCGTCCACCGTCGCCTGAATGGTATCGGTCTCCCGGCGCAGCTCGGTCAGCTGGGCCTCCAGCTCCTCCGCCTGCTTTGCGTATTTCTTCGCCTCTGCGGTCAGGGCGTCTATCTCTCCCCGGCGGGAAAGAATGGACGCGTTCTTATTGACGGAACCGCCGGTAAGGCTGCCGCCGGCATTCACCACCTGGCCATCCAGCGTCACCACCCGGTAGCGGTAGCTGTACGCCTTGGCGATGGCGGTCGCGGCGTCAATGTCCTCCGTCACAATGGTGCGTCCCAGCAGGGAATCCATCACCTCACGGTAGCGGTCATCGCACTGCACCAGCTCGCTGGCCAGGCCCACATAGCCGCCTCGGGCGGCCAGGTCGCTTTCCCTTACCGGGTTCGCCTTGAGATTGGTCAGCGGCAGGAAAGTCGCCCGTCCGGCGCCCCGCTCCTTCAGCAGCGCGATGGCCCGCTTGGCCGCGCCCTCATCCTGCGCCACGATATTCTGGATCGCCGCGCCCAGCGCGATCTCCACCGCGGTGGAATAGCGGTTTTCGGTCTTGATCAGGCTGGATACCGGACCCACGATGCCCCGCAGGGCACCTGCGCCGGCCTGCTTCATCACAAATTTAACGCTGTTATTAAAGCTCTCGTAGTTCTTTTCCAGGTCGGAAAGCACCTGCGCACGCTGCAGTTTCTCACCGGCCAGCTTTTCGCTGTTGCGCTGGCGGCTCTCCGCCTCGGCCTGCTTATCACTGCGGCTTTTCAGCTTATACAGGTAGCCGTTCTTGCTGTTCTGCAGGCTTTGCAGCCGCTCCTGCAGCTCTTCGGCAAAGGCCTTATGTCCGGCCAGTTCTTCCCGCAGGCGGCTCAGATTTTCATCCTTGTCCTTGGCCTGTCCGCGCAGCGCTTCCAGGCGGGTCACCGTTTCCTCGGCCAGCGTTCCTGCCGTCTCAGCCGAAAGCTCCGCCCGGTGGATCTGCCCCTGCAGCTCCTCCTTTTGCAGCGCCAGCGCGCTCTGCTCTGCCGCCAGGCGGTGCTCCTCCTGCCGCTGAGCCTCCAGCGCCTTTTGGCCCCCCTCCAGGGCTTCGCGGGTCTTTTGGGCCTCGTCCAGGCGGTTTTGGTAATCCTCCCGCAGGGCAGTCAGCTTTTCCTCCAGCTCCCCGGCGGAAAGCTCACTGCGCTCCAGCTCCTTTTCCAGCTCGGCGATGGTATCGTTATTATGATCAATGGTATTCTGCTTGACCGCTGCCTCCACCTTAGCGTTGGAGATCGCGTCCTCAAACTCCTTGATGCGCTCGCGCTTATGCTCAATATACAGGTTCGCGTCCTGTGTTTTGTGCTGGATCTCCTCCAGCTCCCGCTCGATCTCATCCAGCCGCCTTTGGGCGGTGGTGCGGTCATTAGCAGCCAGCAGGGTCTTGTCCTCCAGCTCCGCCAGCTGCCGGCCCAGTTTGGCCAGCTGCTCCAGCCACAGGCTGATCTCCAGCGACTTCTTTTCCCCGGCCAGCACCACATACTGCTTGGCCTTTTCGCTCTGGGCCTTCAGGGGGCCTACCCGGTCCTCCAGCTCCTGCATGATATCCCGCAGGCGCACCAGGTTATCCTCAGCCTGCTGCAGCTTGCGCTCCGCTTCGGTCTTGCGGTAGCGGAACCGGGAGATTCCAGCGGCTTCCTCGAAAATTTCCCGCCGCTGGGTGCTTTTCGCGCTCACGATCTCCGCGATCTTGCCCTGCTCAATGACCGAATAGCCATCCCGTCCAAGGCCTGTATCCATAAACATCTCGTTGATATCCCGCAGGCGCACCGGGTTATTATTGATGCGGTATTCGCTTTCTCCGCTGCGGTACAGCCGCCGGGTGATGACCACCTCATCGCTGTCGATATCAATGCTGCGGTCGGTATTATCAATAAACAGGCTCACCCATGCAAAACCGGTCGGCTTGCGGCTGATGGACCCGCCGAAAATAACATCTTCCATCTTGGCGCCGCGCAGGCTCTTCACCGATTGCTCGCCGAACACCCACTTGATGGCGTCGCTGATATTGCTTTTGCCGCTGCCGTTTGGCCCCACAATGACCGTAATCCCGTCATCAAAGGTCAGCTTTGTGCGGTCGGGGAAGGACTTGAACCCCTGCATTTCCACCGCTTTCAGCTTCATGGCATCTCCTCCTGTCCTGTCAGGTTTCTCTCGTTTTGGGGTAAATTGCATACTAACTCATTATAGGGTAATATTATACTCCTTTTTTGCCCTTTTCACAAGAAAATCTTTTCTCTTCGCCCTATTTGCGGTATAATGGTCCCATCACCGCAAGGAGGTCATTCCATGATCCGTAGAATTATCCAGATAGATAAGAAAAAATGCACCGGCTGCGGCATCTGCGCCGCCGCCTGTCACGAGGGCGCCATCGGCATGGTGGAGGGCAAGGCCCGCCTGCTGCGCGATGACTACTGCGATGGTCTGGGCGACTGTCTGCCCGCCTGTCCCACCGGGGCCATCACCTTTGTGGAGCGGGAAGCCGCCGCCTACGATGAAGCCGCCGTGCAGCAGCACATGGCCCAAAAGAAGGCCGCCTTCCATGGCTGTCCCGGTTCCGCCACCAAGCTGTTCCAGCAGCAGGCCGCTCCCACTGGGGATGGCACTATCCCCTCTCAGCTGGCCCAGTGGCCCTGCCAGATCCGCCTGATCTCCCCCGGGGCGCCCTGCTTTGCCGGCGCGCATCTGCT
This sequence comes from uncultured Oscillospiraceae bacterium, assembly GCA_900547385.1. GTDB lineage: Bacteria > Bacillota > Clostridia > Oscillospirales > Ruminococcaceae > Angelakisella. The sequence goes on along the minus strand of URGQ01000002.1, from coordinate 27,559 downwards.
CATCGCCGCCGATTGCACCGCCTACGCCTATGCTGATTTCCACCGGGACTTCATGCAGGGGCGCGTCACCCTCATCGGCTGTCCCAAGCTGGATGCCTACGACTACGCCGAAAAGCTCACCGCCATTCTCGCGGCCAATTCCATCCAAAGCGTCACCCTGCTGCGCATGGAGGTCCCTTGCTGCGGCGGGCTGGAGCACGCCGCCCACACTGCTCTGGCTGCTAGCGGCAAGGCGATCCCCCTGCGGGTCGTCACCATCCGCACCAATGGCACCCTGCTGTAACTCCCCAATAAAAATCACAAGCCGGTACTCCTTTTACGGAATACCGGCTCATTTTTGGTTTTCATTCCTCACCCATCAGGGTCAGTGCCTCATGGGCTGCCGCCTGCTCGGCACCCTTTTTGCTGCGGCTCGCACCACGGCCTATCACATTGCTGTTCAGGTGTACTTCCACCACAAACTTTTTATCGTGATCGGGGCCTTCGGCGGAAACCAGCACATACTCTACCCGTTCCTCCGGGTTCTTCTGGATGATCTCCTGCAGGCGGGTCTTGTAATCCACAAAAGGCGCCGCCTCATGGGTCAGGTCCTCCTCCACAAAGGGCAGCACAAACCGCTGGGCCGCCTCCAGCCCGCCGTCCAGGTAAATGCCGGCGATCAGCGCCTCAAAGGCATCGCTCACCACCGAGGGCCGCTCCCGGCCGCCGGTCTGCTCCTCGCCATGACCCAGCAGCAGCTCCTGGCCCAGCTGTATCTTCTGGGCAAATTCAAACAGGCTCTTTTCGCACACCAGGCTCGCGCGAATTCTGGTCAGGTCGCCCTCCGCCAGGTGGAACTTATGGAAGATATGATCCGCCACGATGATGGAAAGCACCGCGTCTCCCAGGAACTCCATCCGCTCGTTGCACTCTATTTTCTGCCGGCTTTCATTGGCGTAGGAGGAATGAATCAGTGCGCGCTCCAAAAGCGCTTTATCGTGAAAATGATAACCGATCCTCTCCTGCAAAGCCTCCATGGACATAACTGCACCCTCTTTTACTTGGATATAATTTATTCCGCCTCAGCGGTCTCGACCGCCAGCTGGCTTTCCATCTCGCCGATGATATTATTCTCACAGCAGCTGATGGCCTGCCGTATGGCATTGTAGAAGGCCTTGGCATCGCTGCTGCCATGCGCCTTAATGACCGGCTTCTTGGTGCCCAGCAGCAGGGCCCCGCCGTATTCGGCGGAATCAAACTTCCGCTTAAAGGCGCCCAAATCCTTCTTCACCACGGCGGCGGCCAGCTTATTGGGAAGGGATTTCATAAAGATCCCCTTGATCTCGCTCATAAAGAGCTTGGCCAGGCCCTCGGTGGTCTTCAGGATGATATTCCCGGTAAAGCCGTCGCACACCGCCACATCGCAGCCGCCCAGCGGCACCTCGCGCGCTTCCACATTGCCGATGAAGTTGTACCCGGCCTCTTTCATCAGACCGTAGGCCTCCACCTGCAGCTCGGTGCCCTTGGTCTCCTCCACACCGATATTCACCAGGCCCACACGGGGGTTCGGCACCCCCAGAATGCGCTTCATATATACCGAGCCCATCAGCCCAAACTGCCGCAGCATTTCGGGGCGGCAGTCGTGGTTCGCGCCGGAATCCAGCATCATAAAGCAGCCGTCCTTGCAGGGCACCACGGTGCCGATGGCCGGGCGCTTCACGCCCTTGATGCGCTTGACGATGAGCGTGCCGCCCACCACCAGCGCGCCGGTGCTGCCGGCCGAAACCAAGGCTTCGCCCCCGCCCTCCGCCAGCATCTGGAGTCCGCGCGCCATGCTGCTGTCCTTGTATTGCTTCATAATAGCGGTCGGCTCCGCTTCCATCGGGAAGACATCCGGGGCCTCCGCTATCGTCATCCCCTCCAGGGAAACACCCAGCTCTGCCGCCCTTGCACGCAGCTTTTCGCCGTCGCCGGTCAGTATGATCTCACACTTCCATTGATCTGCCGCCATGCGGCAGCCCCGCAGTACCGCCTCCGGGGCGTTATCCCCGCCGTAAGCATCTACGATCACTCTCATCGTTCATCCCTCGCTTTCAGGTAATGTTGCATTGCCGCTACGGCTCGGTCGGCCATGGCCTGGTAGCGCTCCTGCTTGCCCTTTATCAGCTCCGGCAGCGGCGGCAGAATGCCCATATTGCTGCCCATCGGCTGGAAATCCTCCACGCTCTCATCACTGATATACCGGCACAGAGCGCCCATCATCGTTTCGGGCGGGGGCAGCAGCGGCTCCCTGCCCCGCAGCCGGTCCGCCACGGCATGCGCCGCCAGTATCCCGCTCGCCGCGGATTCGATATACCCCTCCACACCGGTCATCTGCCCGGCAAAGCTGATCCTCGGCTCTTTTTTCAGCCGGAAAAAGCTATCCAGCAGCCGGGGCGAATCCAGGAAGGTATTGCGGTGCATCACGCCGTACCGCACAAATTCCGCATTTTCCAGCCCCGGGATCATCGAAAAGACCCGCTTCTGCTCCGGGAACAGCAGGTTGGTCTGGAACCCCACGATATTATACATGGTGCCGTCGGCATTTTCCCGCCGCAGCTGGATATTGGCCCACGGACGGTGTCCGGTGCGGGGGTCTCGCAGTCCCACCGGGCGCAGCGGCCCATACCGCATGGTATCCAGGCCGCGCTTCGCCAGCACCTCTATGGGCATACAGCCCTCGTACACCTTAAAGTACTCTTTCTCAAATTCATGCAGCTCCACGCTTTTGGCATTCACCAGCGCTTCATGGAACCGCTCGTACTCCTCTTTGTTGAAGGAGCAGTTGATATAATCCGCCTCGCCCCGGTCGTACCGGGTGGCAAAGTACACCCGCTCCATATCAATGGAGTCCTTTGTGACAATGGGTGCGGAGGCATCATAAAAACTCAGGTACTTTTCCCCGCACAGCCGCCCGATCGTTTCGGAAAGCGCCTCGCTGGTCAGCGGCCCGCTGGCCACGATGACATTCCCCGCCGGGAGCTCAGTCACCTCGCCAGTCACCACCGTTACATTAGGCAGCTCCCGTATGGCTTTGGTCATCGCGTCGCTAAAGGCCTCCCGGTCCACCGCCAGGGCGCCGCCGGCGCTCACCGCCGTTTCCTCGGCACAGCGCACCACCAGCGAATCCATCTCCTTCATTTCGGCCTTCAGCAGTCCCGCTGCGGAATTCAGCCGCATCGCCTTCAGCGAATTGGAGCACACCAGCTCTGCAAACCCCTCGTAGTGGTGTGCCGGGGAATACTTCACCGGCTTCATTTCGTACAGCGTCACATCTATGCCGCGTCTGGCCAGTGCCCAGGCGGCTTCGCACCCGGCCAGTCCGGCCCCTATTACAGAAACTTTACTCATTATTTCGCACTCTTCTCGTAGCCACAGCCCTCTTTCAGGCAGTGGATCATCTTCACCCGGCCGGTGGTCTTAAACAGGCTGCTGCCGCACTGGGGACACTTTTCCGCCAGCGGGATATCCCAGGTCATAAAGCCGCACTTGGGGTTATCCTCGCAGCCGTAGTAGGTGCGTCCCGTCTTGGATTTTTTGGCCAGCACCTTTTTGCCGCAGCGAGGGCAGCTGCCAGGGGTCTCCTGCTGCAGGGTCTTGGTATTCTTGCACACCGGAAAGCCCGGGCAGGCCAGGAACTTGCCGTATTTGCCGTGGCGCACCACCATCTTGCGGCCGCACAGCTCGCACACTATGTCGGTCTCCTCATCGGGGATCTTCATCTTGGTGCCTTCCATATTCTTTTCGGCACTCTGCAGCATATCGGTAAAGTCATCATAGAAGTGGTGCATCATACCCACCCATTCGGTCTTGCCGGCCTCTACCTCATCCAGCTCCTGCTCCATCTCGGCGGTGAATTTCACATCCACTATCTTGCCGAACTGCTCCTTCATCAGCCGGGTCACCGTCTCTCCCACTATGGTGGGCTTTAGGGCCTTGCCCTCTCGCTCCACATAGCCGCGCTGCAGTATGGTGGAAAGGGTGGGCGCGTAGGTGCTGGGGCGGCCTATGCCGTTTTCCTCCAGCTCCCGGATCAGCGTCGCTTCGGTATACCGGGGGGGCGGCTGGGTAAAGTGCTGATTGGGCTTCAGCTCCTTCAGGGTTAGGTGCTCGCCCTCCTCCAGCCGGGGCAGATTGGTCTCCTGCTCCTCCTCGTTATCCACCGCCTCGGTATACAGGCGGGTATAGCCGTCAAACCGTACCGAAAACCCGGAGGCCTTAAAGAGATGCTCCCCGGCGGTAATATCGGTGGAAACGGTATCCTGCACGCAGGCCGCCATCTGGCTGGCAATAAAGCGCTCCCACACCAGCTTATACAGCTTATACTGGTCGCTGGAAAGGCTCTCCTTGATCTTGGCGGGCGCCAGGTCTATCATGGTCGGGCGGATGGCCTCGTGGCCATCCTGCGCGTTGGATTTGGAGCGGAAGGTCCGGGGCTTCGGCAGCGCGTAGTTTGCCCCATAGGTCCGCTGAATGTAATCATGCGCCGCAGAAAGTGCCTCATCGGAGATGCGCAGCGAATCGGTTCTCATATAGGTGATCAAGCCCACCGCACCCAGGTCCGGCAGGTTGATGCCCTCGTACAGCTCCTGCGCCACCTTCATGGTGCGTTTGGCCTGGAAGCCAAACCGCCGGGAGGCATCCTGCTGCAAAGTGGAGGTGATAAAGGGCGGCGCGGGGTTCTTCTGCCGCGTGCCCATCTTTATACTCTTTATGATAAACGGCTCTTTTTCGGCGGCGGCCTTTAGGGCATTGGCCTGCTCCTCAGTGGTGATCTCACACTTTTTGCCGCCGGTGCCGTAGTATTTGGCCAAAAAGGGTTTGGCTTTTACGCCCTGCTTCTGCAGCAGGGCCTCCAGGGTCCAGTATTCCTCCGGCTTAAAGGCCCGGATCTCATCCTCCCGGTCCACCACCAGCCGCACCGCCACCGATTGCACCCGTCCGGCGGAAAGTCCCTTGCGGATCTTCTTCCACAGGAAAGGGCTGATCTCGTAGCCCACGATGCGGTCCAGCACCCGGCGGGCCTGCTGGGCATCCACCAGCTGCTGGTCGATGCACCGGGGGTGCTCCATGCCGTATTTAATGCCGGACTTGGTGATCTCATTAAAGGTCACCCGGTTCGGCTCCGTTTCATCCAGTTTCAGGAGCTGCGCCAGGTGCCAGCTGATGGCCTCTCCCTCACGATCGGGGTCGGTCGCCAGGTACACATAGTCGCTCTTTTTGGCCTCGGCGCGCAGCTTTTTTATCAGCTCGCCCTTGCCCTTGATATTCTCATAGTTCGGGGCAAAGTCATTCTTCACATCCACGCTCAGCCGGGAAGCCGGCAGGTCGCGCACATGGCCCATCGAGGCCATCACTTCATAGTCGGGGCCAAGGTACTTCTGGATGGTATGCGCCTTGGCCGGGGATTCCACGATCACTAATTTGGACAAATCTTATCACCCGTATATTCTTAAAATTTCGTTTTCTCTCGGCGGTTCACCGGCTGAACCGGTGTCCCGCATGGATTCTGATGATACCAAAGATCTCAAGCTGCGTCAAGACCGAAAGTGTCTCCGGTACCGAAAGTCCGGTTGCCGCCACCACCTCGTCGGCGGTCATCGGCTCGCTGCTTAGGACCTCCAGCACCGTGCGCTGGCTGCCGTTCAGCGTCTCCAGCATCCCGTCGTCGCTCCGCAGGGGATAGGCCTTGGCCGGGGCGGGCTTTTCCTTCTTCTTAGCCTTGCTGGGCTGCTTTTCGCACAAGGTAAGCTGCTCAGCCTCCGCTTCCTCTCCCGGCCCCGCAGCATCATAGTCCCGCAGATCGTATTCCTCCAGAATATCCCCTGCTTCCCGCACCATGATGGCCCCCTCCCGGATCAGCCAGTTGGGCGCGGCGCTCATGGGGCTATCCACATTGCCGGGCACCGCAAAAACATCCCGGCCCTCGGTCAGGGCAAACCCCGCCGTGATCAGCGACCCGCTGCGGCGTTCTCCCTCCACCACCAGCGTACCGTGGCACAGCCCCGCTATAATGCGGTTGCGGATGGGAAAATGATAGGAATTCGGCTCAGCGCCGGGCGGGAATTCCGTTATCACCGCGCCGCCGCTTCGCAGTATCTTCTTTTTCAGCTCCCGGTTGGCCGCCGGGTAGGTCACATCGATGCCGCAGCCCTGCACCGCTATGGTACGGCCGCCGGCCTCCACAGTAGCATCATGGCAGCAGGAATCGATCCCCGTCGCCAGGCCGCTTACCGTCACCACACCCCTGGCCGCCAGGTCCGCGGAGATCTCCCTCGCCACCCGGCTGCCGTATTCGGTGCAGCGGCGGGTGCCCACCACAGCTATTGTTAAGATATCATTCAGATCCATCCAGCTGCCGGCCACATACAGCACCGCCGGCGGGCTGTATATGTTCCGCAGCCGCTGCGGGTACAGGTCGTCATCCGGGGTCAGTATCTTTACCCTGTTCCTCTCACAAAAGCCCAGAATCTTTCCCAGGTCGGCGTCTTTGGCCTCCCGCACCCGGCGCAGCTCTTCCTCGCCCATGCCGTGCTGCCGCAGCCGCCAGTCCTCGGTGTGGAATAAAAGGGTAGGCGAGTGCCACTTTTCCAGGGCCTTGGCGGCCCTCACCGTTCCAAAGCCATACGCCAACTGGAACCGCATCCAGTCCGAAATCGCCATCTCGCTCCCCCTCCTTTCATTTTATCCTTCGTTCCAGGCCGCCTATTCCGGCGGCACGGCTCCATTTTGTCTCGGAGCGACCCTCCGCTTCGCTGCGGGCACTCCTCGCCCATTCCGCCGCGCCGCCTGCCTCCTGCTTATCCGGGCAGATACCCCCGGCCGCTCAGCTCCCACATGCACAGCGCTGCCGCGGCCGCCGCGTTCAGCGATTCCGCCGCCCCCCTCATCGGGATATATACCTCGCCATTACAGGCATCTATCACTTCCCGGCTCACACCGTTGCCCTCATTGCCGATGACGATCCCCCGGCATTCCCCCGCCGGCAGCCTTTGCAGCGGCAGTGCTTCGGGGCTTAGGGTAGCCGCATAGCAGCGCAGGCCCTGCTTTTGCCACGCGGCAATGCTCCCGGCCAGGTCATCCACCCGTACCGTTTTCTGCCGCCAGCCGCTGCCCATCGTACTGCGGATCACCTTCGGCGAAAAAAGATCGGGACAGTGGACCGAAAGCACCACCGCGGTGGTGCCCATCGCTTCCGCCGTCCGCAGGATGGTCCCCAGGTTGCCGGGATCCTGCAGCTCGTCCAGCAGCAGATAGCTACCCGCCCGCATCGTCAGCGGCTCGGCCTTCGGCATCTCCCCCACCGCAAAAATGCCCTGCGGATGCTCGGTCTCGGAGATATACGCCGCCAGCTCATTGGGGATGGAAAAGCACCGCCGCGCCATTCCCGCCAGCTTTTCGGCCTCCGGGTAGCGGGCGCCGTCATCGCTTACCAGCAGCGTCCGCAGCGGGATGCCGCTCTCAGCCGCATCCAGCACCAGCCGGGCGCCCTCCAGCACAAAGCACCCGGTCTCCTCCCGCCGCTTCCGGCTGCCGCACAGTTTTCGGTATTCCTTTATCAGCGCGTTCTCGCGCGAGGTCAGCCGTTCCATCCTTTTCCTCCTTTTGGAGATGCTCTTTTTTCTTTATACCCTAAGTCAGCCCCAAATGCAAGCAAATTTTTGATGACTTCATTTTATGACAAAAAAGACCCGCCCGATCCTGTCTTACCAAAATCGGGCGGAGCGTTATGCTTTTTACAGGGCAGCCTTGGCCTTCTCGGTCAGCGCGGTAAAGGCGGCAACATCGTTGATCGCCAGCTCGGAGAGCATCTTGCGGTTCAGGTTGATGCCGGCCTTCTTCAGCCCGTTCATGAACTGGGAATAGTTCATGCCGTTCAGCTTGCAGGCGGCGGAAATACGGGTGATCCACAGGCGGCGGAAATCACGCTTCTTCTGCTTACGGCCAATGTAAGCATAGTTGCCGGATTTCATTACGGCCTGTTTCGCCATCTTAAAGCGCTTGCTCTTCGCGCCAAAATAGCCCTTCGCCATCTTCAGGGTCTTTTTTCTTCTCTTGCGGGTCATCATCGCTCTTTTAATACGAGCCATATCTTTTTACCTCCGTATCATATCATCTGTAAATGTTGTTGTTAAGGGATCAGGTGTTGGGCATCAGCAGCTTCAGTGCGCCGACATTGGTCTTATCGGCATAGGTGCCCTTGCGCAGGTTTCTCTTGCGCTTGGTGGATTTCTTGTTCAGGATATGAGACTTGTAGGCTTTGGCTCTCTTGACCTTACCGTTTTTGGTCAGCTTAAAGCGCTTTTTTGCACCGGTGTGGGTTTTCAGCTTGGGCATTTTATTTTCCTCCTAAATTTGTTATTGCTGCTTATTGGTGGGGGCAGGCTTCGCGTTCATAAACATGATCATACTGCGGCCCTCCAGCTTGGCGGGCTTTTCCACATTGCCTACATCGGCACAGGCCTCTGCAAAGCGCTGCATGATACCGTACCCCAGCTGGGAATGCGCCATCTCACGGCCGCGGAAGCGGATGGACACCTTGACGCGGTTGCCGGAAGAAAGGAACTTCTTGGTCTGGTTCACCTTGGTATCAAAATCGTGGGTATCAATGTTCAGGGAAAGCCGGGTCTCCTTCACCTCTATGGTCTTCTGGTTCTTCCGGGATTCCTTTTCGCGCTTGGCCTGCTCAAAGCGGTATTTGCCGTAATCCATAATGCGGCATACCGGCGGCTGGGCCTGCGGCGCTATCTTTACGAGATCCAGGTTCTTTTCCTGCGCCATGTTGTAGGCATCGCGGGAGGACATGATCCCCAGCTGCTCGCCTTCAGCACCGATCACTCTTACTTCCTTGTCGCGGATCTCTTCATTGATCTGCAGTTCCTTGTTTGCGATTGCAAAGCACCTCCTGACTGAAATGGGTTGTAGCTCTCGGGTTTTCCTGTAAATAAAAAGCACGGACTCATTACTTTGATCGTCCATGCCAAAAGAACGCAAGTCTCCCGCATTTGCAGGCCTTGCCTCTATTGACCGTGCCTACAACCACTGTGCGGCAGGTGAGAACGATCTCGTTCTGCTTTCTTTACTTGACTATCATACCAAATCCCCCTCTCCCTGTCAAGGGGGAATTTTCACTATTTCCCTCGTTTTTTCTGCCTGCCGGCACCGCCCCGCCCCGCAGGCTTCCCTGTGTAAGGGGAGGGCACCGCACCATAGCCTCCCTTGTGTAAAGGGAGGTGGTGAGCGGAGCGAACCGGAGGGATTGATGGCACAAATCATGCCAAAGTATCATCTCGCCTGTCGGCGTCGCTAAGTCACCGGAGGGTGACTCCGCCCCGCCGTTAGGCGACTGCAATCTCGCCCTAAATAAAGTTCTTTTGCCTACTTTTCCTCACAGAAAAGTAGCCCCCCGCCGGGTAGGCATGCTCACTAAGCCTTGCAAAAGGCCCCGCCCCGCCGCCAGGCGACTACAAACTGGCTCCGTAGGAAAAGAGAGATAAAACTAAGTTATAGTATCTACCGACAATCCCTCCGTCACGGCTGCGCCGTGCCACCTCCCTTTGCACAAGGGAGGCTTTCGCCGCCAGGCGACCGCCAACTTGGCCAAAATTCTTTCTCCGCCTTTTCTCCACAGAAAGGGCCTCACAGCTCCACTTTCACCGCCTGCCCCAGGCAGAACGAATACAGCACCGCCTCGGTCACCGGCAGACCAAACTGCCGCCGCACCATGGCCGCGTACAGCTTCAGCTGCAGGGCATACCGCCCGGTCAGCTCCTGCGGAGCCGCCACCCGGTCGGTCTTATAGTCCAGCAGCACGGCATGGTCCCCTTCTACCAGCACGGCATCCACCGCCCCCATGATGAGCGTCGTCCCCGGCACCCGCAGCGCCGGGTCTATGGCCGCCAGCTCCTCCGGGGTGAATTCCTGCAAAAACCGCATTTCCCGCTCCACCCGGTCGGCTTTTCTCATCCGCTCGCCCAGGGGGGAGCTCATCAGCTTTTCCAGCACCCTGGTGTCGATCAGCCCGCCGTCCTCCCGGTACAGGTAGCCCTCGGCCACCAGCCGTTCTATCTCGGCCTTCGGGTCCTTTTTCAGTGCCGCCAGGTCGGCAAATTGCATCGCCCGGTGGGCGGCATTGCCCCGCTCGGCCGCGGTCGCCTCCTGCCGGGTCAGGCACTTGGGCCTGCGCTTCAGCAGATAATGCTCCCTTGCGGCCCGTTCGGCCAGCTCACTCACCGCCATCCTTCTGGGGGTCACGGTATCGGCCGGGTAGGGGTAGCTGAACCTCAGCTTCTCCTCCAGCCGCTGCAGGGCCTCCCCCTCCACGGGGATGGCCTCCTGCGCCTGTTCCAGTTCTTCACTCTCCGGCGGCGGCAGCTCCTCCGGCCGTATGATCCTCAGCTCCAGGCCCTGCTCCTGCATCACGGTGCCCCGCAGCCAGTCCCAGCTGCTCCCCGCAGCGGCGGCCCGGTATTCCCCGCTTTCCGCGGCTATCATCCCCAGCTCCTCCAGCCCTTCGGTGATCTTGGTCCCCGTAGCCATCAGGTACAGCTTTTCCCTTGCTCTCGTCAGCCCCACATACAGGATGCGCATCTCCTCCTGCAGCCGGGTCTTGCGGTTCTGCAGCTGCATGGCCGCCAGCGGCAGGGTCTTATGCTGCAGCATGGTGTAGTTATCCCGCAGCTTGCAGGCAAAGCCCAGCTCCCGGTCCATAGCGATGTCGCTGCTCTCCTCCGCCCTGCGGAATCGCTCATTGCACCCGGCCAGGAACACCACCGGGTATTCCAGTCCCTTGCTGCGGTGAATGGTCGTCACGGTCACAGCGTCGCCGCCGGCCGCCGCCGCGCTGGGCAGCACACAGCCCCGCTGGGCCAGCCGCCGCAGGTATTCCGCAAAGTCACTCTCGCCACGGCCGTCCTTTTCGTGCTCGGCCGCATGGGCCTGCAGCAGCCGCAGGTTGGCCACCGCGGTCTCGCCCTCCGGCAGCACCCGGCACTTTTCCCGGTAGCCGGTCACCTCGCATATCTCCCGGATCAGCTCAGCGGCGGGCAGCTCCTGCATTTTGGCCCGCAGCAGGTCGTAGTCCCGCAGGAAAGCCGCGAATTTGCCGCTCTCCGCCGTTTTGCTCAGCAGGTTCTGGTACAGTCGCTCCCGCCGGCCGGCCGCTCTCAGGGCCGCCAAATCGTCCCCGGTAAAGCCGTACATCGGGCTTGCCAGCACCTCGGCCAGCTCCAGGTCCAGCATGGGGTTGGCCAGCACGGCCAGGTAGCTCACCACCGTTTTTACCTCTCTTACCTCCAGCAGGTTTTCGTTTTTGGCGCTCCGGGCGCCGATGCCCCTTTCCCGCAGGGCGTCTATGTAGTACTGCTCCCGGTTTTTGGCGCTCCGCATCAAGATGCAGATATCCCCCGGCCGAACCGGCCGTCGGCCCCCGTTTTCCTCCACGGTAAAGCCCGCCTTCAGCAGTATCCCGATCTCCTCCGCCGCCTGCTCGGCCTCCATTTTGCGGCAGTCTGCCACCGGGGTCCCCACAGGCGGGTTGATGACCAGCGCCGTCACCGGCCGCCCGATGGTATAGTCATACGGCAGGGAGGAAACCAGCTCATCCTCCGGCAGGTAGTCCATTCCCGCCGTTCTTTGGGTCATAATGCGGCTGAACAGCCGGTTGGTAAAGCCGGTGATCTCCCGCCGGGTGCGGAAGTTGGCGTTCAGGGCGATCTTTGCCGGGAAGGACCCTTCCTCCGCCGGAGCATAGCTTTCCCGTTTCTCCAGGAAGTTTTCGGGACAGGCCTCCCGGAAGCCGTAAATACTCTGTTTGACATCCCCCACCATGAAGCGGTGACAGCCCCCCGCCGTCAGCGCGGCAAAGATCTTCTCCTGCAGGGCGTTGGTATCCTGGTACTCATCCAGCATAATCTCGGCATACCGGCTGCCCAGCTCCGCGGCAAGGGCGGTTGGGGTGCCGTCCGGCTGTACCAGCAGGGCCAGGGCATGGTGCTCCAGGTCGCCAAAGTCCAGCTTTCGCCGTTCCAGCTTGGCAGCGGCGTACCGGCTGTCAAATTCCAGAATCAGCGCGCACAGCCGCTCCATCAGCGGGGCCAGCTTCTGCTGGTCCTCCCGGTACTGCGTCTCCCCCATCAGGAAGACCTTCGTCTTGAGCTCCGTCACGGCCTCGGCGGCCCGGCGGCGCAGCTTCAGCACCGTTTCCTTGGTCTCGGCGTCGGTCCACTTTTTCCGCGGGAACTGCGGAAAGCTCGCCTCCAGCATCCGGGTCATGGCAATGTCCCATTCCTCCCGGGTCACGGCGGCCATCAGCCGGGCCAGCATCTCCCGGTCCTGCATGATCACCGGCGTCACCACTTCCCACAGCATCTCGTCGTTGCTCTGCCCCAGCAGATCCATGCAGTCCCGCAGCAGGTCGTCGGCGTATTGCAGGGCCTCCGCGGCCCGCTGCCGCAGCAGCCCGCTCCAGATGGTCTCATCCAGCGGCGTTTCGGTATCGGCGGTGATGTACTCCGCGGCCCAGTCCCGGTAGAAGGGATGATTGCGCAGAAAGCGGTATAGAAGCAGCAGCGAGGCCATGACCCTGCGGTCATTCCGGCTGCCGGAAAACAGCTCGATGAGCCGCATGAAGGCCGGCTCGGCCTTTTCGTACTCCTCATCCAGCAGCTGCTCCAGCACCGCCGCCTGCAAAAGCTCGTCCTCCCCATCCCGGCCCAGGGCCATATCGCCGGGCAGTCCCAGCGCCTGGAAATTCTCCCGGATGAGCCGGTAGCAAAAGGCATGGATGGTGCAGATTTCGGCGTTGCCCAGCAGGAGGCTCTGCCGCCGCAGCATGGCGTTTTCCGGCTCCTGCTCCATTCGCTCATACAGCCGGGCCGCGATTCTCTGCCGCATTTCCTCCGCCGCGGCATTGGAGAAGGTCACAATAAGCAGCCGGTCGATATCCACCGGGCGCTCCGGGTCAGTGATGAGGGTCAGCACCCGTTCGGTCAGCACAGCGGTCTTGCCGCTGCCCGCCGCCGCCGAGATCAGAAGATCTCCGCCCCGGGTGGTGATGGCCTGTTTTTGGGCCGAGGTCCATTCGCGCGCGCTCATTCGGTCTCCTCCTTTCCACCCAGCTCCCGGTGGGGAGCCTCCGGCTCGGTATTATTGCACAGCCCCGCATAGGGGCAGTAGTTGCAGGGCTCGCTGCTGCCGCCCCGTGCCGGGCAGGGGGCCACCTTACCGGCCAGCAGGTCGGTGCCCATTTGCTCTATGTTGCCGTAAACGGTCTCCCGCAGCTTGGCAAAGACCTCCCGGCTGTAAACCCGGGAGCCCCGGTAAAACTCGCCGTTCTGCTTTATCTTGGCGGGGATATACACCCCGGCCAGCTGCTGCTCCATCGCCCGCAGGATGTCCTCATCCTCCAGCAGCATTCCCTTCATCCGCAGGGATTCATTCACCTCGGCCGCCAGGCTTTCGCTGGTGGTATCCATGGTGACCTCCAGCGCCTCCAGGCGGCTGGGCAGGTACAGCACCCCCGCCGGCTGCGGGCTGCCAAAGCGGTGGTTCTCATCGCCGCAGGCGGCGTACAGGTAGATGAGCATCTGCATATTGAGGCCGTAGGGCACTTCCTCAAACTTGAATTCCTTGGTGCCGGATTTGTAATCGATGACCCGCAGGTAGTCTCCCTCCGGGCCGTGGTAAAGGTCCACCCGGTCGATGGAGCCGCGCAGGGAAATGGGGGTGCCGTCCCCGGCGCTCAGCCGCGGGGAGGCCACCTCTCCCCCCTCGCCCACCGAAACCTCGGTAGCGGCGGCGGTAAATTCGCTTTGGGAAAATTCATCAGCCAGGTGCCGCACAATGACCCCCAGCATCAGCCGCAGGCGGTCAAACTGGTAACGGAACCGGGCGGTGACGGTGGTGGGGTCGGGCACCATCCGGTCGATGTACTCCCGGAGGAAGCGGCGGATCTCCCCATCCATCTCCTCATCGGTCAGCTCGCACAGGCCCCGGCTGCCGTACTGGTTTACCATCTGCTGGAAAACATAGTGGATGGCCGAGCCCGACTCGAAGGGGGAAAACTCCACCCTTTGCCGGGGGCGCAGCCGCAGCATTTTGTCACAGAAAAACTGGTAAGGGCACTGGTAGTACCGGTCGATGGCGGTGGGGGCCAGCTTTAGCTCCCGGCCCAGCAGCTGCCGGGCGTTTTCCGGGGTGATATCCCCGGCCGGGGCGTCCGTGGACACCCGTCTCATCGCAGCCGGATAGTCCCCCTCTCCCAGCCGCTCCAGCAGGGCGGCCAGCAGGGCCTCCTCCGCGGCATCCCGGCCCAGAGCCGCCGCATATCGGCTTTTGGCGGTGGCCTCATTCACCACCCAGAATTCCGCCGGGAAGGCTTCGGTCCTGATGGGGCTGACCCGCAGGGGCCGCAGCACCCGCAGCAGATAGCCCGCCGGGGCCAGCTGGGCATCCCCGGCGATATTCTGCCGGGCATAGGTGATGGTCAGCCGCTCCGCCGCGGCCGAAAGAGCGGAATACAGCACAAACTGCTCCCGCAGAGTGCTTTCGGTGCCCAGCACCGGCAGCTCCGCGCCGCGGGCATTCAGCTCCTCCCGCTCCCGGGTGGAAAAAAGCCCTGCCGTGGCCCCATTGGCCGGGAAAATGCCCTCATTGACGCCAAGGACAAAGACGGCCCGGGGGCTTTGCAGCCGCACCCGGTCGCTTTCCGCCAGGATGACATGATCCACTGTATTGGGCACCTCGCCCAGATCGATGCGGGAAAGGGCCAGCCGGAACAGCTCGCTCCACTCCCGGGCGTTCAGTTCCCTTTCCGGGTAAAAGTCGGTCATGAGGTCCAGCACATCCACTAGGCTGTTCCACTGGCGGTCCACCGCCTCCCGCTGCGGCAGGGCCGCGTTCCGGGTCAGGTTCCGCAGGGCGCCGGCGGCTTCCGCATAGCGGTACACCGCCGCCGCAAAGCCGGGGCCATCGGTGCTTCTCAAGCTTTGCCGCAGGGCCGCCAGCGGCTCGATGACCCGGCGGCGGGCGGCCTCCACCTGGGCCAGGGCGGCGGCGTAATCCTCCGGGGCGGCATCGGACATGCCCTCCGGATTGCCGGTGAAGGGGCGCAGCCAGTCCTCCCCGGAGATGTTCCAGATGAAGCTGTAATTTTCCAGGGCGCCGGCCTGCTGGGGAGAAAGCCCCGAGGCAGCAGAGCGGGCCAGCCGCAGGATGGCGGCGGTTTTCAGGCTGCCGGAGGCAGCCTCCAGCGCGGTGAGCAGGAAAAACGGCAGCGGCGCGAAGAGGATGTTCTGCTTTTCGCCGCAGAAGTAGGGCAGATCGTATTCCTCCAGCACGGTTTTGGCATTGCGGTAGCGGTCCAGGTCCCGGCAAAGGATGACGCAATCCCGGTAGCGGAGGCCCTCCTCCCGCACCAGCCGGGCAATCTCGGCGGCGGCAAACCGCATTTCCTCGTACACCGTCGGCGCCTCGATGAGCCGAAGGCTCTCTCCCTCGGCGGGGGGCGCCGTTTGCGGCCGGGTAAAGGCCCTTTGCAGCCCGGCCAGGGCAGGGCTTTGGTGGCGTTTATCTTCGGCGAGAATGAGGGGTTCCTCGCACATTAACGCGTGCGCGCCCGCGTACGCGCGCATGCGCAGGAGAAATTTTTTCTGGTAAAGGAAGATATCCTCCTTGGCATCCAGGGCGGGGCAGGTCATGGAGAGGGTAAGACTTTCCGCCGAGAGGAGCATCTGCTCCAGCAGGGCGCGCTCGCTGACCGAAAAGTAATCGAAGCTATCCACCCAGATGTGGCGGCCGGCGAACCAGTTCTTTTCCGCCGCGCGGCCCAGCGCCAGGGCCAGTTCATCCAGGGGGTCGTGGAAGCGCAGCTCCACCAGGGCCTGGAAGGCCTCGTAGATGAGCTGGAGATCGGTGAGCTTCTGCCCCAGGGCGGTACCGGCGGTTTCGGCGGCGATTTCCTCCAGCCGGGCGGGGGTAATGCCAGCGCGCTTAAAATCGGCGACGGTTTGCAGCATGGAGGAAATGAAGCCGGTGTAGCCCGCCTGCCGCCGGTAGAGGGTAAGCTGCTCCTGCACCTCGCTGATGGCTTCCCGCATCAGCAAAGCCCGGCTGACCTCATCCAGCGGGCGCTGCGTCAAGCCGCCGCATTCCCGGAAGATCTTTTCCGCCAGGCGGGGGAAGCTGAGCAGGGTGATATACTGCTGCTCCTCCCCGGTAAAGAGGGCACTGACCCGGCGCTCCATCTCAAAGGAGGCGTGCTCCGGCACCAGCAGCAGGACAGGCTGCTGCCGGCCGGCGGCTTCTTTTATCTGGCGGAGTACCTCGGTGGTTTTGCCGGTACCGGCTTCGCCCAGGATCATTCGCAGCATGGGACAGGGCTCCTTTCGGGTGGGTGGTTAGTGGAAAGTGCGGGGATGGCCGGGAGGGCGGCGGCGGAGCCGCCGGGCGCAGCCCGGTACGCGCCGCCCCGCAGGGGTGGCGCGGCAGCCCCCGCAGGGGGCGCTCCGCCGCAATGGGCGGACTGCACAGGGTGGTGGGGATAGATCGGGCAAGGGGTAAGTGGGAAAGCTAAGGCAGCCCGCGGCAGCCGCGAGGTAGCGGATAGAAACAACATTCCAAGTTAATTGTAGCACAGGTTTGGTGGGGTGGGCAAGACTTTGGGATGAAAAAAACGAACAAATTTTCGTATTTGTAATAAATCTGGGCATATATGGGAAAACCGCCCGCTCCCCAGTAAGCAGGGAACGGGCGGCCGGCATTGGCCTTTGTGGATCAGGCAAGGGTAAAATTGGAGCCTTTATAACGCAGGCGGATCTTATCCGCGATCATGGCAATGAACTCGCTATTGGTGGGCTTGCCGCGCAGATTGTGGATGGTATAGCCGAAATAGGAATTGAGAATATCCACATCCCCGCGGTCCCAGGCCACCTCGATGGCATGGCGGATGGCACGCTCCACACGGGAGGCGGTGGTACCGTTCTTTTTGGCGATGGCCGGATAAAGCACCTTGGTAACGCCGTTGATGATCTCCGGTTCCCGGACGGTCATAATGATGCCATCCCGGATATACTGGTAGCCCTTGATATGCGCCGGGATGCCGATCTCCATGATGATCTCGGTGACGATGGTTTCCAGGTCCACCACTTCCACGGCGGGACGGGCCGCGGCAACCGCTTCTTCCCCGGCGGCCGGGGCGCACATCATTTCTACCCGCTCGGCAATGATATCGGGATCGAACGGCTTGACAAAGTGATAGGCGGAGCCTGCCCGGATCAGCTGATTGGTGATGCCGGGCGCATCCATACCGGTCATGGTAAAGATGGTGGGCTGGACGCCGCACTCCCCGCGGGAAACGGCCATGAGCACGCCCAGGCCATCCAGGCCGCTCATCAGGGCCTCCATCAGCACAGCGGTGGGCTTCTTCTCCCGGATCATATCCAAAAGAGCGCGTCCATCCTTGCGGCAAACCTCTACTTCAAAGCCCTTTGCCTCCAAAGCAGCTTTGCAGGTATCGCGGAATTCGCCCGCATCATCGGCGATCAGCATATAGTTGTGGTTCTCCATGTGAATACTCCTCCTAAAATGTTATGAAATCCGGCCGTTGAGTTGATGTTACCATAAATTGTAAAAGATTTCAACATATATTTCAATATTTTTTGATAAAGTTTTCGCCAATATTTTCCAATATTAGATGCTATGCCGCATTGCGGGTGGTTTGGTCGAGGTTTTTCTCGGCGTTTCGCACTGTTTCGGCAAAAATCGCGTAGCCGCGGTCCGGTTCATCCACAAAGACATGGGTCACGGCGCCCACCAGCATCCCATTCTGGACGAGCGGCGAGCCGCTCATGCCCTGTAGAATACCGCCGGTTTTTTGCAGCAGTGCCTCATCGGTCACCCGGATGACCATATTCTGCCCCGCGTGGCCGCTGCCCCGCAGCACCTTCTCGATAACTACATCATACTCCCGCGGAGCGCCGCCTGCAATAGTTGTCAGCATTTTAGCGGGGCCGGGCTGCACTTCGTGCGAAAAAGCCACCGGCAGCCGCTCCCCCTGCGGGATATAATCCGGGCGGAGAGCCCCGCAGACCCCGCATTCGCCATTGGCGGTGAGGCCCGCAAAGGTGCGCCCCGCCACAAACTGGCCCTTCAATTCGCCGGGGGAGCCGCTTTTGCCGGTGGTATAGCCGGTAATGACCGCTTCCACTCCCTCCCCGGTGGAAAGGGTCATGATCTCGCCGGTATCCACATCGCAGATGGGGTGCCCCAGGCCGGAGAAGGTACGCGCGTTTTCATCAAAGTAGGTGACGGTGCCGATGCCGGCGGAGCTATCCCGCACCCAAAGCCCCAGGTGCCAGCGGCTGTCGGAAAGGCTTTTTTGCGGGGTGAGGCGCGCGGTGTACTGCCGCCCCTGCCGCTGATATACAAGCTGCACCGGGCGGCCGCCGCTGCCCTGCACCAGAGCACCCATCTGCTCATTGGAGGTCAATGTGATGCCGTCCAGGCTCAGCAGGATATCCCCGGTGGCAAGGCCCGCGCTGCGGGCCGGATTGATGCGCCTGCCATCGGCGGAAAAATCGGTGAAGCCCACCACCATCAATCCCTCGGTAAACATCTTGATGCCGAAGGGACGGCCGGAGACCAGCACGGTATCCCGCTGCACATAGCGCACCGAAACAGTCTTGACCGAAACGCCCAGCGGCAGGCGCAGCTGGGCTTCGGCCGTTGCTTCCCCGCTGCGGGCCACGGCGGTCTCCTCGCCATAGACTGCAGTAATATTGCCGGGCAGGCGAAGGCTGCCGCCGCGGGTCAGGGCGTATTCATCCGGCAGGCGGGCCTGCCAGTATACCGCCGCGGCCAGCACCAGCAGCACCGCGGCGCCAAAGATCCAAAAGCCTGTGCGTATTGCTTTTCTCAAAGGATTTCACCCCCTTTCCCCCAAAAGCGGGGCCGCGCCCGCACTGATGCGCCGCCCCATAATCTACTGTGCGCCGGAAGCGGCGGATGATGTGATGTAAATACTTGCGGCGGATGCAGCAAAAGGACAGGGATGCCAAAAAATGCGTCCTATGACAAAAGTCCGCGGGGATCCCGCAGAACCAGGTGAACGGTGTAGCGGAGCTCCCCCAAGGGGATATTTTGTAAATCGTGACCGCAAAGCGCCGCCCGGGCCGAAAGCCCCAGCAGATCGCTGCGGGTGCGGGACATTTGGGTATTCAGCGCGGCCAGGCGCCGCTGCAGTTCATCCAGCAGGGCCGCTTCCAGCGTTTCCCGGGTCATGTTTCCATCGGCGGACTGCACCGCGGCTTCCGCCGTCAGGGTGAGGGTGGGTGCTTCGTCCTCCCATTTGACCCCAGAAAGGGTCAGCCGCCGCAGCAGGATGCTCGCCTCCCCCGCTCCAGTCGAAAGCGCATAGCGCATTTCCGGGCGCTCGCCCAGCAGCATAAGGCAGATCTCCTCCGGCTCCTCGGGGGCGGTGTAGTCGCTTTGCCCGGTGGCGATGGCACCCGTTTCCCGCAGCTCGCCCTCTGCCGTCGTCAGCCAGGGGATCAGACCATCCCGGCCGGTCCCCTCCAGCAGGTTCAGCAGCTCCTTGAGTCCATTGCGGCGGCTATCGGTATATTGGCGGGTCAGCAGGGCGGTGATGCTATCCCCAGTGAGCGCTTCCCCATCATACAGTGAAAGGGCGTCCCCGCACAGGGCGATCTGGGTATTGGGGGAAAGCCTTCCATCGGCCAGCAGCGCACGGAGATACTCCCGCAGCGTGCTGCCATCGGGCACGCCGGAAAAGACGATGCTCTGCAGCGCGCCAAGGTAGACCTGCTCCCCGGTTTGGCGCTCGGCGGCGGAAAAGAGGGCGGTGAAGCTTTCCCCCTGCACGGTGATGGTCTCATTTTTCTCCTCGCGGATCACCTCCAGCACGGCGGTAAGCGGGCGGGCGGAGCACTCCACCCCCATGGAGGAAAGGACCAGACGGGAGGAGATGGGGCGCTCTCTGCAGCCGGGCAGCAGGCAGAGCACAAGGGGCAACAGCAGGACAAAAAAGCGGCGAAGCGGCATGGGGGACCTCCTAAATGAGAAGATAAGCAAATGGCGGGGCGGCGGGCAGAAGCGGCGAGCGGCCAGGCAGCGGCGAGGGCAGGCTGGCGCCCGATGAAATCGGGCTGGCGCCTGTTGAGCCGCTAACGCCGCCGGTCCCGCTTATTCCCGGTGCCCCGCGGCGGCAGCAGAGCAAAAATCAGCCAAAGCAGGCCCGTCACAGCCAAGATGGGATAAACGGCAGCATCCGGCCAGCCGGTATAGTGCAGCAGCGCTACCCCGCCAAGGGAAAGCGCCACGCCTGCCCAAAGGGAGCATTTTGGACGGCAGCCAGCCATACCGCCCAACCGCGCGGCGGCGACCGCCAGTCCGGTAAGCCGGAAAAACGCCGCCGTGATAAGCAAAAAACAATAGACCGGCACCATGCCGGAAAGCCCGGCCGACCGGGCCAGCTGCATCATGGGGTAGGGCTGCAGGCTGCCGTAGTGCCCCAGCACCAGCGCCGCCAGCAGCAGCAAAAGGCCGCCCAGCATCCAACCGGCGGGCACCCACAGCAGCAGGGCGGCAGACCGCGGCCGGCTGCACCGTTGGGCAAACAGCAACAGCAGCAGAGGTTCTATCTGGCGAGGCAGGATGAATAATATCTCCTCTCCCAGGCGGGAAGGATCCTCTTCGGGCAGGCGGAGATTGAGCGCCGTAGCCTGTGGCAGCACCCCAAGGGTAAGCAGCAGCACCGCGATCAAAAATAAAAACAGACTGACAAAGGCGGCCCGGCCCAGGGCCTCCTGCCCGGCGGCAGCGGCCGCCCACACCGCGCCCAGCAGCACCAGCAGCAGGAGAAACGGGGAAAACACACCCTCGAACAGAACACGGGCGGCGGAAAGCAGCTGTTCGGCCGTGACCGCGAAATATCCCACCGTAAGGAGCGCACCCCATGCGGCAAATACCGGCGACAGAGGGGTCTCCCCCCGGGCGGCGCAGCGGCGGCAGAATACCGCGAGCAGAAATACCGCCCCATAGGCCACCGCCGAAGCCGCCATGCTCAACAGGCCGTTGACAAGGGACGGGCGGCAGCACAGCAGCCAAAAGCACTGGGATAATACCAACAAAGCGAATATTTGCCCGCTGCCGCTGATCTTACGCGTCCTGGTCATCGGTCTGCCCCCTTTCCCGCTGGCGGGCGGAGGACACATTGTAGTCCTCCTGCCCCAGGCGCTGCCAGCTGCTGCGCCAGAAGAGATCCCGCAGGGCACCGGACTGCCACGGCGCGATGGGCGCGGTGAGCGGCGTACCCAAAGTATGCAGGCCGCACAGGTTCACCACCAGCAGCAAAAAGCCCAGCACCATGCCGTAAAGCCCCAATATCCCGCCGATGAAGATGAATAAAAACCGCAGGATCGTCACCGGCTCGTACAGGCTGGGCACCGCGAAGGCGCTTACGGCGGTCAGCGCGATAATGATGATCATGGGCAGGCCCACCAGTCCGGCGGTCACAATGGCATCCCCGATGACGATGCCGCCCACCACGCTGAGGGTATGCCCAATGGCATCCGGCAGGCGCAGCCCTGCCTCCCGCAGCAGCTCATACAGCAAAAAAAGGGCCAAGGCTTCCCCCATGGCGGAAAGCGGCGTGGCCGAAACAGAGCCGAGAAAGGCGGGCAGCAGCATCCGGGGAATACGCTCCGGGTGGAAGGTGACCACCGCCACATAATAGCCCGGCAGCAGCACCGTAAGGAAGAACGCCGCCAGCCGCAAAAGCCGCACAAACGCCGTAAAATAGGGCCGCTGGGTGTAGTCATCCAGCGTATGGAAATGCTCGGTGAAGAGGTAGGGCGCGATCATCACATTGGGGCTGCCGTCCACCATAACGCCCACTCTGCCCTCCGCCAGCTTGGCGCACAGGGTATCGGGGCGCTGGGTGGTGCCCGTCCCGCTGAAAAGCGACGCCGCCCCCTTGCCGATGAACGCCTGCAAAAAGCCGCTGTCCAGCACCAGCGGCAGAGAAGCCTCCCGCAATTTTTGCCGCACGGCCTCCACCGTTTCGGGCGCCGCCACATCGCTGAGGTAGCAAAGGCGCACATTGGTGCGGCTCTGCCGGCCCAGGTACAGCGTTTCCACCGTCAGATTGGGGGATTTGAGCCTTCGGCGCACCATGGCGGTATTGGTATTGTTGCTTTCGGTAAAGCCCTCCCGGGAGCCGCGGAGGTTCTTCTCCATGGCGGGCTCCCCCACGCCCCGTGTCTCAAAGCCCTGATAGCCCAGCGAGAGCGCCCGGGGCACGCCATCCAGCATCACCATGGCAAAGCCGCTCATCGCCTTGGTAAAGAGATCCTCGTAGGTTTCCACGATGCCCTGCTCGCTGCTGAACAAAAACTGTGAGCGCAGGTACTCCCACAGCTTTTCCGGGTCGGCCTCCGGCGGGGCCATGCGGTTTATGGGGCGCAGCAAAAAATCGCTGACCTGGGTATTGCTCACCAGACCATCGAACATAAAAGCCAGGCCCTTTACCCCGGCCAGCTCAAATTCATCCAAAATGAGATCGGCGGAGCCGCGCATCCCCTGCTCAATGCGCTCCCGCAGCAGCACAATGCTGCTGTCCAGTTTTTCCGGCATCATTTCTCCCTCCACTCGGCGCCGCTCCCCGGCAGATATCAGGTCTTTCCCGGCAGGAGAAAGCCGCAGGCGGGCCAGGAAGCGCCGTGGGCAGGCTGACGCGCGATGCGGTTTTCTTCGCCGAAAATATTATTTTCCCTGCCGGGGAAATTCCTTTTCATTATTCGCCGCGGCCGCCGGAATATGTGCGGGAATATGCCGCCCAAATCCGTAAATAATACCCTCCATGCGAGGTGATTTTTTGTGCTGGTCACATTTTTGCGGACGATGATCCTGTATCTTGTGGTTGTGTTCGGCATCCGGCTGATGGGCAAACGCCAGATCGGGGAGCTGCAGCCCTCGGAGCTGGTCATCACCATCCTCATTTCCAATATCGCCACCCTCACCATTGAGGAAACGGACAGCCCCATGTTCGCGGGGCTTCTGCCCATTTTGGCGCTCATGTGCTTCGAGGTGCTGACCTCCTTCCTCTGCCTGAAAAGCGCCCGGCTGCGGCGCATTGTCTCCGGGCGGCCCATTATCATCATCCACAATGGGAAAATAGACCAGCGGGAAATGCGGGAGCTGCGCTTTTCCGCCGATGACCTGATGATCCAGCTGCGGCAGAACGGCATCTTTCGGGCAGAGGAGGTGGAGTTTGCGGTGGTGGAGACCAACGGCAAGCTCTCCATCTACCAGAAGTACCAAAACCGCCCGGTGACGCCGCAGGTGCTGGCCATGCCGGATCAGCCGGAGGATAACGCCCCGCCGCTGGCCGTGGTGTGCGAGGGCACCGTGATGCACGAGGCCCTGCGCCGCAGCGGCAAGGACCTGCGCTGGGTGGAAAAGAAAGCCGCCGCCCAAAAGCT
The DNA here is from genome assembly GCA_900547385.1 of uncultured Oscillospiraceae bacterium. Taxonomy (GTDB): domain Bacteria; phylum Bacillota; class Clostridia; order Oscillospirales; family Ruminococcaceae; genus Angelakisella. The sequence continues at coordinate 4,043 of URGQ01000002.1, read as the reverse complement.
CAAAATTGATGATGTGTACCTGATGGTCGCCTGCCCCGATGGCAGCTGTGATATTGTGGCGAAGGAGCGTGGCCGATGAAACGATTTTTAGCGGCGGTAGGCATTTTGCTCATTATCATCGGCATCAGCATTTACACGCTGGTGGATATGCAGCAAAGCATCGATCGGCTTACGGAGCACACGGCGGCGGTACGGCAGCAGGTGGAAAAAGAAGGCGCCGCCACCGCCCAGCGCCAATGCGAGGAGCTGATGGCGGAATGGAACGGCATGGAGCCCCGGTTTTTGCTGTATGTGCGGCACGACCATCTGGATAATATCATGGAGCACCTTTCGGAGCTGCCGGCCTACTGCCTGGAGGACGACCGGGCCGAGCTGCTGAGCACCCTGGATGCCGCCCTGCGCATGATGGAGCATCTCAAGGAATCCATCACCCCCAGCTGCCGCACGCTGTTGTAGCGTTCCCCGGGCGTTGTGACCGGCGGCACCGGCAAAAGGCGGCGGTGACTGCGCGGCCGGACCTTGTCAGGCATCAGCCTATCTGCGGCCCGTCCTCCTGTCCTCCCACCCTTTTTCCATTCGCCGCCGCAAAATAAAAATCAGCCCGCAGGAGAGCGCCTCTCCCGCGGGCTTTGGTTTATTCTTCTATTCAGCCGTAGAATGGCTCCTCCGAAGCGCCCTTGATGGTCACCGTGACGGTATCCACCTCGGCGGCGGTCCTGGGCCCGACGGGACTGCCCGGCGCGATGCTGGTGCCCACCACCGTACCCGGTTCCCCGCCCGTTTCCGGGTTGGTATCGTAGACAATGGTATAGCTGATCTGGCAATCGGTAAGGATGCGGATGGCATAGGCTTCATTGGCGCCGTACAGGTCCGGCATGACGGTATACTGCGGTCCCTTGCTGATATAAAGCGTCACGCTGCCATCCTCCGGCAGCACCTGCCCCACCGCCAGCGATTGCTTATAGATCACCCCGCTGGGGTAGGTATCGCTGTACTCATAGCGGTAGATGAAATTATACCCACTCATCTGCTCCAGCTCGTCCTCTATCGCCGGCAGATAGTACCCCTCCAGGCTGCGCTCCATCACCGGGGTGGCGGGCTGCTCCTTGCCGTCAAAGGCGCCGCTGTTCCACAGCGCCAAAAGGACATTCCCGATAACGCTGACCGCCAGCAGCACCGCCAGCAGCACCATGGGCGGAGAAAACTGCTTTGGGCCCGCGGCCGCCGGTTTTTCCGCCGGGCGGGGCGGGGCCTCCGGCCGGAACACGGCGGTATTGGCACCGGCTTCCTCCAGCAGGGCGGCGGAAAACGCCTCCATGGAGCGGTAGCGCTGCTTGTGATCCACCGAAAGTGCCTTCATGATGCCCTCGCAGACATGCTCCGGCAGGTCGGGGCGCAGCTTACCCAGCGGCGCCAGGTAATCATCCCTTTCCCCGCGCAGCTCGGCGCTTACCGGGGCCTGTCCCGCCAGCATGCGGTACAGCACCGCTCCCAGCGAGTAGATATCGGTCCATTCTCCCTGCCACAGTGCCTTGGAATACTGCTCCGGGGCGCTGTACCCGGCGTAAAGCTCGGCGTGCAGGCCGTTGCCCACGGTGCGCAGCTCCGGCAGGGCAAAGCCATCCAGGATGACCCGCTTGCGGCTGTCCACATAGATGTTCTGCGGGGAGATGCCGCAGTGAGTCAGGCCCATATTGTGCAGCTGGCTAAGCAGCGAGATAAGCGGGCTGATGAGCTGCCGGGCATCGGTCAGGCTCATCTCTCCCTTTTGGCGGGAAAGATGCTCCTCCAGCGGCTCCATGCGCAGATATTCGGTCACCCGGTACAGGGTGTCATTTTCGGAAAAAAGCACCAGTGTTTTCAGCATCGCCTTGTGGTTCACTTCCATCAGGCGCTTCCAGCGGTCGTGCAGGTCGCTGGCCATGGTGCGGAACAGCGTTTTGCTTTCGGCGGAGATGAGCATAATGCCCCGGCCGTCCTCGGCACGCTTCAATATGCCGGGGAAGAATTCCTCCACCTGCACCTTGCGGTCTTTTTCGGTATCCCAGGCCAGATAGGTGGTCAGCAGGTCATTGTGGTGCAGCACCATCCCCACGCGGTACTGCCCGGAGAGCACCGTTCCCAGCGGCAGGGCGGCATCGGGGTTGGGGGCCTCCGGCTTCTGCCCGCAGGCGGAACAGACCGTCTCCCCCTCCTCCAGTACGGAAAAACAGTGGCGGCACAGGTTCGGCTCCGGCATGGGCGCTCCTCCTTTCGGATCGTGGCTTCTCATGATTTGGTTTCATCGGCGGGGTCGTCCTCCCGCGCCGGGTGGGTAAACAGGTAAATGGCAATGCAAAGGGCCCCGGCCAGCAGCGCCCCGATGAGGATGTACCGCACCGGGCTGCTGGTTCTCGCTTCCCGCTGGGGCAGCACCAGCTCGGTGGGGGCGGCATCGGCCGCCTTGCTGTCGGCGGGCTTCTTCTGCTTCTCTTCTTCCTCCGGCAGGGCGGCATTTTCCCGCTCCGCTTCCCGGAAGGCTTCCTCCCGCTGCTGCTGTTTTTGCTCCAGCTCCCGGCGGGCCTCCTCCAGCTCCTGCTGCTCCTCGGAGGGCAGCTCGGTACGGACACCACTGTTGCCCGGGTCTTTCCAATCGCCCCACAGGTTATCATCCCGTTCCGGTCCTGCCGGCGGCTCCGGATCGCTCGCGGCAGGATCACTGACGGTTTCCTGGGCCGGCGGCTCCGCCGGCGGGGCCGGCTCCGGGGCAGGAGGAGACTCCGGAGAAGGCTCCGGAGAAGGCTCGGCGGGCTGCTCTAACGCAGGCATGTCATTTGGGTTAACCACGCCGGGAAGCTCCAAGCCATCATCGGCCATGACCGGGACCGCCAGCACCAGCAGCGCGCACAACGCCGCAGCTATCAGACGCACTCCTTTCATAGTCTGCCCTCCCTTTTGCCAAAAAAGCGGCGCTTTGGGGGCGCCGCTCTTGGAATATTTGCGGGGATATTACATTTCCCAGTTGTGCCAGAAGCCCTGCACATCATCGCAGTCATCCAGCAGGTCCATCAGACGGGTCATCTTATCGGCGGCGTCCTCCGGCAGGGCGGTGTAGGTGCTGGGGATATAGGCCGGCTCGGCGGAAAGGAAGGTATAGCCCTTCTTCTCCAGCGCCTCGCGCACCTCGCGCAGCTCATTCACCCCGGTATACACCTCAATGGTATCCTCATCGAAATCCACATCCTCGGCCCCGGCATCAAAGCAGTCCTCCATCACCTTCTCCTCGTCCAGCTCGCCCTCGCTGTTATCAATGACGATCTGGCCCTTCTTGGTAAACAGGTAGGAAACGCAGCCGTTCTGGCCCAGGTTGCCGCCGCACTTATCAAAGTAATGGCGCAGGTCACCGGCGGTACGGTTGCGGTTATCGGTCAGCGATTCAATGATAACGGCAACGCCGTTGGGGCCGTAGCCCTCATATACCATCTCTTCGTAGCTGTTCTTATCCTCGCTGCCCGCAGCCTTCTTAATGCAGCGCTCGATATTCTCGTTGGGCATATTGGCAGCCTTGGCCTTGGCGATGCAGTCGCGCAGCTTACCGTTGGTATCGGGGTCGGCGCCGCCCTCTTTTACCGCTACCGACATCTCACGGGCCACCTTGGTGAATACCTTGGCCTTGGCCGCATCGGAAGCGCCCTTTTTGCGTTTGATATTATTCCATTTGGAATGTCCAGACATAGGAAAAATCGTCCTTTCGTGTGATAGTGCATACTACATAAGAATTTTAACACATCCCGCGGACGCTGACAACCTTTTTTGCAAAATTCTCCCGCTAAATTCTGAAAAACGGTTGACAAAGCCCCCCTCTTTTGGTATGATAACTGATGTCGCCAAAGACCGCCTTTGGACCTGCGGGTGTAGTTCAATGGTAGAATTCCAGCCTTCCAAGCTGGTTACGTGGGTTCGATTCCCATCACCCGCTCCACGCTTTGCTTGCGCCAGTAGCTCAGCAGGATAGAGCAACTGCCTTCTAAGCAGTAGGCCAGGGGTTCGAGTCCCTTCTGGCG